>JBNKYR010000007.1:0-38656 GCA_050300995.1 Crocinitomicaceae bacterium | reverse complement strand
GAAATCGCGCCGAATATCATCACTCTGGATGTGATGATGCCGGGCCTGGACGGCTGGACGGTTCTCAAACAATTGAAGGCCGATTCCGCCTTGGCGAAAATTCCCGTTGTGATGCTCACCATTCTTGATGAAAAGTACAGTAGGGATGTTGCGTACTCCGAATTGAGCAGAAACACCTGGGTTGTGGTCCACGTTTACTTTCCCAACGATCGCCTTCCCTTCGTACTCTCCTGCCATCTCTTCGATAGAAGGCCCGATCATGCGGCAAGGTCCACACCACTCAGCCCAGAAATCCACTACAACAGGCTTGTCGGATTTCATCACCACTTCCTCAAAGTTCGCATCTGTTATCTCTAATGCCATAATTCTAATGTTTTAAGTTTCGCCTTTGCGGCATAAATTTAATTGTAAATCCGCGTTGGACAATTTTTTTGCCAATAAATTATTGGTGCCAACTTGTCATGCTATGTGTTTTTGACGGACATCTTCTTCATAACTTTCTGATTGTCCGTTTCCAGACAGTAAAAGTAGTTCCCATCCGGAATCTTCGTACTGTCAAAACGCACAATATTTCCTCCTACCTTGCAATCCAGTGAAGCAATTTCCTGCAGAAAATTCATTTTAGCATCCAAAAGCGTCAGACGTACCCGGCGCGCTTCTCCCGAAATAAAGTAGAAAGGCAGCTCTCCTTTCCCAGGGTTAACTTCCAGCGAGTGCAGTTCGCAGTAATTTTTCTGGTCGATCGCCCCGCGTGAGAGTCGTTTCAACAAGAGCCTGTATAAAACAATAACCACAAGCAACCCAAGCGAGGTATACAAAACCCCGTAGACAACCTGCATGAAACTAAATCCAACCAAAATCATTTACAACGCAATTAGTCCTTCAATTTTCGCGGCACGGTAATACTTATCCATGATCGAATCTACATCCAGCATCATTTCTTTGGCACTGATACTGATATATTTCCCTGTCCGTGAGGGCTGGTAATTCAAATCCGAGGCCTCATCGAACAACGCCGTCACTTTCGCCACATTTTCACTTTCATTGGGAACGATGAATTTAAACATGTAAATATTCGGCCATTCCTGTAATTCCAGTTGCGCTCTGAGTTTTTCAAATTGTTCGATCATCGGCCTCTCTTTTATTCCACAAAGATAATCGAATCGCCTCTCGCCGAACGATATTATCCGCATCCAGTGAAGCGACATCCTTCATTTGCAGATCTGACATCTTACTCAAACGCTCCAATTCTACCAGCAATTCCACCTCATCTTCCGGGCGGGTCATCCGAATATCTTCAGGTACATCCCCAAAATCTTCGTTCCAGCACGCCGCATACGCCCGCATATTCTCCAACAATTGGCCAGCAACAACTTCAAGTTCAGGGAAAGATTCCGAAACAGCCACTTCGAAACGAAGCAGACTCAGATTTTGTTGCCAGGCTACGGTTAAGTCGAAAACATTGGTCTGATCGTAGGGCAGCAACTCAATTTCTTCAAAGGTATCGTTGATCACCTCACCAGCCAGCACCTGATAAGCTTCCTGCATTTTTTGCATCCGCTTGATCTTCGATTCAAAAACACTTCTCACCGGAACCTGAGAGAGGAAGAAGTTCCTTAATTCATGAAGTTTCACATCGTAGACATCGTCCAGTTCGTCGAGATCCTCCACAGGAAGATAAAGCTGTGCTTCGTCAATTGTCATCCTCCTTCTTCCCCTGATTTTTCCGCATGCGGATATTCAAAAACTCCACAACCAATGAATACACCATCGCAAAGTAAACGTAGCCCTTCGGAATATGCTGATCAAAAGCTTCGGCTACCAGGAGAACTCCAATTGTTACAAGGAACCCAAGAGCGATCATCTTGATCGTCGGACGATTATTGATGAAATCACTGATCGGTTTGGCAAAAAGCATCATCACAATCATGGAAACAATGACAGCTGCATAGATGATCACCATCGGGCTGTAGCCTGTTTGCTCCTTCATTCCGTTGGTCATACCAATAGCCGTAATAATGGAATCAAAACTGAAGACAATATCAATCAAAACGATCTGTGTGATAATCCCACTAAGGCTCTTCTTCGCACCTGACACTTTTTCCTGTCTCCCGGAAATAGAACTGTGCATTTCAACGGTACTTTTGTAAATGAGAAAGAGTCCTCCGCCAAGCAAAACCAGATCCTGACCTGAAATTTCATTCCCCCACAGGGTAAAGAGTCCGGAACGCATGCTCATGATCCAGGACACAATTGCCAGCAACACCAAACGAACAACGAGCGCCAGCGTCAAACCAATGTTTCTTGCCCTTCTCTGCTTTACCCGCTCCAATCCATCGGTAATAATGGAAATGAAGATGATATTATCTATCCCGAGTACAATCTCCAAGAGGGCGAGAATCAGAAAATAAAGAAACCCGTCCCAGGTGAAAAGCAAGTGAAAAAAATCCATTCAGCTTATTTTATCACAAAATTAAAATCATTCTGTCACGCTTGTTGCGGCAAACGGAAGAATTCGCGAAGAACTTTATCGTTTATATCCGACGGTGTGACGATCTCCATCAATTTCGGTCGACCATCCTCGCTCATTGAAAAGAAATCTGCGAAAAGCGCATCCATTTCTTCCAGTGATCCGGCACGCACGTATGAAACATTGAAAGCCTTGCACAAGTTACGGGCATCACCGGTAGGTTTCGCCTCAAAGTATCTTTCCAACTGTCCGGAAGAAGAAGGCCCCTCAATAATCCTGAAGATCCCACCACCACCGTTGTTGATCAACACAATTCGCAGGTCCGGACTCAAATAACCCGACCACAGTGCATTGCTGTCGTAGAAAAAGGAAACGTCACCTGTGATCATCACATGGCAATTTCCACGATCGATCCAGGCTGCACCGCATGCTGTACTCAACGAGCCATCAATTCCGCTTGTTCCACGGTTCGAGCGATAAGTGATCGTAGGGATCGGATTAAACAACTGACAATAACGCACCACTGAACTATTCCCCATGTGCAGGGAACATTGCTCCGGAATCGCATCGAGTAAATTTCCGAAGACCGTTAAATCACTGTAGGGCGCCGTCGGGAGAAAATCATTCGCCAGGGCCTCCATTTGATAATCGCGGGCTTTCCACTTATTTCCGAAAGTCGATCCGTTTACCGGACATCCGGCCTCCAACAGAGCATGCAAAAAGATCCCGGGAGATGTTTCCGAGGAAGCTGAAAGCGCGCGATAGGTATCCATTTCAGGAAAATCATAGCCAACCCTGCAATGCGCTTTGAGACCGGCAGAACGTAAAAATCCTTTCACCCGCTTTGAAATCACCGCCCCACCGAGACTGATCAACACTTCAGGATAAAAATCGGCAACTTCTTCCGGGCGAATCGTACACAAAGTCCGGTCAATACAATGGACAAACCGATGGTGCACCAAATTGGAGGTATTCTCCACCAATATGACCAGCGAACTATCGTCGGAAAGCTCAATTAATCGCTGCAGAACAACCGGTTGACGATCCATTTGCCCGCAAATGATCATTCGACGGCTACTCTTTTTCCAGGCATCCAGAAAGCTTGCATCGATCCCGGGAAAATCAGCATCTACATCAAATTCGATGCGATCAGTTTTCGACGTCCACTCCGCCAATTCATACATCGGTTCAGAGATTGGAAAATTAAAATGAATGGGGCCTCTCCAACCAGTTGTTGCCTGACGGAACATGTCAACCACCCCGGTTTCCACCTCCGCAAAATCAGCCCAAACTTCCGGAACCGACATTTCACCAAGAATGTGATTCTCATATACCCCGCTTTGCACAATCGTTTGACCATCACCGTGATTCACCCATTCGGATGGTCGGTCTGCCGACATTACCACCAAAGGAACACATTGATAATAGGCTTCAGCCACAGCCGGATAATAATTCAGCATTGCAGAACCTGAAGTACACACCACCCCAACCGGAGATCCGCTTTGCAAAGCCATCCCCAGGGCATAAAAGGCGGCAGAGCGCTCATCGTGAATGACGATCGCTTCAAGATCCGGGTGCATATCAATAGCGATAACCAATGGCGCATTCCGTGAACCCGGCGAGCAAACTACCCGCTTCATTCCACATCGGACGGCCGTATCGATAAAAGCTGCTATTCCGGTTTTGCTTGTCGTCAACATTCTTATAAGTCCTCCACAACGTTCAACAACGTTCTTGCTTTATTTTCAGTCTCTTCCCACTCCTTTTCAACATCGGAATCAGCGGTAAACCCTCCACCCAGATAAAGGTACATGGCTTCCTTTGTCACCTGTGCACAGCGCAGATTCACAAACAACTGACTCTCCTCCTTTCCCAAATAACCAATAATTCCTGCATAGAGCTTACGGTCGTGCCCCTCCGTTTCAGCAATCAGATCAACCGCCTTCTCCTGCGGCAAACCACTCACAGCAGGAGTTGGATGCAGTGCAAGCGCAAGGTCAGGCACCTTTCCCTCTTCAACCTCAAAATCGAAACGCGACACAAGGTGTTTCACAGGACCGGCAGTATATTCGGAACGACCTGCTTCTTTCAAATCATTCACACCTGAAGTTTCCAATACGTTTCGGATATAATCGCGAACAATTTCCTGCTCATCCTTTTCTTTCTGTCCCCAGGTTCCATCATCATCTGCCGGCAAGGTGCCTGCCAAAGCCATTGTTGTAGCGCGACCTTCCCGTGCGCTGATCAGAATTTCCGGTGTCGCCCCGATCCATGTCCCAAAGAGCGGACTTGAAACCAGGTAAACAAAAGCCTCCGGATACAATTCAGCGAGGCGAAAGAACAACTGACGCGGATTCTTATGAAACGGAATCTTACGAATTCTTGAGAAAACGGCCTTGTCCAACGAACGGCCCTTGAGATTTTCCAGAAAGTATCCCGCTGCTGCCAGATACTCCTCTTGCGAAGCACAGGGTTCTTCCGTGTCCGGAAGAAATAATCCTCCTTCCTCCTTCCCCTGCTCAAAAGCATATAATTTATCCTTGGCAAAAGTTGAAATGACAAAGCCCGGACAATCTTTCCAATTGTCAACGACCCTGAACTCTCCGCTCAAACCGATCGTTGACCGGCCCGGAACCCTGTACATTAACGTATCCGCCAATTCTATTTTTTCTTTTCAACGATCATAACCGTCAATCGGCCAGTGCAAATCAAACGCTCAGACGCAGCATCACGAACATCTACCGACCACACATGGGTGGTTTTCCCTGCGTGAACAATTGTCGCTTTTGCCTTCACCATACCCGTACGAATGGCACCAACATGGTTTGCATTTACCTCCAATCCAACAGGAAAACGTTCGTCCATATCCACAATCAGACTGGACCCCACGGATCCCAGACTTTCGATCAAAGCCACGCTCGCACCACCATGAAGCATTCCGAGTGGCTGATGCGTTCGACCATCTACCGGCATTGTGCCCACAATAAAATCATCTCCCAATTCAACCACCTCCATTCCGAGGTGCTCCATCAGTGTGTTCTTTGAGAACGCATTCACCGTTTCCAGCGGTACTTTTTTGATCTGCATAGAGCAAAGTTAAGTGCATTGGACGAATTAACAACAATGCACCGTGGAAGTTTATTTGACACTCATGCAACGTCCTTTCCGGATTCCACTACTTTTGTTGCATGATCCGTGAAAATGTCGATTTAAAGCCTTATAACACCTTCGGTATTCATGCAAATGCCAAACGTTTCGCTTCGTTTAGCAATGTCGAAGAATTGCGCGCGATCCTTCAGGAACAAAACGATGATTCCTTGCTGATTCTCGGGGGTGGTAGTAATGTGCTTTTCACACACGACTTCGACGGACTTGTGTTGCTGAACGAAATCAAGGGAATTGAAAACACAGACGAGACCGCGGACCATGTTTTCCTGAAAGCAGGAGCCGGAGAAGTCTGGCATGAATTCGTCTTGCACTGCATTGATCATGGCTATGGTGGAATCGAAAATCTTTCACTCATCCCTGGCAGCGTTGGCGCCAGCCCTATGCAGAATATCGGCGCCTATGGCGTTGAGATCAAAGACGTATTCCATTCACTGGAAGCCTTTCATTTGCCAAGCAATGAAATCCACACTTTTGAAGCAAAGGACTGCGCCTTCGGGTATCGGGAAAGTGTTTTCAAACGTCAACTGAAAGATCAGTACATTATTCTCAGCGTTACGTATCGCCTCTCAAAGAATCCCGTCATCAATACCCGATACGGCATTATTGAGGAGAAGCTTGCAGAAATGGGTGTAACGAATCCAACCATCAGCGATGTCAGCAATGCCGTTATCGCCATTCGACAAAGTAAGCTTCCTAATCCTGCTGAAATCGGAAATGCCGGCAGTTTCTTTAAAAACCCGGTCGTAGAACAGACGGTTTTCAATGCCATTCAGAAAGAATACCCGGACGCCCCAAACTACCCGGCCCCTGACGAAAAAGTTAAACTGGCAGCAGGATGGTTAATTGAAAAAAGCGGATGGAAAGGCTGGCGGCAGGATAATTTCGGTGTTCACGCACGACAAGCCCTTGTACTTGTCAATTACGGTGATTGTAGCGGGGAGGACATTCTTCATCTCTCCGAACAAATCATTCATGACATCCAAAACAAATTCGGTGTTACCCTTGAGCGCGAGGTGAACATTTTGTAATCCGGAATTTCAGACCAAATTTACCGTGCATTAATTATGTGCGCATAGCAAAAAATACAGGTTCTCCGTATAGTCAATCCTTCTTCAGGAAATCAATAGTCGGGATAGTATGAGACAACCTAATTGCAATCCTTACGTTTTTAAAGTAAATTTGAGTGACTGTATATTTACATTAATCTGCTTACATATGCGACTGAAACTACTCATTGCACTATTTCTGGGAGCCTCTCTCTCAGTATCTGCACAGGCTCCGGTAAACTCGGATGCGCGAAAAATCAATCCAAATGGCGAAGTGAGTAACGCTCAGCGTTACGGTCATGATTACGAGTTGGTAGAATACAACTTTGAAGGAGACAGTACAATCCTTGACAAGTTGGATCTTCAATCCATCGAGTATTTGCGACATGACACGATGGATCAGGTCTACAGAGATCAGATCAATCACGTAGCAATACTCCTTTATTCTCGTAAAAGAATGAATGCGGATCAACCCCTCATTCACAAATGATTCATTCTAATCTGGATATTGCTATGAAAAAAATTCTTTTCCTTTTCGCCTTCCTGTTTTCCTTTATTGCAGCCAATGCCCAAACATATATTGCAACCAACGGGACAACCACCTACAACACCTGTAGCGGGACGTTCTATGATTCCGGCGGACCTGCCGGAAATTATGGCAACAATGAAAACAGCGTTACTACCTTCTGTGCCACCGGAGGACAGTGTATTCAGGTCAACATTACGGGTTTAAGCCTTCGTCCGGGAGATATCCTCACGGCACACGACGGACCTACAACGGCCGACCCTCAGATTGGAGGATGGACCAGTACAACCGTAGCTCCCGGAGTTCTGACTTCAACTACAGGATGTCTGACCCTCTGGTTTACTTCCAATGGCTCTACCACACGTGCCGGATGGGTTGCACAGATCAGTTGCATCACCTGTCCAACACCTGCGGATTACACGCATCCAACAATTGGTATCAACAATGAATATGTAGGCTCCTGCCTTGTGACGGATTGCGGTCCTTCGACATATGCAGACGACGGTGATACTTACGGAAACTATTCAACCAACATCAATCAGATTTATCGCGTGTTCTGCCCGGATCAGGCGGGACAGTGTATGTCGGTTACTTTCAACTCATTTAACGTTGAACCCGGATACGACTTCCTTCTTGTAAAAGACGGACCTACGCAGAACAGCCCGGACATTACGACACCGCCAGCATCAGCAACGAACTATGCTGGAATTACAGGGCTCAACGGAGACTTGACGGCTTCAACACCGTTCACATATACTTCGACAGATGCCAGCGGCTGTCTCACCTTCCGCTTCTATTCGGACAATACCGTTACTGCTCCTGGATGGGACGCCACACTCACGTGCGTGCCCTGTGCCGGAGGCCCCAGCGGAACAGATCCTAACGACTGCATGAACCTGATACCGCTGTGTTCAGGAGCATCAGTTCCAGGTGACGCTACAGGCCCTGGTATTGTTGCAGAAGGTTGTACCGGTTCGGCATGTCCTGCCGGTGGTGAAAACCATACTATCTGGTATATGGTTCAGGCGCAGACAACCGGAACTATCGGAATTACACTTACCCCGATCGACCCAACCGACGATTATGATTTCGCTGTATACGGACCGAATGCAACCTGCGCTTCCCTGGGAAGCCCGCTGCGTTGTACAGACTCCGGAGCTACAGGAACAACGGGAACCGGAGGAGATACCGATTTCACAGAAGATGTAACAGGAAACGCTCAATTGGCCGACTGGAATGCAGTTGCAGGAGAATCCTTCATCATTGTTGTTGACGAATGGAGCCCGAATCTTTCCGGAACAGGATACAACCTGAGCTTCCATGGTACTGCATCACTGGATTGTACAATCCTTCCTGTAGAACTCACCGCATTTGAAGCGGAATACTCTCCGGAAACGGATATGGTCGACCTCCACTGGTCAACTGCATCCGAGCGAAACAATGATCGTTTCGAGCTTGAGCGCTCTACAGATGGTGTCAACTATGAGATCATCAAAACGATGAAAGGTGCAGGAACCACAGACCTCGAAACACATTACTATACAGTGGATCCGGAACCATTCGTAGGCGTAAATTACTATCGATTGAACCAGTGGGACATCAACGGAAACGGGAAATATTCGGATGTCGTATCAGTGAACATCCTTGACGATTTCTATGATATGCTTTCATTATTCCCAAACCCAACTACCGGTTTGACGGACATCATCTTCAACTCCTATACGAAGGGAGAAGCAATCCTTCGCGTAACAGGTACTGATGGTAAAGTAATTATCAATACTCCAATTGAATCCGTAAAAGGAGGAAACAAAGTAAGTGTTGATCTCTCCGGTCAGGACAATGGTGTCTATATGATTGACATTGTGACGCGTGACAAATCCTATAAAGCGCGTCTGATCAAACAATAAAAGACTTTTAATTTCATAAAAAGGCTCCTCTCTACGGAGCCTTTTTTGTTTCCTCAAAAGGATAGCTCCGAACAACAATTCAGTCGGGTTGATCCGATTGTGCGCCATCCTGTTACAAGTTGAACAGCCAGGAAATTCCACGTGAATAAATTATCAAAATTGAGGTGCATATGAATAAATATCTTGCAAGAAACGGGAGTTAATTGTAAATTTGCGGTGTAACTAACTGAAAAAGAGACTTAAGTACACTAAAATGAAACTTACCCTTATGCTTGGTGCATTGGTATGTTCGTCTATTACGTACGGACAACTGGAGTTCCAACAAAGTAGAAGAGCCACAACAGATTACCCTTCTAACATTCAACGTTACGGTTACGATTATATCGTAAACGATTACACCTTTCCGAATGGAGACAGTTCCATTCTGGAATTGATCAACCTTGACCAGCTCGAATCTTCGAGAAGACAAGATGTCAATGTAGTAGAAACAGATGCTGCTACAGGCCTCTCAATTACGCTGATCGCCTACAACAAAATCGGCCGTAAGCCGAAGAACACCTTAGACTTCAAAGAATAATGAAAGCCCTACTACCAATCAAAAACATGCGGGGTCGGACATTCGCATTGTTCGTCTTTGCCCTGATAGCTGCTCAATCCACGTTTGCCCAATGTTACAATTGTAGCGGGAATTTTCCTGCCGGCACATTCAGCACAACCTCCAATTCCCTGGTAACAGTACACACCTGTATTTACGGTGGAGAATACTCCTACTACAGTGTTACCAACGGAGAAACTTACACCTGGACGACATGTGGTGACCCCAGCTTTGACACACAGTTAACCCTTTTTTCTGCCGGATGCGGTGGTGGATCGGTGCTCGCCTACAATGATGATGCATGCGGGGTTCAATCCACCATTACCTGGACGGCGACATTTACGGGAACTGTCACATTGCTTGTAAGCCGCTACAACTGCGGAAATCAATCAGCGTGTATGACCGTTCAGTGGGCTTGTCTCACTTGCGGTGTTGTTGTAAATCCACCTGCAGATTATACACACCCTACCGCCGGCCTCAATGGTGAAAAGATCGGTGCCTGCCTCGTTAATGATTGCGGACCTTTCACCTACGCGGACAATGGTGATGTGGGGAATTACTCAAACAGCGTGTACACAGTTGCCTATTCCCCAAACAATGCGCCTTATCGCGTATTCTGCCCGGATCAGGCCGGTCAGTGTATGCAGGTGACGTTCTACGAATTCAACACGTACAATGCAAACGATGTACTCTGGGTACGAAATGGTCCTACGGAATTCAGCCCTACATTTACCAGTGCTCCAACGCAGGCTACGCTTTGGGGAGGAGCATACAACAATGGACTTTTCGGCAACCTGAATGGCTCCACGCCATTCTCATTCACCTCCTCTGATGCAAGCGGCTGTCTCACGTTTAACTTTGTTTCCAGTGACGTCAGCAATGCATCCGGATGGTACGCGCAACTCCAATGTGTACCTTGCGCCGGGGGACCGAACGGTACGGATAACAACGATTGTCAAAACGCCACTCCGCTTTGCTCAACAGCCTCTGTTCCAGCCAATGCTACCGGCCCCGGCCTCGTTTCGGAAGGATGTATCTGGGGCCAATGTCCTGCCGGTGGAGAAAACCACACCAACTGGTATACATTCACTGCTCAGACGTCCGGAACGCTTAATTTCACTATCGATCCAATCAACAATACCGACGACTTCGATTATGCGGTTTACGGACCAAACGTTACATGTAACAATCTTGGAAACCCACTTCGGTGCTCGGATGCAGGAACATCGGGAAACACAGGGGTTACCAACGTAACGCCAAACCAGAATACAGAAGATGTTTATGGTGATGGATGGACAGAAACAATGAACCTTATCGCAGGTGAGTCTTACTACCTCGTAATTGATGAATGGTCTGCCAATTCGGGCGTAGGATACACCCTCTCCTTCAGCGGCACAGCATCATTGGATTGCACGATTCTTCCTGTTGAACTGATCGATTTCGAAGCTGAGTACCTGCCTGAAGTTGATGAGGTTGAGCTTCACTGGGCAACTGCCTCAGAGCGCAACAACGACCATTTTGACCTGGAACGCTCAACGGATGGCGTACACTTCGAAGTGATCGGTGTACTTAAGGGAGCCGGTGATACCGACTACGAAACACATTACTATACTGTGGATCCGGATCCTTTCACCGGTGTGAATTATTACCGATTGAATCAGTGGGACAAAGATGGAAAGGGCAAGTATTCTGAAGTGATCTCCGTAAACATCCTCGAAGACTTCTACGATATGCTATCGGTATTCCCGAATCCAACAACCGGGCTTACTGAAGTCATCTTCAACTCTTACAATAAAGGAGAAGCCACATTGCGTGTGACAGGTGCTGACGGAAAAGTGATTATCAATACAACGATCGAAACCAATAAAGGTGGAAACCAGGCAAATATGGATCTGAGCGGAAACGGAAACGGCATTTATCTTGTCGAGATCATTACACGCGATAAAACCTACAAATCAAAGCTTATTAAACAGTAAATGAACTGTTTTCATAAAAAAGCCCCGGGACATCCCGGGGCTTTTTTTAACATCTTAGGATTCCAAACTAAAAGTCTACCACTCTTTCCAACAAAAATTCTTCAAAAATGGTTGTCCAATCAATCAATAAATACGACATACCACCAGATTATTGCGACAAAACCATCCATTGGCTCGATAAATAATTCCAACCCCTTGTTTCAAGCCCAAATTTCAGGAAAACACCCTGGTAAGTGTTAAATTTTTCACATTCGTGAGCTTGCAAGACTTCTTTTTTTTTGTCTCTCATAAGCAGACAACTCTATCGAATTTTGATCGTTGATGGCATAACTTAGTACCCGACAGGCTACTACATTTTACAACCTTTTAAACTAAACTGCAAAATGAGTGCATACCAAAAACTTGGAATTGCCGCTGCATTCCTTAGCCTCTCACAGGCAACTTTCAGCCAGGTGCAAACAGAAGCACCAACCTCAAAAATTGTAATCACAGAAGTAGTAACATCTGAAGCGGAGACGCAACCGGAATCCGTAAGTAAAGTTGAGATCAGTGCCGAAGATGAAGGAACAAATGATCCGGTTTCAACCGGCGCAATCCGCTATGAAGTTAGCGGAAAAGTTCTGTACGTAAAGCAGTACGAAAAACTTCGTATCGAACAAATTGAAAAGTAAAAATAGAGGAGGAAGATGAAAAATTTAAGGATCGTTATTCTTTTCAGTTTAACACTTTCACTCGGGTATGTTCAGGCACAATGCAGCAATGCACTTGACGCCGGAACCCCAACAAGTACTTCTCAGTGTTACGACTTCGACGCTATTACAGCCAGTAGCGGCAGCTCCAATTGCGTAGGAGGCGGATTCGGAGGAAGCGGAACTGCCCGTATCATTCGATTTTGCACAAACTCATCGAACGACTGTATTGTATTTGACATCTCCGGACTGGCAGGATCTAACGGAACAAATTATGCAGTTTACACCGGTTGTACAGGATCAAATACTTTGTCAGGATTCACCGGCGAGGGAGGTTGTTATTCAAACGCAGCCAATTCGGTGATCTCTACCTCAAACATGAATTTGAGTGCAAACACTTGCTATTACATGCGTGTCTGGACAAAAGATCCCCCGACAAGTTCTTCTCAGATCTGTTTGTACACACAAACTCCTGCCAATGACGAGTGTTCAGGCGCAATGGGAGTTGACGCAACGGTTCAGGCAACAGACAATTATTGCATGACGCCGGGTACCAGCGACCCTCCTCCGTCACAGTATTGTGCAGGTTCAATTGAAAACAATGCCTGGTATACATTTACTTCCGATCCGAATTGCCTCAACCCATGCGATGTAGTCGTTACCTTTTCAAATATCAACTGTAACGGTGGCGCCGCCGGATTTCAGATCGGATACTGGACAGGAACCTGTGGCAGCCTCAATTACCTGGGGTGTACTTCAGGAAGTGGAGGAACAGTGACTGCAACAATCACAACAACTCCGGGAACACAGATCATCATGGGAATTGACGGAAACGCTGGGGCATTTTGTGAATTCGGCATCTCTGCCACTAACGTAATTCAGCTCCCGGTAGGTCTCTTTGATTTCCACCACGAATATGGCGATAAGGGCGTTGAATTACTCTGGAGCACCGCTACCGAAAACAACAATGACTTTTTCACCATTGAGCGTTCTTCCGATGGAATCAACTACACCGAGCTCGCTACGGTAAAAGGGCAGGGAACTTCAAATGTGATGAATAACTACGAGTACGTTGATAATCGTCCAAATCTCGGAATAAACTACTACCGCCTTAGCCAAACGGACCTCGATGGAACAATGACTTATTTGAACACCATTGCGGTGGAAACAAATATGATGTTCGAAGGATTGATGATTGCTCCGAACCCTGCTGCCGGTAATACGCAAATCAGTTTTCTTGCCAAGAACCCGGAACCCACAACTATTGAAATTCTAGATATTGCCGGAAAGATTGTTCACCGGTCAACCCACATAGTAAAGGAAGGATTAAACAAATACAGCTTCGATGCCGAGCCTCTGAAATACGGAATGTATTTCCTCCGGGTTTCCAATTCATCCGAAAAGCGGGAGATCAAGTTTATGCGTTAAATTACTGAAACTAAAACTTAAGCGCACGTAAAGCCTTTCCTCAGGGAGAGGCTTTTTCTTTTACCAAACATCTTCAGTTCCGTCTTCGCTATTGGCCTTTTTGATCAACGACTGCCAATCATCGGAACCATCCTCCGAGTCCTCCAGGATTGAAAGATAATCCTCTTTAGACAAGTCATAGTGTTCGATTTCCTCACCAGTGTATTCCTCAATTTCCTGTAGAAGTTCTTTCTCCTGAGAGCTACAAAAGGACAAAGCCTGACCGGTATTGACCCCACGACCGGTTCGACCGCAACGGTGAACATAATTTTCCGGATTGTCAGGCAAATCATAATTCACAACGAGGTCAACTGAAGGAACATCAATTCCACGTGCCGCCACATCCGTGGTAATCAACACCGTAATCTCTCCCTTTCGAAAGCGTTCAAGAATTTCAAAGCGCACCTTTTGATCCATCCCACCATGCAAAGCTACCGCCTCGACTTCTACACGAGCCATTGCAGCCACCACACGTTCAACACGCACCTTTGTGCGGGCAAACACCAATACCTTTTTCTCCGGATATTCCTTCACGATATTTTCCAGAAAGAAACGCTTATCATCCATTTCCACAAACAGTACCGCATGATGCACGTTCTTTGAAACCGGATTTTTCGGAGAAATCTGAATACGTATCGCACTGCGAACCACATCGTAAGCAAGTGATTTGATCTTTTTGGAGATCGTGGCTGAGAAAAATAAAGTCTGGCGCTTCTTTGGAATATGCCGGAGCACATCCCGGATATCTTTCGCAAATCCCAGGTCAAGCATCAGATCAGCTTCATCCAACACGAGAAATCGCACTTTTGAAATATCCAGAACGCCCTGTGAGATCAAGTCAAACATTCGGCCCGGAGTTGCCACAAGCACATCCACTCCTTTCAAAAGTGTCGAAATTTGGCTCTCCTGCTCTACCCCTCCGTACAACCCCAGCGTCCGAACACCGGTCAGACTCCCGATCTGCTGATAAACGTCGGCTATTTGTTGAGCAAGCTCTCTTGTAGGAACCAGAACAAGACATCGTAGCTTTCGTTCTTTGTACTTCCCAGTTTCCTTCTGGATCATATGGAGCGTTGGAATCGCGAAAGCCGCGGTTTTACCCGTACCCGTTTGTGCGATCGCCATCACATCCTCACCCTGGAGAATATGACGGATTGCCTTAAACTGAATATCCGTAGGCTTCTTGAAGCCGAGGGCTTCTAACTGCTTCTTTATTTCCGGCGATATGGGATAATCTGAAAACTTCACGTTCCAAAGCTACAAACAAAAACCGCCTTGAAATATATCCAAGGCGGTTCCTCTTATTTTTTTCTTTTCTTATTCTCCGATCGTATCCGGTACGAGAACGCGACCACAGTGCTCACACACGATCACTTTCTTCATTGCCTGGATATCCAGCTGACGCTGCGGCGGGATCTTATTGAAACAACCTCCACATGCATCACGCTCCACACGCACAACGGCCAAACCGTTACGTGCGCTCTCACGCAAACGTGTATAAGCACGCGCCAGACGCTCATCCATAGTAGACAATGCTGTTTGAGATTGCTTCATCAATTTATCTTCCTGAGCCTTCGTTTCAGCAACGATCTCATCCAATTCAGCTTTCTTCGCTTTCAAATCCTCTGCACGGAAATCACGACGCTCAGTGGCTTCCTCCAGCAATTCTTTCTTGCTTGCGATGCGCGCTTTTGCCTCTTTTGATTTCTTCTCATTCAATTTGATCTCCAATTCCTGGAACTCAATCTCTTTGGCAATCGATTCAAACTCACGGTTGTTACGAACATTGTTCTGCTGCTCCTTGTACTTCCCAATTGCTGCTTCAGCATCTTTGTTTGCATTCTTACGATCAGAGATCTCCGTTTCAAGCGCCTTGATCTCTTCCTGCATTTTCTCAATACGTGTATCGAGGCCCTGCACCTCATCTTCCAGATCCTGTACCTCCAATGGTAATTCACCACGTACTGTTCTGATGCGATCAATCTCGGAATCAATCTGTTGAAGACTATAAAGACTTTCCAGCTTTTCAGCGGTTGTGAGTTCTTTTTTCGTCGCAGCCTTTGCCATGCTTAAAAATAATTTATTGGGTTTGTAACTACCTCCGTTAAACGAACCGCAAATTTAGGGAATTTTTTCGTCAATAAGCCCGCTAATCGCTGCGAAGTAAACTGTTCACTTTCAAAATGGCCTATATCAGCAATAACAATCTGATTTTCAGCATCAAAAAATTCGTGATATTTAAAGTCTCCCGTGATAAAAACATCCGCCCCTTGCCGTTTTGCCTGAGACAGCAAAAAACTGCCGGCTCCACCGCAAAAAGCTACCGTCTCCACAGGTCGACCGAGTAAATGTGTATGACGGATTGATCCGCAATGAAATGTTTCTTTCACAAATGCCAGAAAATCAAGCTCGGAAACCGATTCTTCAAGGCGCCCGATCATCCCGGAACCCACGGTTTGATTTTCATTGAGTAAAGGATAAAGTTCATAGGCCACTTCCTCATAAGGATGTGCTGCCTTCATTGCCGCAATCACCTGAGGGCCGCGATGAGCATCCACCAGCACTTCCACACGTTTTTCCGACACCTCACTACGTTTCCCAACTTCTCCCTCTGCCGGGTTTGCTCCTTCCATCGGATAAAATGTCCCGGTGCCCTCCATCTGAAAACTGCACTCACCGTAATTCCCGATCTTTCCTGCACCAGCACTGAACATTTCGTCCAGCACCCGCTCCGAATAGTTGTGCGGCACGTAACACACCAACTTGCTCAGAATCTCGGATTTCGGAGCCAGAATGCGCAGATCTTTCAATCCGAGTCGTTCGCCAATCTCTGCATTCACACCATGCAGGTAGTTATCAAAATTGGTGTGGATCGCATAAATGGCAATATTGTTCCGGATCGCATTGATCACGGTTCGCTCTACATAATTTTTCCCATTGAACTTCTTCAGGCCCCTGAACACAATCGGATGATGCGACACGATCATGGAAAGTCCGAGCCGGACAGCCTCATCGACAACTTCTTCCGTACAGTCCAGTGAAACCAGAACACCCGTCACTTCATCCTGCGGAGATCCCGTAATCAGCCCGCAATTGTCATACGATTCCTGCAAGCTCAAAGGAGCCAGTGATTCCAGATAAGAAGTAATCTCACGTACCGTCATTACAAGTGAATTGAGAATCCGACATTCAGACCAATGGATCGTCCGAAATGTTTGTATGAAGCGTTCTTCACATACGAAGATGTCAATTGGTGCTTGTATTCCGGCATTACGTAAAACGACCACGATTCACTCAGACGAAACTTAACCCCCAGATTGAATACGGCACTCAGCGCAAACGGATTGTAGCCGCTTTTCAGTTTAATCTCTTCGTCAAATTGCTTGTTTTCAGCATCTGTGTATTCCAGATTCTGCCGGTAACGGAGAAACATTTGCGGAACCAAACCGACTCCGGCCATCAATTGAATAGACTCCCCGTAGGTAAAGTACAATTTCAACGGCATGCTGATGTACATGTATTTCGTCGTATACGTATAAGTCGAATCGCTATCGGTAGCCTCAAAATTATACTGTTCCCCATTCTGAAAGAAGGAAATCCCTCCTTCCCAAACCAGATACTTGCCCAGGGTATTGCGCAATCCGATTCCTCCTGACCATGCCCCAACCCCGGTTTCATTAGCGCGAGAACCAAGCGAATCTCCGAAAAAGCCATCATTTGGAACCAGCTTTCGTGAAGTATAAGACCAGTTGGCCTGTAAAAACACCTCCGTCATCTGATTCTTGCCATCAGTAGGTTTTTCCTTCTTTTGCTTTTTCTGTTTGTCCGTTGTCTCCTTCGAAAGTTCTACCTGCGAAAAAGCCGTCAGAGAAACACAGCTCCAAAGCAGTGTCAGGATAATCGTTGATAAATTCCTCATTTGTTGTTAATTCTCAATGGCTCCTGCACGGAAATCCGCTCCAACACGGTAAGAAGCCTTCACAAAGTTAATTTATTTTCCAGGTATAATTTCTACCTTTGAATCAATGAAGAATACCATTGGGAAGATTCCGGTGCATGCGCGGGTTCTTCTTGCCAGATTAGGCATCTCCATACTCATGCTTTATATTACCCGCCTGTTGTTCCTTGCGTTCAACTCAGGCGCCTTTCCACAATTGAGCGGATGGGATTATCTGGTTGCTCTCTGGTTCGACATGATCACGGTGGGGCTTTTCTTCCTTCCCTATTATGTCTTATTCCTGATCCCGGTCAATATTCATCATGCAAAACTTCACCGGATCTTCTTTAAACTTCTGTTCCACCTTACGAATGCCCTGCTGATCGCACTCAACCTGTTGGACGTGGAGTATTTTAGATACACCAGCAAACGCTCAACGTACGACCTCTTCAGTACGGTCAGTACCGGGAATGACGTCAACCAACTCTGGACCACTTTTCTGCGGGATTTCTGGTTTCTCTTGCTTTTCTTCATTGTCCTGATCGTGCTCTCCGAATACCTGTATCGTAAAACGGAAAAATACCTCCAGAAGCACACGGTCAAGCCATCCATGGGAATCAACATTGGTACGTTCGTACTTCTGGTTCCTCTGCTCTTTATCATGGGACGTGGAGGATTTGCCCTTAAGCCTACAGGCATCATCGAAGCTTCGATGTACACATCACCGGAAAACACAGCATTCATTGTCAACACTCCCTTTACAATTGTAAAAACAATTGATCAGGCCGCGCTTGAACCTGTTCATTTCCTCGCAGACGACGAATGTGACAAGATTTTCTCCCCTATTCAGCAAAGCGTACCCCAGCACTTGCTTCCGGACAGCACAAACGTGATGATCATCCTGCTCGAAAGCTTCGGTGTAGAATTCATCGGCGCTTACCAGAATAACGAGGGTTATACGCCATTTCTGGATTCGCTCATCGGGCAGTCGCTCTACTTTGAGTATGGCTTTGCCAACGGAAAAAAATCCATCGAAGCCGTTCCTGCGATCATGGCCTCGTTGCCGACTCTGATGGACGCTCCCTACATCAACTCGCCCTACGGAAGCAATAAGATCGAGGCCTTGCCGAACATATTGAAGCGTTACGGGTACGAATCCGGTTTTTATCACGGTGCCACCAATGGCTCAATGAGTTTTGACGGCTTTGCAGCTATCTGCGGTTTTAATCACTACATGGGACGCCATGAATACAACAACGAGAAGCACTCGGACATGACCTGGGGCATCCTGGATGAATACTTCAATCCCTGGACTGCCCGAATGCTGAGTGAGTTAAAGGAGCCGTTTTTCGGAAGCCTGTTTACGCTTTCCTCACACCATCCCTACTTCATTCCGGAGCACATGCGTACGAAAGTGAAACACGGTCCGCAAAAGATCTGTGCTTCGATCAGCTACGGCGACATTGCGCTCAGGGCATTTTTCGAGGAAGCGAAGAAACAGCCATGGTACGACAACACGCTTTTCGTGGTACTGGCAGATCACAGTCCGGCCACTACGACAGAGCTTTACAATCAACGTACACACATGTACCGCATCCCAATCCTCTTCTACCATCCGAAGGGATACATCAAACCGGAAAAGAGCAAGCGAATCTTCCAGCAACTGGACATCATGCCAACGCTTCTGGACCTTTTGAACATCCGCACGAGCTATTATTCTTACGGAACTTCCTATTATCAACAAACCAATGGTGAAGCTTTTACGTATTTAGAAGGTACGTACTATTACTTTCGTGACGATTTTATGACTACATTTACAGGAGAACAGGCACGAAATTTGTATGATTTCAAGGTCGATCAGGTGCTTCAGGAAGACTCACTGAAGTACTTCCCGAAAGTCGTTCAGCGCAATGAAAACCGTATCAAGGCGATCATTCAGCGATACAACCGGGACCTGATCTCGAATCAAACAATTGCGCATGAAAAAGAGAATACGATTCATCATTAATCCGATTTCGGGTATCGGTAAAAAGGAAGTGATCCCTGCCATGATCGACGAATACCTCGACCATGACCAGTTTGATTACGACATTGCCTACACGAAATACCGCAAGCACGGAAAACTCATTGCCGAGGAATCCGCGAAGGAAGGATATGATATCGTATGCGCCGTTGGTGGAGACGGTTCCGTTCACGAAGTAGGAACTGCGCTCATCGGAAGCAAAACCCGACTCGCAATCATTCCATTAGGATCCGGAAACGGACTCGCGCGCCACCTGAACATTCCATTGACCATTAAAGAAGCCATCGAATGCATCAATCGTGACCAGTCGATCCAAATGGACACCGTAAAAGTGAATGATAAAGCATTCCTCGGTGTCGGTGGCTATGGTTTCGATGCTGTGATTGCCAAAGAATTCGATACTTATCATCGCAGAGGATTACGTGGTTATCTGTACGTGATCATTCGCGAGTTTTTCAAATACAACCCAATCAACGTTTCCATTGACCTTGACGGCAAAGTAAAGACCCTTCCCGTGGTTCTTTGTACGGTAGCCAATTCATCGCAATTCGGAAACGGGTTTGTTGTTTCTCCAAAATCAGATGTTACTGACGGGCAGCTGGAATTGCTGATTCTGAAACCATTCAAGATCTGGTCGGTTCCATACATTGCTTATCGTTTCTTCAGCAAGCGAAGTGACAAATCCCGTTTTACGGAGATCATTTCTTTCAAAAAGGCAAAGATCCGCCTTACGAAGAAAATTGCGCATTACGATGGTGAACCATTTGAAGTGCGGGAAGAATTGAACGTAAGCGTTGTTCCGAAAAGCCTCAACATCGTAGTCGGATAACATGACCTTTTTTGATCCGAAACTCCCATTGATCCTGGAAAAATTACATCAACTTGATCCGGATCGACAGCCCCAATGGGGATCAATGTCTGCCCAGCGCATGGTCGAACATCTGAGTGATAGTGTACGCCTGGGGTTTGTTCCTCACAACTTTCCGGCACAGATTCCCGAGGAAAAATTTCCGCGTGCCCAGGCCTTCATTGAATCCGAACATCCGATGCCCCGTGATTTTAAAGTTGAATTCGCAACTCCCGAAACACCGCTTCGTCACGAAAAAATGACGGACAGCATCCAGGAATTCGAAAACAACTGGAAAGCATTTCAGCAACATTATAGTGAGCACCCTGATGCCACTGCTTTCCACCCTTCCTTTGGTCATTTAACCTACGATCAGTGGATGCGCGTTCATGCCAAGCATTTCACGCACCATTTCGAGCAGTTCGGACTCCTATGAACACCCTGCTGGTGTATCCCATCATCCCTGCCATTGTTTTCGGCACGCTGAACTGGTTGTACTGGAGAAGAAAAGGATTTACCTCGCCCACACAGCTTGTGATGAATATTCTGATTTTCTACGCCGGAATTTATGGCCTTCTTCGCCTGATTGCCAGTTGGGATTAGTACCTTTATCCCTGGTATGAAAAACAGCTTTGCATTCCACTTTCATGCGGTACGCATCACGTTCAGCGAATTATTCAAAGGTCGCTTTCTATACTTTTTCATTCCCGGACTGATCCTTACCGCCTTCTACCTGCTGATTCAGTATTATACGAATTCTGCCAGGGAAGCATACACGCTTGGAGAGAGTGAGATCTCCTGGCTCGACTGGGTTTACGGCATGATCAACAAAGGCACTTCCACCATGTTCAGCATTTTTGATGTGATTATGCAACAAGTGTACATTTTCTTTGTCCTTACCGTGCTGTCTCCTTTTAATACGATCCTGAGTGAACGTCTGGACAGCCAGTTGACGGGGCAAAAATTCAAAACGACACTCGCCCGTTTCATCAACGATTTTATTCGTATGATTTTCGTGGTACTTATTGCCGTGATGGCTGAAATCGGATTCATGCTGGCCTGGTGGTTACTTTCATGGATCATCGGAAGCGAACTCATCGATTCGATCATGTATTTTCTGATCGCCGCCTTCTTTTTTGCCTTTTCATTTTACGACTACTCCTTCGAGCGCTACGGCAAAGGAATGTTCGATTCGTTCAACTATGCCTTTTCGAACCCGGTAAAGATGTTGCTCACCGGAAGTATCTTCCTGTTGATTTACTCGATCCCAGTAGCCGGAATACCGATTTCACCGGTGATCGCCGTGATGATCTCTACGATTGTCTATCTTTACGACACCGGAAAACTACCTGCAACTCCAACGAAAGATAACAGCATTACAACACATGAGTAATTTCTTTGACGCATTCGAAAAAACGTCCAAAAAAGAGTGGGAAGATCGCTTGATTGCCGATCTCAAAGGAAAAGATCCGTCCCTGCTCCTGGTGGATGACCCCATCGAAGAACTGAGCTATTCCACACACTACCATAACGAGGATGCCGTTTCCACTGATGCTATTCCCGGCAACTACCCTTTCCTCCGCGGAGTGGACAGCAACGACAACCAATGGAAGAACGGTACACTCATTCTCATCAAAGATGAAGTATCCGCAAACCAAGAGGCTTTGCTGCGTTTGAATTCCGGAGCAGATCTTTTGGTTTTTAAAAGTGAGAAACCTTCTGTGGATTGGGAAAAAGTATTGCACGACATCCAATTGGAACACATCGACACACAATTTGTGCTACGTTCACCGGAAGAATACCGAAATCTACGAAACTCACTCGGAGCAGTCACGGGAAGCATCCAATTCAATATTGACCTCTTCGACGATCAATGGTCGGATGCAGATTTCAAAGCGATTGCTGATGATTTCAAAGGACAGCAATCGCCATTCTGTGCCGTTCACGGATTCAAAGTACAGCAATGCGGAGCCACTTCATGGCAGGAACTTGCTTTCTCGCTGGCCGCAGGGCATGAGTACCTTGTAAAATTAATGGACCTTGGTTTTTCCGTGGATGAAGCTTCTGCCTGCATCAGTTTTAAAATGGGTATCGGATCGAATTACGTATACGAAATTGCCAAGTTCCGTGCACTTCGAATGGGATGGGCACGTATCGTTCATCAATACGATCCGAAACATGCCTCCTCCTATAACTGTCACGTAACAGCAGTAGCAGGACATCTGAACAAAAGTCTTTCGGACCCTTACACAAATCTTTTGCGCCAAACCACAGAGGCCATGGCCGCAATCAATGCCGGAATTGATGCCATTGTAATCCTTCCGTACGACTACTACAGCAGCGAAGGAGCTTCTGAACTCGCCTCCCGAATGGCTGTAAACATTTCTTCGATCCTCAAAGAAGAGTCCTTTCTGGATAAAGTGCTTGACCCATTCGGAGGTAGCTATTCCATGGAACAGTTGACCTTGCAACTCGGCACGAAAGCCTGGGATCTCTTCAAGGAACTCGAGCGATCAGGTGGTATGATGTCTAAAGGCGCACATCAGGCGCTTGCCGAAGCAATTGAACGCAAGCGCGCGCAGCGCATTCAACGCTTCCTAGATGGTAAGGAGATCGCCATAGGCATCAATAAATATCCCAACCCGGAAGAACATCAGTCCGCCTGGAAAGAACTCCCGGACTACCTGGGAATTCCATTCCTGGTACTTGAAAACGAATTTAATATGGCGAAGGTATGAGCAGAGCAGATTTCAGCAATATCCCCTTTGTAGACAAAAGTGACACGACGCAGCGGTCGACCATTGAAACGCATGTGAGTGCGGAAGGTATCCATCTGAAAAACTTTTATTCTTCGGAGGATCTGGACACTTGTGAACAGATCGGGTTTGTCTCCGGAATTCCGCCTTATCTGAGAGGTCCATATAGTTCCATGTACGCCATCCGTCCGTGGACCATTCGCCAGTACGCAGGATTTTCCACTGCTGAAGAATCCAATGCCTTTTACCGAAGAAATCTGGCAGCGGGACAAAAAGGGCTGTCGGTTGCTTTCGACCTTGCCACACATCGCGGCTATGATTCGGATCACCCGCGCGTGATCGGCGACGTAGGAAAGGCCGGTGTGGCCATTGATTCCATTCTCGACATGAAGATCCTCTTCGATCAGATCCCACTGGATCAGATGTCGGTTTCCATGACCATGAACGGCGCCGTGATCCCGATCATGGCCTTCTATATCGTAGCTGCCGAGGAGCAGGGCGTAAAACAGGAACAACTTTCCGGAACGATCCAAAATGATATCCTGAAGGAATTCATGGTGCGGAACACGTATATCTATCCGCCACAGCCTTCAATGCGGATCATCTCGGATATTTTCGAATACACTTCGAAGCACATGCCGCGTTTCAATTCCATCTCCATTTCGGGGTATCACATGCAGGAAGCAGGCGCAACGGCAGCCATCGAACTGGCCTATACCCTCGCCGACGGCCTTGAATACTTGCGGGCCGGAATCAAGGCCGGGATGAACATTGATGATTTTGCTCCGCGTTTAAGCTTCTTCTGGGCAATTGGCATGAATCATTTCATGGAAATCGCCAAAATGCGTGCCGGTCGTATTCTCTGGGCAAAGCTCGTGAAGCAATTCAACCCGGAAAATTCAAAATCGCTGGCGCTGCGAACGCATTGTCAGACATCAGGATGGAGTCTCACCGAACAAGATCCGTTCAACAACGTGGCACGTACCTGCATTGAAGCACTCGCAGCAGCATTGGGGGGCACGCAATCACTGCACACCAATGCACTGGATGAAGCCATTGCACTGCCAACCGATTTCTCGGCACGAATTGCGCGAAACACACAGATCTACCTTCAGGAGGAGACCGGCATCTGCAAACACATTGATCTTCTCGGAGGCAGTTACTATGTCGAAAAGCTGACCGAAGAGCTGGTTGAAAAGGCCTGGGAACTGATCTCGGAAGTGGAAGAACTGGGAGGAATGGCCAAAGCCATCGAAACCGGATTACCGAAGATGCGCATTGAAGAAGCGGCAGCCAGAAAACAAGCTCGTATTGACTCCGGCAAAGACATTATTGTAGGTGTTAACCGCTACCAAATCGACAACCAGGAAAAAATTGACATTCTGGAGGTCGACAACGCCAGAGTACGTGAAGCGCAAATTGCACGATTGAACAAGTTGCGTAGTGAACGTGATGACACCAAAGTGAACGCTCTGCTCAACGAACTTGCCGAAGCCGCAAAAAACGGAACTGGCAACCTGCTCGAAATTGCAATTCGTTGTGCGCGGGAAAGAGCTTCACTCGGTGAGATTTCGGATGCCATGGAGAAAGCCTTTGGCCGCTACCAGGCAACGATCCGATCAATAAATGGTGTATATTCGTCGGAATCCATGGGAGACGAAGATTTCAATAAAGCAAAAGCACTGGCCGATCGTTTCAGTGAGCTGGAAGGACGCCGACCACGTATTATGGTCGCAAAAATGGGTCAGGATGGGCACGACCGCGGTGCCAAAGTAATCGCCACATCATTTGCCGACATCGGATTCGATGTCGATATCGGGCCATTGTTCCAAACACCTGAAGAAGCAGCAAAACAAGCTGTGGAAAACGACGTTCATATCCTGGGCGTTTCATCCCTGGCGGCAGGACACAAAACACTTGTTCCGAAAGTTATTGAAGAATTGAAGAAGCTTGGTCGTGAGGACATCATGGTAATTGCCGGAGGAGTCATTCCGCAACAAGATTACGATTTCCTTTATGAGGCCGGTGTATTCGGGGTTTACGGCCCGGGAACCAAGATTTCAAAAGCAGCTCAGGAAATCCTTGAACTTTTGATCAAAAGCTTCGGAGACAATGCGGATTCCTAAAAAATTGTAACTTTGATTATACTTGTTTCGGCATAGTATTTGACATTCAACCTGAAAAAAGACCAAATCATGAAGAAAATTCTGCTAAGTATTTGTTTCATTTTAACCACCCTACTCACCTTCGCGCAACCGCCTAATTATGACGACCTGAAGGTGCTTTACGCCGATGGAAATTATGAAAAGTTGGCCAAGGTTGCTTCCGGATATACGGAAAACGATAAATACTCGAAAGACATCCTTCCTTACATCTGGTTGGCAAAAGGTCTCTACAAGATCTCGCTTTCAGGAACAGACGATGAGCGTTTTAAAAATGCATACAAAGATGCCATCAAATACCTCAAGAAAGGGCTCAGTTATGACCTGAAGTACAACGACGGAGCGACGTTTGAAGAGCATCGTGAGTTTCTGGACGAGTTCCAGGCAAGTCTACAGGAAGTAATTGACAACGAGGTTTCTACCGGAAATTTCAAAAAAGCATATGGCTGGGTGATCAAGTACAAAACGATCACTGTCAATCCGGTTGGTGCCTACTATATGCTCGGAGCTTGCAAGTACCGGGATCAGGACAAAGCAACTGCCAGAACTCTTTGGCAAGATGCTGACAAAGAACTCACTACAGTTACCGGAATCGATGGTTGGAGCGAAGCAGATCGCAAGATGCTGAAGCTTGGTATCCTTCATTCGGCAGCAGCAATGAAAGATGCACGCCAGATGGACCAGGCGAGAACATTATTGAACAAAGCGGCACAGTGGTTCGAAGAAGACGAAGACTGGAAAGATCGCTACGACGAAATTGTGAATTGATTCACACCGATACGAAAAGCCCCGTGGACTTAGACTAAGCGTAGTCACCACGGGGCTTTTTTATTGTCTTTAACTTCGGATTCCCCCATTTCACTTTCAACATTACTCCCTGAATAACTCCGGTACCGGGTATTTCGGAAGGACTCCTCAAAGCTTTATTTTTGATGTATGAAGAAAGTACTTTCATACCTGAAGAACAAGTTCATTCTGGCGTCCACCATTTTTTTGGTGTACACGCTGTTCCTCGATGAAAACGACATCTTCACCATCATTTCCCAGAAGCACAAGCTGCATCAACTGGAAGAAAAAAAGGCGGTTTACCAGTCTATGCTGGATGAAACAAGCCAAACCCTTGAGAAGTTGAAATACACTTCGGAGGTTGAGCGATTTGCCCGGGAACGAAAATTCTTCAAGAAAGATGACGAAGATGTTTTCGTGATCTTTTACGAGTAACTTCTACCTTTCAGACGATTCCCCTTCAGCATCCTGATCAAAAAACCGGGAACGGTAGTAATCAATGATCTTCACACGGCTGAAGTAGAAATGAGCAATCTGTTCGTAACTGTAGCCAGCCTTCGCCATATTCATCGCCCCTTCCTGACACAACCCCACCCCATGACCGAAACCACGACCGGTGATCACCACATTCTCCCCTTCCAAATGCGTGGAAAAATAAGTCGACTTCAGGGAAAATTTGGTGCGAAGGTCGCGCAACGGAACCCCTAACGACGGATGTATATAGAACGCCTTTCGGTACTCCTGATCAAAATTGTAGATCAGAAGTCCATATTTCTCTTCTGTGACGCCGTACTCTTTTGCCAGGAAATTCTTCCATGCATTTTTTCCGATTGATTTCGTCCAGGTAGCCTGACGCGTGTGGATGCAAAAAGTATCCCGAAAGCTATCTAGATAAGGAACAGAACTGTTCCATACATAAGAAGCATCACAGGTTTGACCGCCGCAATTGGCAGAGAAGTAAGTCGTTACCAGTTTCCCGGCAGCATCCACCATAACCTTTCCATTGGTTTGCTTCACAGCTTCCGAAATCGCCGGGGTATGTCGCACCATATTGTGGTACGCCTGACAATGCACATCGTCGCAAAGGTAAAAGCCCTCCTTCTTATGACGCCCGATATTTTTCAGTGCATACGTACGACTCATCAAGGCCTGAACTTTATAGTACTCTGCTTTTTGTCCACCGCCACCTTCAGATTCGATCACACCTGCCAGGTAATTGTCCATATCGACCCTGTTTACCACACGAATCCGGTTTCCGCTTTCGATAGACAGCTCGATATCATCGCGGTAAAAATGCTCCTTCGATACCGGTGAAACAGACTTGACTTTTAAAGCTCCATTGAACCCCTGAGCCACGATCAGCACTTTCTTAAAAACCCTCGAAACTGTCCCCTCTGTGTACTTCACGCCCTGTTCATGGAACTGAAAAGTACCGGATTGGAACGATCCCAACAAAGTAGAATCTCCGTACAACTGATACTCTCCCTCATGCACGTTAATAGTAACACTTCGAATCTTCAGGTTTCGCATCAAGCCAATGCGCATTTCCTGCCCGAAAAAATTCCAGGAACATGAAAGAAACAGTATGACAATCAGGGTTCTCACCGGGTCAAAAATACAATTCGTGCCAACCTTGAATTCAGGCCTTGCGAATAGTTTTCAACAAGGATTGTGCAACTTTAGCACTTGCACCTCCCCCACCAAGAATGCTTTCAAGCTGTTCGAATCCATCCTTCATCGCTTTTCGGTAGTTTTCGTCACCGATCAAACGATCAAGTTCCGCACGAATATTGGTCGCCGTACATTCCTGCTGAATGAGTTCACGCACCACTTCCCGATCCATGATCAGGTTCACGAGGGAAATGTACTTCACCTTGACCAGTTGGCGGGCAATCATATAGGATACCTGAGATCCTTTGTAGCATACAACCTCCGGCACTTTAAACAAGGCCGTTTCCAACGTGGCGGTTCCGGAAGTCACAACGGCCGTATGCGTATTCGCCAACAAAGCGTAAGTCTCATTGAAAACAATTGTTGCGTTCGGCGCCAGACTCCGATAGAATTCCTCGGAAAGTGTCGGAGCTCCTGCCAGCACGATCTGATGCGTTTCAATGTTCTTTACAGCCTCCAACATGATGGGCAGCTTCTTCGATACCTCTTGTTTACGGCTCCCCGGGAGTACCGCCAAAATCGGACGATCATCCAGACCATTGCGCGTTCGAAAACTGGACGTGGAATCACTCTCATTATATCGTTTGATCTCGTCCAGCAATGGGTGCCCCACATATTCCACCGAAAAATCGAACCGGGCGTAAAACTCCTTCTCAAACGGAAGGATCACGTACATTTTATCGACAAACTTCTTGATCTTGTGAACACGGGATTGCTTCCAGGCCCATACCTGTGGTGAAATGTAATAGTGCACCTGAATTCCCTGTTGTTTGGCCCATTCAGCTATCCGCAAATTGAACCCGGGATAATCGACCAGTAACAATACGTCCGGTTGGTATTTCAGGATATCCTCCTTGCAAAAACGCATATTGCTCAGGATCGTGCGAATATTCATCAGCACTTCGGAAAAGCCCATAAATGCAAGATCCCTGATGTGCTTAACAAGTCCCTTGGGTTCGATAGCCGCCATCCGATCACCTCCCCAAAATCTGAATTCCATGGAAGGTTCCTGATCACGCAATGCATGCATCAGATTAGCCGCATGTAGGTCTCCTGAAGCCTCGCCTGCGATGATGTAACATTTCAATCCTCCCATCAGAAGAATTTAATGTAGATCACGTACGGTGCGTACAGAATAGACCCCAGGATAATCCCCATGGCTATGTTGTAGCGCTCACGATTGAGGAAAAAGTAGAAAATACCAAGGTTGGCAATGATAGAGATCGTAATGATCCGGATGCGGTATTGATTCTGGTAGACGAAGCGGTCCCACAGCTGCTCGAAATAATAATCCTGCACCCAGCTCAGCACCAGCAACACCAATGGAAT
The DNA here is from genome assembly GCA_050300995.1 of Crocinitomicaceae bacterium. Classification (GTDB taxonomy): domain Bacteria; phylum Bacteroidota; class Bacteroidia; order Flavobacteriales_D; family Crocinitomicaceae; genus UBA4466. Next base: position 9,301 of record JBNKYR010000007.1, on the reverse strand, counting down.
GCACAAAACGGGGAGCAAAATCCCCATGATCAATCCTTTTGTATGGTCGGTTGTCCAGTTTCTCAGGTTCATACATCCCAGTTTTTCAATTCCTCCAATGCCTTGTAGGCCGTCATATCGTAATGGGTGGGAACGATACTTGCATAGCCCTGTCCGATCCAATAAAGATCCGTATCCTGCGATTGATCCTGATCGTAAAAATCACCCGTCAGCCAATAATAAGGCCTGCCGAACTGATCCAGACGCTTATCAAAACGATCTTCCCAAAAAGCATGTGCCTGCTTACAAAAACGGATGCCTTTGAATTCCTCTCTCGGGATATACGGAATATTCACATTGAAACAGGTTCCTTTTGGCATCCCTTCTTTGAGAACTTTACCCACTACACGATCCACAATCTCTTTGGAAATCGTGAAATCAGCATTTCCATCGAAGCTGCACAGCGAAAAACCAATGGATGGCAGGCCTTCCATCGCCCCTTCTACAGCGGCCGACATCGTTCCGGAATAAAGCACATTCGTGGAAGTGTTAGCCCCATGATTGATCCCCGACAACACCAGGTCCGGTTTACGGTGCATGACTTCGTAGATCCCGAGTTTTACGCAATCAACCGGTGTTCCGGTACAGGAATAAGCAGGTAATTTACCGAACAGATCCACCTGTTCCATGCGAAGCGGATGATTGATCGTAATCGCATGTCCCATCCCTGATTGCGCTGAATCCGGTGCCAACACGACAACATCTCCGTGCTCGACGGCAACCTCTACCAGAGAGCGTATACCTCGCGATGAGATGCCATCATCATTTGTTACTAATATCAGGGGGCGTTCGGACTGCATTTGTACGTTAAATTCTATCCGCCACGAAAGTAACTATTCTTCTCCGAATCTTTCCGAAGAATCCCGCTCGAATTCTAAAGAGATTTACTTATTTTTGACTGCTGTTTAACAGACTCGTTACAGGTATTCGGAATACCGCAAAAGCGACTTCCAACGCATGACTACAAAAGAACTGATCCAGATCGTTTCCACTATCACGCAGGCCAACATTGATGTGATCCAAAAAAAGGTGACCCGCATGAGCGAAAAACAGTTGACCTGGGTTCCGAATCCTGGCGTTTGGAGCGTGCAGCAGGTACTTGCCCACCTGAATGAATACGGACGCTACTATCATCCTACCTTTTTGAAACGCATTGAGAACACACGCTTTACCTCTACCAAAGAAGGTTTCGTGAGCTCACCACTCGGCCGTTCTGCCTGGAAGTCAATGAAACTGGGCAATGCCCGGAATGTAAAGAGAAAGTTCAAGGCACAGAAGGGTTACAATCCCGTGGTTGACCAAAACCTCATACACGGCGATGAAGTAGAAGTTTTCCTTCAGCAGCAAAAAGAGTTGATGGAGATCATTGAAAAAGCAGGAAATGTAAATCTTCGACGGGTCAAAATTCCGATCTCGATCTCAAAGATCATTCGTTTGCGACTCGGAGACGCACTGCTGTTTGTTGTTTACCATAACGAGCGTCATGTTCAGCAGATCCTTAACCTGTGTAACAGTCCAAATTTCCCCAAAAAGTAATGGCAGGATTTCAGGCTTACTGCAAGGTGAGCATTGCTCCCGTTCGTGATGAAGCAAGCGACCGGTCAGAAATCATCACCCAACTTCTCTTCGGCGAACTTATCACCGTTCATGAAGTAAACGAACCCTGGGCACGAATCGAAACTTATTCGGATGCCTACAGCGGTTATATTGATTTCAAACATTTCCAACGACTTTCGGAGAAAGAAGTTCGTCGCTGGATGGAAGGACTCGGATACCTCAAGGATCGGGAACTCCCACTGAAAACTCCCTGGGGCATTCAACGTATCTGCCGTGGTTCATTCGTTCCGGAGGGCGAACATACTTTTTCCATTGGAAATGACACCTTCGAATGGCCGGTAGACCCTTCGTGTTCCTTCCAAACGCCACTTGAATTTGCTGAAGACTACTTAAATACACCTTACCTGTGGGGAGGAAAAAGCCCCTTCGGAATTGATTGCTCCGGCATCGTTCAGGTGATCTATCGTTTTTTCGGAATCAACCTTCCACGCGATGCTTCCGAGCAGGCATTGGCAGGTAGCGAAATTTCTTTTGACGAAATTCAGGAGGGCGATCTTGCCTTTTTCAGCAAAAATGGAAAGGTAACACATGTCGGCATTCTGGACGGAAACGGTGGCATTATCCACGCTGCCGGCCATGTGCGCAGGGATCGTATCACCCCGGAGGGAATTCTTCGCGAACCGGAAGGCCACCTCACTCATCACCTTAGCGGAATCCGACGGGTTTAACGGATCATGTAAAAGATAATCCTGATATTTGCACAAAGTGAAAGACAACATGAAAATATTGATCACCGGAGGAGCCGGATTCATTGGAAGTAACCTTGCAAAACGCCTTGCGGATGACGGTCACCAGGTTGTCGTACTCGACTCTCTGCTCAGAGGAAACAAACTTGACAAGGAGACCTTCGAAAAGATTGAATTTATTAAAGGAGATGTCCGGGATCTTGACACTGTTGTGAAAGCTTCATTCGGATGCGATCTGGTATTTCACTTTGCCGCAGTCCTCGGAGTGGACATCGTTGCCGACAACCCGGTAGAGACAATGGACGTGGAAGTGATCGGGACCCGCAACGTGGTTACTGCCGCTGAGATCAACAACATCAAGAAGATCATGTACGCATCTACCAGTGGTATTTACGGACACTCAGCGATTGAGAATGCACTTACCGAAGAAGTCCTTGTGGACCCGCGGACTTCCTATGCAATGGCCAAACGTTACAACGAGATCTACCTTGCATCACATTATGAAGAGAAGGGGATCAATGTGATTTCACTACGGTTTTTCAATGTCTACGGCTGGAACCAGGATAACCGCATGGTGATTCCGCTGTTTTTCGAACAGGCAATCGCAGATCGCAACATCACTGTGTTCGGTACGGGAAAACAAACACGTGACTTCACCTACATCGACGACACCATTGAGGCCTGTGTACGACTGATGGATCTACGTGGCTGTCACATCGTAAACATTGCCAACGAAGCTGAATGGTGCATCATTGATGTGGCTCAGCAAATCAAAGATATTACCGGTTCAAATTCCGAGATTGTATTTATTGAAGCTCCGAAAAAGCGCTACGACTATGAAGTTGAGCGACGCGTGGGTAGCTCAGAGAAACTTTTCAACCTGACAGGATATAAACCACAAACCCCTCTCGGAGAGGGATTAAAGTCTATTTATGAACAAAATTATTGATCCGACCATGCGAGACACCGAAATCTTCAACCTGATCGACGCCGAGAAGAAGCGTCAACTGCACGGCATTGAATTGATTGCTTCCGAAAACTTTGTGAGCAATGAAGTCATGCAGGCAATGGGAAGCGTTTTGACCAATAAATATGCGGAAGGACTTCCGGGCAAGCGCTATTACGGAGGATGTGAAGTGGTGGATCAGATCGAGAGCCTGGCTATTGAACGCCTTTGCAAACTCTTCGGAGCAGAATGGGCGAATGTTCAGCCGCACTCGGGAGCACAGGCCAATGCAGCAGTAATGCTTGCCTGTCTTCAACCGGGAGACAAAATTCTCGGTTTCGACCTTTCTCACGGTGGACACCTTACGCACGGATCACCGGTGAATTTCTCGGGAAAATTATACGAAGCACATTTTTACGGCGTGAACCGTGAGACCGGTCGCGTTGATTACGATGTACTGGAAGAAGTTGCGCTTCGCGAGCGCCCGAAGCTTATTATCTGCGGAGCTTCAGCGTATAGCCGCGACTGGGATTACGAACGCATTCGCGCGGTAGCTGATCAGGTAGGCGCTTTGATTCTGGCAGATATTTCGCACCCGGCGGGGCTCATCGCTACCGGTTTGCTAAGCGATCCGTTGAAGCATTGTCATATTGTGACCACCACTACGCACAAAACACTTCGCGGACCACGCGGAGGAGTAATCATGCTCGGCAAGAATTTCGACAACCCATTCGGATTGAAATGGAACAACGGAAACCCAAAATCAATGGCAGCATTGCTTGACGCAGCTGTATTCCCGGGAACGCAAGGCGGACCACTGGAACACGTGATTGCTGCCAAAGCAGTTGCTTTCGGTGAGGCGTTGACAGATGAATACAAGACTTACACCAAACAAGTCAAGGAAAATGCAGCTGTAATGGCTGAAGAATTTGTCAAGCGTGGCTATTCGATCATCTCAGGTGGCACCGACAACCATTCGATGCTGATCGACCTTCGTGCGAAGGGAGTTACTGGTAAAGACGCAGAAAATGCACTCGTCCTTGCCGATATCACTGTGAACAAAAACATGGTTCCATTCGATACCGAATCGCCGTTTGTGACATCAGGAATCCGCGTCGGAACCCCGGCGATAACATCGCGTGGAGTCAAATCGGATGAAATGGCTTCGGTCGTTGAACTGATTGACAAGGTAATCACCAACATCAATGATGAAAGCGTAATCAATGCCGTTCGCGGTGATGTGAATGACCTGATGGGACATCGTCCTTTGTTCGCCTGGTAAAACAACCACCGTGCGTTTCTTTACCTTCAATCTGTTTTTCCTGCTGTGCTATACCGTGTGGGGACAGGAAGAATTCAGTGATCTTCAATTAAACGCACTCCGGCAACTGGGCATTTCCCCCGATAGCTGTAGCGCTCGACTCTCTGTTGAAAAGGATTTTCCGGGAGTTGCAGGACAGGTAATTCTGGTGATCCCGGAACTGGTTGGGGAGTATGAAGAATTTCAATTTGACGCCACGGGGCATATTATCGTTGTCTCCCGTGAAACCGGAAAGATCATCTATCATGTCATTGATGAGGGCAAAGAATGGTATTCGGATGCCGTTGAACTGGATCGGATCACCATTGATACCGCACCGTATATGCTGGCTCCCGAAAAACGCGCTTTCGGTGTACGGATCCATCATTACGGGCATTCACGAGCCAATCCGTATAGTTATGAAACCTTGAGTCTGTACTTACCCGAGAACGGGGAACTAAGCACAGTATTTTCCGATTTTCAAACAAGCCTTTATCATGGTGAATGGAATACCAGTTGCTACGGGGAATTCAAAGACGAAGAATCCCTATTGATGATCGGCGATCTTCAGGATTCGGGGTATAACGACCTGCTAATCAAAACAAAAGTGGTTCATTCTGTGTCCTTTGTCGATCAGTCCGGCGAGTGCGATGAAACATCCTGCGAGCTGACCTACAAAACCGTACTTCATTACAAAGACGGATTGTACACTTATCCCTACGTGGGATACTGAAACGAATTTAAGTTGGCGACTGCTTACGAATGATCTTCCAGAACAACTTCGGAAAAAAGCGTTTAATCGTTACCGCCTTGATTTCCTTGTTCCCGATCAGGACTTCCCGCTGTTCGCGTTGAACCGCCAGGAGCATTTCAATCGCACATTGTTCCGCAGACATCCCTGTTGCCTGATTGTGGTCCATTTCACCGTGTGCCTTGCCTTCCGCATTCAGTGCATTCAATGAAATGTTCGTATTGATCTTTCCGGGACAGGCAATCGTCACGTGAATATTATTCCTTTCCTGTTCCAGAGCCAGACTTTCGTAGAAACCGTGGAGGGCATGCTTGGCAGCACTGTAGGCGCTCCGCAGGAAAAAGCCAAATTTCCCGGCAATGCTGGATACCACCAGAATATGTCCGCTCTTCTGTCCTATCATATAAGGCAAAACAGCTTTGGTGAGCGCGATATTCCCGAAATAGTTTACCTCCATCATCTTTCTATCAATCTCCAACGGAGTTTCATGTGCTTCCGCACGCTGCGACATCCCTCCATTGTTGATCAGGCAATCGATACGGCCGTATTTGGAATGCACCTGTGCCGCTAATTCCTTCACGTTGGAAGTATCTTCCAAATCCAATGGAAGTACCATGTGTTCGCTACCCTTCAGTGTTTGCTTCACCTCCTCCAGCTTCTCACGATTCCGGGAAGAGAGGATCACTTTTGCTCCATAGCCGTCCAGTTGTTGTACCAATGCCAGACCGATACCCGAGGAGGCACCCGTCACCCAAACCACTTTATCCTTGAATGTTCGCACGGATCAAAGCTAAAAAATTCCCATAAGAGTGTCGCATTTTATTACGCCGTTGTTCCGAAAACACCCCACAATATTCAGCATTCTGAATACGTTATCATACAGACACTTCAGTTACAACGAAAACTTACACTATGAAAGCGACACCACTAATCATGAGTCTGTGCATTTCTGCATCAGCATTTTCACAAGAAGCTACTTCCCCGATTCAACATGTCAGAAATCACGAAATAGCGCTATCCGGAGGATACAACTTTGCCAACACGCCATCGCGTCAGTTTGGTTTGAACTACCGTTACTGGTTGAATGATCAATGGGCCATCAAGGCTTCGGGGATGATGCAACGTTTTGCCTCCATCTCGGCTCCATACGGCGCACCGGTTTATTCATCGGACTCGCTGATCATCCTCCAGAGTTCATCCACCGATCAAACATCTTACTTTGTAAGGATCGGGACGGACTTCTCCTTTTACAAGAATTTCTATGCCGGGATTGATGCTATCCTGGGTACATCCCGAAAAATGCAGGCCACGCAAAATCTGGGACTTGAATACGATACGCTTACGGGAACCTGGTACAATTGTTCCGACTGCGTGTATGAGTATTACGGGGAAGTTCAACTGCAGGCTCCCGAAATCGACCAAACTACCGCGTATACTTCAACCTATACGCGACTTTCCGGAAACAACTTTTTCGTTTATGGCCTTTCCCTGAATATCGGCGCAAATTTCCCTTTCAGCGATCGCTGGTCGATGTCCTTTGAATACCGGCCCGCTTACCTTCGTTATGTACCTGAAAGTGGCACATCCTATGGCCAATTCCAACACGGTATTGAAGCCGCTTTGCGCATGAGGATATAAAAAATCCCGCCTCACGACGGGATTGATCTTTCGAAATGTTGCGGACCGGCATTTAATAGTAGACCACTACCTTCGGGGTGGAACTGTTGGAAGTCGGAAGAATCGTCCAGGAACAATAAATTGTTGGATGGCAGCATCCCGCTCCCGAAGCCGAATTCGGCAGACCGGAAAAACAACATGCCCACGGAGCCTGAATATTCTTTCCAAAACACGACAGGGATGGCGGCCAGATCTCACGAACCGAAACCCATTCAAACCAGGTACTCCCAGGAATTGTTGGCGTGAGAGTGGTAACACTTGTAGCCGGGACACTTACGACCTGGGCATAATAATTACAACTGGCATCCGCTTCAGTTACCTGAAAGTACATGGTGCATTGAGTCCGGTTCTGCAATTCAAGATTCGCAGATGGCGGGCATTGCGCATTGGCAAAAGCCCCGGATAATACAACTGATAAAATTGCTACGATTTTTTTCATGTGTAAACTCGTTTTAGTTTCCCTACTCTCTTGAGGATTTTCGGTTTCTCCAAAATGAAAATAGGGACACGACCTATCATTTACAACGCGTAGAAATGCCCGCATTTAAAGGAATCCTGCAACAAATGCCCTCAATGCCCGGGAGGTCATGCCTTGAATATGAGATGCTTGACTGAAAAGGAATAAGAAATGACAAAATGCATTAATTCACAAAGACGTTTCTCAACACCGTAGAATTTCACAGGAAAATACTCATTCGTTCCCGTATCAATGTCTCAGACAAAAAAAATCCCGCCATGAGGCGGGATTCAACTATCTCTGATCTTCTTACAAATCGTCCGGTAAATTGGCCGGTTTGTATTCCTTTTTCTTCGGCTTCAACTGGTCGATAAAGATAACCTTGAATTTCTCACCGTCCGCATTGTAAATCATTTCACTGATCCCATTCACGATGGTCGGTGGTTGCTTATTGGAATTGTAGAATTTCTTCTCCATCAATTCGTACGTATTATCATCATACTGAAGGAATACGGAAACTATCTTACCGTCTTCCACTCTTGCTTTACCGGTAATACAGTAAGAACCTCCATCTTCAAAATAACTGATGATCACGTTTCTGTGCATGTCATCTGCCACTGTAAAAGCACCCCTGTCGTCAAACGCCTTTTGCAGGCGAACAAAACACTCATCACTCTGCGCCATGGACGAAAATGAAATGAATACAAGGAAAATGAGTAGACTTTTTTTCATGGTTTACGTTTGTTTATGAGCGTTTAGCTCGGGTTTCAAATATAGCAAGATTGATTTAATTTATCTTTCCTGCCGTTTAAATTCTTTATTTTTGAAAAAATCCATCGCGATGCCCCAAAAACAAATAGCAGACCATTTTTCCGAGGCCCTCGAAATTTTGCAAAAATTTAACACCTCTGAGAACCTTCAGCGGGTATTGGAAGCTGGCGATATAATGGTTTCTGCCATCCGTAACGGAGGAAAGATCATTAGTTGCGGAAACGGTGGATCCATGTGCGATGCCATGCACTTTGCTGAGGAGTTAACCGGTCGCTATCGTGATGATCGTCCTGGGATTCCGGCGGTCTCCATTTCAGATCCCAGCCACCTCACCTGCGTTGGAAATGATTATGGCTTCGACCATGTTTTTTCCCGTTATGTAGAAGCGGTGGGACAATCCGGAGATGTATTGCTAGCGATCTCCACTTCCGGCAATTCGAAAAACGTACTGAAAGCGATTGAGGCCGCTCGTTCAAAAGGGATAAAAGTTGTTGGGCTGACCGGAAAAACAGGAGGCGCCATGGCATCACTCTGCGATGTTGAAATCCGCGCTCCATATTCGGAGTATGCAGATCGCGCTCAGGAAATCCATATCAAGGTCATTCATTCCCTGATCGATCACATTGAAAAAAAATTGACGGATTAACACCTCGTCCCATTGCGAATTCGCTATCTTTGCGACCGAATTTTAAGCTGAGATATGGGAACAATTGCACATGCATACGGGTCCGGAGGACAAATCGCCAAAGAAGGAATTTTCAGTAACCTCGTCATGTTGACACGTGTCGACGGAAAGGTGGATCCGTCAGAAAGCGCTATGCTCGAACGCATTGCACAAAAACTGTCCCTCACTCCGGAGCAGGCAAAAGACATTATGAACAATCCGGAGGACTTTCCAATGATCCCGCCGGTGGAAAAAACAGAGCGTTTTGAGCGCCTGATCCAGTTCATTGAAATGACTTGTGCGGATGGTGTGATCGATCCGGCTGAAAAAAGCATGCTTTCCCGTTACGGGATTGCGTTAGGCTTCGAAGCGAAAGACGCTATACATTTCACG
>JBNKYR010000006.1:0-39073 GCA_050300995.1 Crocinitomicaceae bacterium | reverse complement strand
CCACCCGAGGACGTCGTCACGGTCGTAATAATTATCCCACGTGAATTCATCATTCCGTTTATCAAAGGCTATGATCTTTGTTTCGGGCAATCCTGAAACGAAGAGGGGGATATTACACCCGATGGTTGCCAGATAGTTCAGGTTTTTAAGGCTCTGATTTGCCTGTGCGGGTTCATTTTTAAAGATTCCATTTCCGTGATCCGCATCCCATATATACGTGGAAAGAATATGTACGCCCATGGAAGCGGCCAGTATAACAAAAATGTCGCCTTCATTCAGCAATGCATTGGCTTGTTCGATCTCTTCCTTCATATACGTATGAATCCTGTGGTAAATGCTGTCAGGGCTTGCCGCATCTCGCTCAAAGGTGACTCCGTCTCCAAATGCTTCAAGAACGAATTTGCGCAAACTCAAAATTCCACCTAACTTGTTTTGTGCGTTCAAGCGGCGATACAGATTATTCTGATTTTTGTCCACTTCCGTAACTGCAAAAGGCATCGTTTCGATCACTCGTAAATTATCCCGCACCTCTTTGCTGGCATATCTGCGAATGTCCTTTTCAAAACCTTCCGAATAACCGACCTCCTTTGTGCCAATTCCGGGAATCGTAAGAATTACAACTTTTTTACTCATAATAACAGTGATATTGGTATTCCGTAAAACTACCAAGTAAAGGAAGGAATGTCAACAGGTATAAGTACCCCTTTTTAAAGGGGTTTTTCCTGAATATTCATGTCACATTGGGGCGATAGTATGGATTTCCTATGTATCATTTGGCGCCCCTTTGAGGTCTCCTAAGGCTTAGTCCAGAATTGGTCGGGATTGTTTGTTTTGTAGACGGTACTCGTAACCCCGGTTTTCTTGCTTTTGTGCGAAGACACTTTCGGTGTTTGATTCAGGCCGTCCAGCGGAAGCAACTCCACGTAGGTCACTTTCTTCCCCCGTTTCTTCGTTTCGTAATTGTATTCACTGTTCAGGGGACACTTGAAGCGGTACAGGTTTTTGGCCATGTACTCGTATAAATATTGTTCTTTCGTAGTGGTCGACTGATGGTTCCAGTTCGCTTCCGGATTAAGTTCCAGCGGAAGATCCTCAACCAGACGATAACGCACCTCGGCAATACTCAGGAGGTTTCCGGCCTCATCCATCACATACGCTTCATGCGTCGGGTCTACCCATATCCATTTTTGAAGGCTGTTGATGTACACCATGTTGATCACGTGACAATCATCAAAGATTGAATCTTTGGGCATGCAGGTCACAAAACGGGATTTGATGCCCAACGGGAGGTAACATTCGTTCAGCACAATGGCCAGACCCCGGCAGTTGAGTCCGCGTTCGTCCCGCTTGCATTCATGAATCATGCTCATCGCATTCCTTACCGTCGGGTTCTCGTGGTTTCCGTCATGCGGCACCAGGTCGTGTACCCAATGCAGGAGGTTCAGGACTTTGGAAACCTCATCACCGGACCCGGCAATGGAGTCCAGATGAAACGCCTTGCGCAACTCCTGCAAGTGTGGGTCGGAAGCATCCTGGTAGGTGAAGGCCGGAACCTCAACAGCATCGTTCGGATCATACAACTTTGCTCCCTTCAGTATATCAAGACGGGACGGAACATAACTTACCTGCGTGTATGCCGAATCACCGTCGTAAACGATCACAAAATTGTACACCGAATCCGGATGGACCAGAAAACTGATGGAATCCAGATCCGTATAGAATGTCACTTCCTGACCAATGTAACTTGAGGTATAGACATCCGGTTTCACTTCAGGAACAAGCGTCCACTGCCCAATGTTCAGTACACCGCCATCACGGACGTCGATCACATTCGTGTCAGAATGAATTACCGGAAGCGTCGTTTGCGTGATTCCGGTAAACGGAAGAAGGGCCAGCCACAAGAGTAGAAGTTGATGCATGTTTCTTTTTGCCGTAAATAACCCGTTCCTGTTCATCGGTTACAAGTTTACGCATCTTCGTGAAAAATGCACCGGGATGCCGCCCACTGTCCGAAATAAAATATCTTCGTAACGGCTACCGTGCCTTTCGAACCACATGACACGTATCCGGCAATACTTTGGTCGCCTGACCGACCGCCTCCGAACCAACAACGCCACTTGCGTCAGCGTACTCAAGGTTTATTTCGATGCCCATGATTTCATCATGCAAAGCCGCATCAAGCGTTACCTGCTGGTATCGGGACTGATCTTTCTGACCTTGTTTTCCGTGGGACTGAACTTCATGATCGACGGGATCGACTATGCACAGGAGCCCCTCACAAACTGGATCATCAGCCACGGCAAAGACTACACTTTCGACACATCGTATGTGGAAACAGGCATGGAAACCCTTTTCTGGCTCATTACCTTCGCCATTGATTCCAACCGCGACTCCATTTTTCTTTCCCTGTTCTTTATTATTGGTGTGCCCTACCTTTCACACATCATCGCAAAGACATTTGAGTTGCTCTCCTTCGAAAGTGCACCCGGCACGTTTTTCCAGGGTTTCTTCCGAGGCCTGAAGATCTCCTTTTACATGACCCTGCAACAATTCGCATGGATCGCAGTGATCTCCTTGTTTTCCCTCATTCCGGTAGTCGGCATCATTTCTCCCTTGCTGACCTTCATGGTGCAGGCCTACTTTTCCGGCATCATGATCGCCGACTATTCCCTCGAACGAAAGGGACTCGGCTACAAGGAAAGTAAGGCGTACTACAAAGCCAATCGTGTTGCCATGCTCGCCATTGGTCTGGGAATGCTCTTTCTGCTGTTGATCCCGGTCATTGGTTGGTTTATGGCACCGACGTATGCCGCCGTGGTCTCCGCCATTTACATCCATTCCAACTGGGCGGAGATTCAGGAAAAGCACGGGAAAGGCGAAAAAGCGCTTTCGGAATCCGCATAACAAATCCTTCCGGGGTCACCGATCAATTCTTAGATTTGACCAAAACCTTCCGCAAAATGATCAGGAAAGACACGCAGATTGAAATGTCTAAAACAGTTGTAGCAGTTACAATTGCGTCTGTTTTCTCCATCTTCTCACTCTCTCTGGCTTCCGTTTTTACCACCACAAAAACGATCAATCAAAACTACGAGGAGCAGATGGATGTCCTTGCCGAAGAAACCGAGACCTACCAAAACATCACCGCAGGTCTTGAGAACATGTCGGGCATTGTTGGTCACTCGACAACGCGGATCGAGAAGATGAAAGAAACAATTCCGTTGACGCAGGACACGCTATTCGGAAGAGAAGAGATCAATAACTTTCTGAAGCTTTCTTCGATGAGCCGACTTGCCATTACGGAGGACAAAAGCGTGGTTGATGCCCAGACAGACGCCGCCGATGTATCCATTGATGGTAAAGCCGTGAAGGCCGTACTTCATGAGTTGCTGGAAGATGAAGAACTGGTTTGGATCTCCCTGGACAACTACCTGCTCAAAATGAGTCCGGATGACTGGAAAAAGAACGAGCTGTTGTTCAAACAAATTGACTATTCACTCCTGGATCATTACGAAAAAGTCAACGCCTATCAAAACCTGCTTGAAAAAGCGATGAATTCACAAACAACTGCGGAACGGCATCTGCAAAGAAGGCATGAACGCTTTGATGGTATGCAGGAAGATCTTCTGCTTACGCGCAGTATGAGTTATGCGGGGCTTGCGATCAGCACCATTCTGCTGTTCTTTCTGGGTCGGATGACCTTCAGACACACCCTTCGAAAAAAGTAGTCCCCGCCACCGATTCGTTAAGTTTCGGCTATTCCTTTTTCTTCTCAATTTAGAAATCGCTAAATGTTCTGTTTGTGCGAAAATGCACTGATCGCATACATTTGACAATGTGAGTAGTATGTAGCCAAAGATGTTACTACCCAAAAACAACTAAACCTCGCGGCATGTGGTCTTGTGTTCCTCATACATCATGGAAAACACAAAACGACATACTAAACCGCCGCGTATTTTTCAGGATTGTTGCCACCCGGTTGCATCCGTTGAGAAGGGCTTTTTGGTTGTGCCCCTCATCGAACATGCAGTATTAGGCGTCGATCGGATTTTTCGGTCAAATAATTTCGGCTGGCGAACCAACTTCTGTTGAAATGGGTGTCTCCCTTGACACCCATTTTTCTTTTGCCCGGACAACCTTTTCTCCTTACATTTCCGTTACCTTGTTCGGAACCACTATGTTAATCAGGCGAATTACCGTACTATTGATCCCCGGTTGCCTGCTGTTCTTTCACGGCAGAGCACAGACCGGCGTTTCTCCGAATGTCCGGCGTTACATCGATTCTTCGGAAGTGCACCGTCCGGATAGCTCCCACACCTTTTATTTCGCTCAACTTGCACTTGACATGGCAGGGAAAACCGGCCGGCATTCCGATCTGGGAACCGCCCGTGTAAACCTGGCAAAATGTTATACTGCTTTTGAAAACCGAAGAAAGGCCATCAACTGCTATGATGAGGCCATCGGACATTTCAAAAAAGCGGGAGCACTGGCAGAAATACCCGACCTGCTGCGCATCTCCGGGCGGATCCATTACGAGTTTGCCGATTACGGGGAAGCCATGAGGCGCTACCTGCGTGCCATGGAGCTCTTCGACAGTCTGCACATCGAAGATGTGAACAAAGCCTGGACACTCCGGTACATCGGTTCGGTGTACAAGCGCGAGAAAAATTATAACTCGGCCTTGCACTACTACCGGCAGGCCTACACCATCTTTGAAAAAGCCGGAGACCTGGACGGCATGGCCTCCAGCCTGAACAACATCGGGATCGTTCACCAGGAACAGGGAAGCGATTCGCTCGGGATGCATTACTATACGCGTGCGCTTGACCTGTGCATCGAAGGACGCAACTTTTCCCGGGCAGCCGTGATCAGCGACAACATCGGCCTGCACTACCTGGAAACCGGAGACTTCCAAACGGCCATCGCCTATTTCAACCATGCGCAGAACTTTCTCCGTCGGGAAAGTCCCGTGGACAAGACCTCCCTTGGTATGAACCTGGCAAACATGGCCGAAGCTTACATTGATCTTGGAGAATACATTAAAGCCAAAAGCCTGCTGGACCAGGCCTACAACCTCGCTACCAAAACAGAAAAGAAGCAGAAACTACTGCTCCGCGATATTTACGGCGGGTATGCCCGCATGTTCAAAAAACAGGGAGCCTTCGAATTGGCATTGCATTACCGCGAACTGTTTGATGCCATGAACGATACACTCGAAGACCTGCATCTGGCTTCGGAGATCGAACAGATCAGCTTCCGGAACGACCGCGAAAAGATCGAACAGATCCGGGAGGCTGAAAAACAACTGGAGGCGGAGCGCTACGAAGCACAACAAGAATGGATCATTCTACTCATGATTGCGCTGATAGCGGCACTGATCTTCGGGGGAGTTATCCTGCTCCAGATCCTTCGCCTGTCCAAATCACACAGGATTCTGGCCGAGCGGAACCTTGAGGTGGTACAGCAAGAACAGAAGGCCGTTGCCACGGCTACCATTGAGGCGGAACCGGATGATGAAGCCGACACGGCAAAATATTCAGCCTCTGCGCTGAGTCCCGAGCAGCGGGATGCCCTGTTCGATGCCATCCTGCAATCTATGGAAAACGATAAAGTCTTCCTTGACCCGGAAATGAGCGTTGTAAAACTGGCCGGAATTCTGCACACCAACAAAAGCTACATCTCCCAAACCGTCAACGAAAAGGTCGGGAAGAACTTCAGCATGTTCATTAACGAGTACAGGATCAAGGAAGCCCGAAAAATGCTTGCCAACAAAGCTTTTGATCACCTGACGATCGAAGCCATCGCTCACAATACCGGTTTCAAATCCATTTCCGCGTTCAACAATTCCTTCAAACGGTTTACCGGAATTACCCCTTCCTATTTTTTAAAATCCATTCGCGAAAAAAACGAGCGTCACGGCAAAGCATCCGTGCAGGAATAGTCCTTTGTTTTTTCAATGGGCTGACCATTAGTGTTTTGTGTTTTTGGCATAGCCTTTGATTAACTGGTGGAAACTTAAAAACTTCACACCATGAAAAGGAACCAAAAAACAAAAGCAGTAAAACTGATGTTGACAGCCACTCTTGAAGAGTACCTGGTTTATCTCCAGCAACTTTCTATCAACGTGCAGTAATACGATGGGTTTAATAAGTGCTACTTGCCCCGGCAAGGCACCATCCAGATAGACGGGTTTGAATCGCTTGATTCGAACCCTTTTTTATTTGCGGCGGAAATCCATACATTTATCCGCCATGGGTATTTTTCGACAGCATCCGCTTACCCTTATTGCCAGCCTGGTGATCCTGGCTACGATAATTTTCGCGCAGTTCTCGCAACGAAAGTGGGAAGATCCCAACAATGTGATCAGTGGTGACGTAAGGGGTTATTACGCATACCTCCCTGCTTTTTTCATCTACGATGATATTGAACTCCAGCACAACACGGCCTATAATTCGGAAAATGGCACACGCATCTGGTACATGGTTGCGGAAGATGGCACACGCTACGTGAAATACACCTGCGGAATGGCGATCCTGTACAGCCCTTTTTTCCTGGCAGCGCACGCCCTGGCGGAACCCATGGGACATGTAGCTGATGGCTTCTCTCTTCCGTATCGTTTTGCGCTCGCAATGAGTGCGATCTTTTACCTGCTCCTGGCCCTGATCTTTTTGAGTAAACTCCTGCGAAGGTATTTCAGCGACCACGTGGTTGCGGCTACATTACTCATCATTTTTGTCGGTACCAACGCCCTGCATTACTACACCGGCAACATGACCTACTCCCATGGTTACAGCCTGGCGCTGATCTCCATGTTTCTGTATTACAGCGTCTGCTGGCTTGAAAAACCGGGCTACAAATATGCCGTATTGATCGGCTTGTCTGCCGGCCTGATGGTCCTGGTGCGGCCCGTTGATATCATCTTTCTGCTGGCTCTTCCCCTGTTGAACACTCAACCTTCATTGCAATCATTAAAGGAGCGCTTCGGGCTATTTTTTCGAAACTGGAAACAGATCATATTGATGGTGCTGGTGTCCATCATTGTCTTTATCCCGCAGTTTCTCTATAACTCCGTTATTTTCGGTGAGCTTTTCCACTATTCCTATACCAACGAATCCTTCTTTTTCGGGCATCCACACATCCTGGACAGTATGTTCAGTTTCCGCAACGGCTGGCTGATCTACAGTCCACTGATGATCCTTTCCCTTGTGGGATTGTTTTTTCCGGGTAAAGCACGACGCACATTTGGCATGTTTCTGTTTCCGGTACTGGCCCTCTACATATACGTGCTGGCCTCCTGGTGGTGCTGGTGGTACGTTGGCTTCGGAAACCGGGCGTACATCAACCTGTATCCCTTACTGGCCATCCCACTTGCGGCTTTCATTCAATACGTCTACTCAAAGCGTTGGATTCATCGAGCATTGTTGAATCTGTTGATCCTCTGCGGACTGACCCTGAGTACCTTTCAAACCTGGCAATACGATCACTGGACACTGCATTGGGGCGCCATGACCAGGGAAGCCTACATGGATTCTTTTTTCCGTACCCGTCCTTCACAGTTGTTTGAAACCTACCTGCGTTATCCGGTGGACCACAAACAACTTGAGGGAATCGATGCCGTGTATGAGCCAACACAAAGTACGATTTACACACGTTACTATTCATACGATTCTGCCAATGCCTGCGACAGCGCCCAGGCAGCTTTCCTTCAATTCGATGTGGCCCGACATGGAAAGGGAGCCCTGAAAATTGA
This sequence comes from Crocinitomicaceae bacterium, assembly GCA_050300995.1. GTDB lineage: Bacteria > Bacteroidota > Bacteroidia > Flavobacteriales_D > Crocinitomicaceae > UBA4466. Next base: position 31,323 of record JBNKYR010000006.1, on the reverse strand, counting down.
CGAGGGCATGGAGTTCATTGGTGACCGGATGCCTGTATACGTAAAAGGAGCCGACGCCATGTACATCAGCGCATGGGTCAAAGACCTTCCGGAAGAGATGCACATCACTTTGAGTAAAACGGAACCTGTGTTCTTCTATCGCTCCTCCGACGAGGCGTACACCAGAAACGGTGACTGGCAAAAGGTGCATCTGTTCTGCTGGATTCCTGACAACCTCGGCACCGACTCGCTTGATTTCCTGATTTGGAACCAGGGTAAGCACGCCTTCTACCTCGATGATCTTTCCATCAAGGCGCTGCGCTATACTTACGAAGAAAAAGAACGGTGATACAGTGGCTCAAACAGTATACGCTTACCAAACTGGCCGGGCTCATCATCCTGTCAGCGGTGATCTACGGTCAGTTCTCCCTGAAGCCCTGGGAAGAAAAGCAGGTGGTTACGGCGGACGCCATCGGGTACTATTCCTACCTCCCGGCAATGTTCATTTACGATGACCTCAAGCTTGAACATCCCGAAAAATTTGCCGGTGATGTGTGGTACCTGACCCACCCGAACGGTTCACGTTACATCAAGTTTACCTGTGGAATGGCCATTGCCTACAGTCCGTTCTTCTTCATTGCTCATTCCCTGGCAGAGTCCTTAGGGTATCCGGCCGACGGCTACAGTGTACCTTACCAGTTTGCGCTCGCCATGAGTGCGCTCGTGTTTCTCCTGATCGCATTGATCTTTTTAAGTAAACTTCTGTTGCTCTATTTCAAAGATCTTACGGTCGCCGTCACACTATTGATCCTGTTCACAGGAACAAATGCGTACACCTACTATTCCGTCCACATGATCCAGGCACATGGCTACAGCCTTGCGTTGATCGCCGTGTTTCTCTATTGCACGGTGCAATGGATTTCCGACCCCCGGTTGAGTCAAGCCATCTGGATCGGACTTACGGCAGGCCTGTTCGTACTCATCCGTCCGATCGACGTCTTGTTTCTGCTGGCACTTCCACTCATCAATGTCCTCAGTCTTGCCGACCTCAAAAAGCGGTTTATGCTTTTCCGCAGATGGCGGCTACATATCCTGATCATGTTTCTCGGGTTCTGCATAATGTTGCTGCCGCAATTGCTCTACTTCAAGACCATCTCCGGAAGCTTCCTCTTCTTCCCCTATTCGGGTGAATCATTTTTCTTCGGGTCTCCTCATCTTTTTGACAGCCTCCTGAGTTATCGCAACGGATGGCTTGTGTACAGTCCACTCATGCTTCTGGCGATCATCGGGTTCTTCTTTCTGCGAAAAATGCCTGTTCGCTTCGGCACTTTTCTGGTTCCCACGGCACTCATTTATTTTTACGTGATCGCCTCATGGTGGTGCTGGTGGTACAGTGGTTTTGGCAATCGCGCCTACATCAACCTGTATCCCTTGCTTAGCATCCCGCTTGCCGGTTTCATCCAGTGGATTCTTGAAAAGAAATGGCTGATCCGGACCGGGTTCAAACTTGTCGTAATGGCGGGAATTGCGCTTTCCTGTTTCCAGTCCTATCAGTTTGCCTATGGGGTGTTGCATTGGTCAGGAATGACCAAAGAGGCCTACTGGGATGCTTTCCTGCGTGAATACCCGTCGCAGATCTATGAGACCCTTTTGCGGCTTCCCGTGGATGAACAACAAAAGAATGGCAGGGATGTCGTGCTCGAACCGGTAGAGGAAATCACATACAGAGCACATTTTTCCTTCGAGAATATCGAATCCTGCGATCCCAGTCTGACAAGATTCCTTCAAAAGACAGATGCACTTCATGGTACCGGCTCTATCCGGGTAGACAATGGCCTTGACTTCATCGGCGAGATCCGGATCCCCGTGAAGGATGCACAGGCGATATCTATTACCGGGTGGACCAAAGATCCACCAAGGGGGCTGATGCTCATGGTAAAAGAGAACCCGGATCCCGGATATTTTCAACTGTCGGAAATGGCGCGTGAACATCAAAACGGGTGGGACAAGTTGCAGTTATACAAAACCATTACGGAAGACTTTCGGACTGATACACTGATCCTACAGATCTGGAATCCGTGGAGAGAACCTTTTGTTTTGGATGATCTTGATATCAAAATGCTGAAGTATACCTACATCGAAAAGGAGCGTTGATGAGTACGAATGTTGTCACCGTTGAAGTTGCAAGCACGTCTGAAATGACCCCTGAAGAGATCGGACGCATGTACGATCTCCTCATCCGTGCCTACGCACTTACCGAAGTAGAGATCTGGGGAGAAAATTATGTGCGCATGTCGCTCGAAGAATACATTGAGCATATCCATGCCGGTGAAGTCCTCGTTGCGCGGATTTCACGGATCGTGGTGGGCACCATTCATGTTTATCGCAACGGTCCGGACAGTTTCGGGTTTGGCTTGCTGGCCGCCGATTTCGACCGCATGGGAATGGGCATCGGACGAACGCTGATTGAAGCGGCAGAAAGTATTGCCCGGAAAGCAGGAGCCAAACGCATGACCCTGGAGATCCTTCGTCCACGTGATTTTGCCTTGCCTGTCAAGCAGCAATTAGACGCCTGGTACCGACGCCAGGGGTATTCCCTCACGGAAAGTATGTCCTTTACAGAGCGCAAGCCGGATAAGGCTGAAAAAGCCAAAGGACTTATCGTTCCGGCCGTGTTTGATTGCTACGAGAAACAACTGAACGCCAGAAATTAGACGTTAGGCATTAGATCGCTGCGCTTTTAGACAAAGGGTTGCGTCTGCTAAAACGCGAACACCATCCCTCCGTTCAAGGCGCTTAAGCCATAACCGGCTTCCGCATACACCCCGAAGACATCGGTAAAGTAATAACGAATTCCACCGAATACACGCGGACCAACAACCACGCGACTCCTCAAACCGTACGCGTAGTAATAATTGTAATAGGGTTCATTGATGATGTGCACTCCGAGACCGACTCCGGCGTAGACATCCATGCGCGGAACATCAAATTCGAAGTGATAAGTGGCTCTTCCCAAAATGGAAAACCGGGTGCCGGTATAGTGTACGCCATTCGCATAGGTGCCCGGATAGAAGGTGGCGCCAAATGTTCCCCCTGCCCCGATGCGACCGATTCCAAGAATATCTGTAATCCCGCGTTCGTAACCTACCACGACCGGACCAATGCCATAATAGCCCAGCGGGCGGTAAAACGGATCAAAGCCAAAGCCGGCAGTCACATAATTTCCTCCTTTTTCGAAGTCCTGTGCGAAAGTCAGTCCTGAAAAGAGCATGCAAAACGAGAGTACGAACAGTTTTTTCATCACCGATAATTTAGTAGATCACAGCAAAGTTAGGGATATCGGCTGCTTCCTCAAAAATTTCCTGTCTGTTCCCGCCGATTTTTTTGAACAACCCGGTCTGAACAAATAAGTGCTCCCTCTACGGTTTCTCCGGGGCGGAGTTGTTGACACGCCTGAAGGTCATGTAAGGCTCAAGCTTCTTCCATGTTTTGGAAGGAAGGATGGGGGCGATCAGCTGGCCGAGGTAATTTTTGGGAAACTCTTCGCGAATTCCGTACGCTTCGGGTTCATGATCGGGGTAGGTATATGTTCCGAAGAGGATATCCATCAAGGGTGAAATATTGGCGTAATTTCCGGCGTCCCGATCCAGGTAATGGTGCCAGTGATGCAAGTCTGGTGAGCCGATCAGCATCCGGATCGGACCAATGTTCAGCCGTACATTGGAGTGAATGTAAATGGCCCAGATCCCACGAAAAGCAATGACAACCGCCACATCCTCGATCGGAAAACCAAGAATGAACACCGGCAGATTGATCAGGCCGATCGTATAAATTGAATCCAATGGGTGTTCCCGGTGGGCTGCCAGCCAATCCAGGTGTTCGGTGGTATGGTGCACCTTGTGAAAGCGCCAGAGAAAATCCACCCGGTGCTGCAGCCGATGTCCCCAGTAGATCAACAAGTCTCCGATCAGAAAGACTTCGATCACCTGCAGCCACATGGGTTGACTCCTCACTGCCAGTTGAACATTCAACGGAATGATCTCCAGCAAATAATCGTTAAAGACAAAAAGCACGTACAACACGAGGCCTCCCCAACACAGGTACTGTCCAAGAAAAAAGCAGAAATCCAGCAACCAGCCCGGACGAAAGAACTTTTGTCCCTTTCGGGCAGGAAAAACGCGTTCCATAGGCACAAACGCAATGACCAGAAAGATCAGGCTGGCGCCGGTCATCAGAATTGTCTGGATCCAGGTTTCAGTCATTGTCGTCGTCGCTGCTAAACGGATGAACCTTTTCTTCCCGGTCCTCTTCAGGAGCAATCTCGCTTCCGTATTTTGATCTTCCGTATACGGTTTCGCGGCTCACATAATGCCGCACGCCCATACTGTCCGTATAAAAGTACATCATGACCGGTCGATCGTGCATCCGGATACTTTTGGTGGACGGCATCGCATTTCTAAGTGTGGAATCGTAGTGCCGGATAGAGTCATAGTTTATCACAGGATCATCTGCCTGCTGATTCACCGATTGATTGGAATTGATATTACTTCCGTTTGGACTCATGGGAACCGGGCTTTCATTTGAAAAGAGGCCTCCACGGTAGGCCACAAACAATCCGATCATTCCGAAAAAGAAGGTCAGGGTAAGTGCTTTGATCAGTGTTTTCATAAGATCCGTTATGGTTCTTCAAGATACAACTTTTGCTGCTCAACGTTCAACAGCTGTTCCATAGAACGTCAGATGGACTGTTTGTAACACATCAGTCCTGAAGCTCAAAGATCTCCCGCACATTCGTACGGATCTTTTTGCAGAGATCATCGGTCGGAAGGTCATTGTCATCCGTGCCGAAAGGGTCTTCGATCTCTTCTGCCAGGACTTCCATGGAAACCAGCACGTAAAAGATGAAGGTGGCGATCAGCGCAGCGTAATATCCGAAAACCGGAACGAAAGCGAGAGGCAAGGTCGCCACGTACATGACAATGAATTTTTTGAGGAAAAGCATGTACGAATACGGAATAGGTGTATTACGGATGCGTTCGCAGGCGCCCAAACTGTCAAGCAGCGCATTCAGATTTGTATCAATAACGATGGCTGATTCCTCCGTAATGACGCCCTCGTTTTTCAGCGTTTGTACCTTTTTGTACATTAATTGGCTGATAGCATTGGGAACGTGACCTTTGCGTTCGAGCAGTGCCCGTTCTTCCGGTGTGAGCTCCAGTTCTTCAAAGCGAACTCCCTCACGCAAATGCTCTTTGGTTGCTGTGGTAAAATTGGGAATCATCCGTGCGAAGAACTCCCGCGACTTTTCGTCATTCACCAACGTGGAAAGTTTAATCGCCAGGTTTCGTGTATCGTTGACCAGGCACCCCCATTTCTTACGTCCTTCCCACCAACGATCGTACGCCGTATTGGTCCGAAAAACAAGCAGTAGGGAGATCACAAAGCCCACCAGTGAATAGACCGTTGTGAGTTTTTCCAGCGATTCGATATGTCTCCAGTAATTCTGAACCACATACGCCAGTCCAAGTGAGAACAAACCTGTGTACAGGAGTTCCTTCCAGAGGATCCGCATCGTATCACTCCGATGCAGAGCAAAGATCAGTTTGTACCAGTTTTTGGGGTTGTACTTGATCATGGGTCAGTGCGCTTGAATTGACTGTAAAAATAACAACATGTCTTCATACAGAAAATCCGCCGCGACCAAACGACGATCGGGTTCGTGTGTTTTTTCAGGGATACAAACCACGTCCATACGTGCAGCCTTGGCGGCCACGATTCCGTTAAATGAGTCCTCGATCACCAGGCACTGACGGCAATCAAGTCCCAGTTCCCGGGCAGCGGTCATGTACACCGATGGATGGGGTTTTCCCCACGTTTCATGTTCCGCGGAATGCGTCACATCAAAATATTCGGTCAGTCCAAGGGTCTTCAGCGTCGTTTCCACAAGGATCGCATACGACGACGTGGCCAACCCGATCTTTTTTCCCCGTTCCTTCAGATAGCGCACGGTTTCCACAACTCCCGGCAATGGTTCTCCGGTCTCCCCGATCAGCTCAACCATGCGTTGCACGATCTTCATCTCCACTTCCCGCGGACCGGCTCCTTCCCATCCAACACGGGCATACCAGTAGTCGATCACCTCATCAATGCGGAGCCCCACCGTTTGCTGGAAATCCTTCCGGGTCAGTGAGCAACCCACCGAATGAAAAACTTCCTCCATCGCGATCTTCCATTTCGGCTCGGAATCGATCAGGACTCCATCCATATCAAAAATAACGGCCTCGTACGGAAACTGCTCTATTTTCATTTTTGTTTGGTCTTTTTGATTGCCGAAAGGGGAAAGTGATACAATTTCCCTCCCCCTAGGAAAGTTTGGTGTTCATCGGCTATGTACCACTCTTCTCCCAGCACCAGAAGAGATTCTTTCTGAGTGGACTCTTCAAACGAATAAGTCCCCAGCTGACCCGCCTCCAATTCATCGATATCGTATACCATCACGCGATCATACGTCATGAGGTATAACTTTCCGTTGTACTCGTCGGCCGCGGTGATGGCATCTTTCCACCAACCGCTCCTCCCGATGTACAACGATTTGAAAAGAGAGAGTTCATAGGTGCCGGGGGTGGTAGACAATTGATAGATCAGCGCATTGCCACTCCATGGATCGTCGTTGATTTTCGTAAAGATCCAGAGTTTTCCCTGGTAGAAGATCATTCCTTCGGCGTCATAGCGCTTCTCACTCTTTTGGGGAGGAAAGGCCGTTTGTTCGCGATAAGAAAAGGCTATTTTTTCGGCGCGGACCACATCTTCTGTAGCAATGTCTTTGAGTAGAATCTTGTAGACACACAAGTCGCGTCGTTTGTTCAGGTTGTTCCCGATATCGCCCACATACAAATACGTTCCGTCGGATGCCAGGTCTTCCCAGTCTTCATTGGTGGCATTCTCCACGCGAACTGTTCTCAAGACCTGTCCATTCTGATCGATCACAAACAGATCGGCGCTGTTTCCGCCATCGTTGATGGCCACAAAATGTTTTTCATCCAGCGCTTCCAGCCCCGAAATTTCACGCAGGGAAGCAGGTAGATCAACTGTCTGCGCTCCTGCAAAAGCGATACAAAACAGCAGGGATGCCGTCAGGATTATGTGCCGAAGGATGTTCATTTATTTCTCCAGGCGGACCACTTCGATCCGGTTATCACTCACTTCTTCAATGTAGTAAGTGATGCCTTTTATCTCAACTCTTGTGCCAGCCTGAGGAATGGATTCCAGGTGATGGATGAGCAAGCCTCCGAGGGTCTCGTATTCGTCGCTGATCTCAATGCCCAGACCATAGGCCTCATTGAGGTAATCGATATCGGCACGCGCCGAAAAACGATATACCCCCTCTCCCAGTTCTTCTTCCAGCCAGTCGTCAACGTCGTGCTCATCTTCGATCTCCCCGAAAATCTCTTCGATCACGTCTTCAATCGTCACGATACCGGCGGTTCCGCCGTATTCATCCACGACCACAGCCATACTCCACGACTTCTCCGTGAAAAGTTCCAGCAGCTCCTTTCCGGGAACAGCCTCCGGAACAAAAGGGATGGGAAGCAGAATCTGCTTGATGGCTTCCGGCGATTTGAACATCTCGAACGAGTGTACATAACCGATGATATTGTCGATGCTTTCCCGGTAGACAATAATCTTTGACTTCCCGGTATCCACAAATTTCTTGCGCAACGACGGAATGTCGTCGTCCACTTCCACGGAAACAATCTCGGTTCGTGGAACCATGCAATCGCGAGCCTTCACCGATCCGAAATCCAGGGCATTCTGCAAAATCTGCATTTCGTTCCCCATATCCTGTTCTTCTTCCAGACGATCGTTAATGTCCTGTACAAAATGCTCCAGGTCCACTTTCGAAAAGACCTTTTCCTTCTTTTCCCGATCCACGTTCAGCAGTCGAAGAGACGCATTACTTAAAGCCACCACTACGTACGTCGGGAGCAGCAAAACGGCATAGACCACCACCATGGGAACGGTCGTGTATTTAAGATACCCGTTAGGATTCATCTGTACAAAAGTCTTGGGAAGGAATTCCGCAACGATCAGTACGAGGATGGTCGAGAGAAGAGTTTGGATCAGCAACACGAGGCCCTCATCACTCACCCCCCAGGAATTCATGATGATATCTCCGAGAATATCTGCAGAAAAGAGTCCGAAAAATACCAGGGCGATGTTGTTCCCCAGCAGCAACATGGCGATAAATCGCGGTTCGTCGCTGTAAAACAATCCCAGGATCTTACTATTGGTGGTGCCTTTGGATTTATCAAGCTCGATCTTCAGTCGGTTCGAGGAGATATAAGCGATCTCCATACCCGAGAAGAAAGCCGAGAACACCAGTGTAATGATTATACCAAGTAGGGGAACCTCCATTAGCTGTTCTTACTCCCAGAAAGATACAAATTCCTTTGAATTACAGCACATCGTGACCGATGTCCTTTCTGTAATACGCCTTGTCGAATTCGATTTTCTCCAGAGAGTGGTACGATTTATTCAGCGCCGATTCAAGGTCCTTGCCCAACGATGTGGCTGCCAGTACCCGTCCGCCCGCAGTAGTTACTACCGGTCCGTCAGAAGCTGTTCCTGCATGGAAAATGATGCTGTCTGACACGGTATTCAACCCAAAGATCTGCTTGCCCTTTTCGTATGTTTCAGGATATCCTCCGGATACCATCATCACGGTGCTTGCACTGCGCTCATCAAATTGTACATCACGCTCCGAAAGTGTGTTGGTTGCCACTCCTTCAAACAGATCAAGAATGTCTGATTTCAAACGCGGCAGCACCACTTCGGTTTCCGGATCGCCCATACGGCAGTTGTATTCAATCACGTACGGCTCGTTCTTCACGTTGATCAACCCAAAGAAAATGAACCCCTTGTAGGTTATGCCGTCCGTTTTTAATCCTTTAATGGTTGGAATGATCACCTGATTTTCCACTTTATCAAGGAAGGTCGGGTTCGCAAAAGGAACCGGCGATACTGCTCCCATTCCTCCGGTATTAAGTCCGGTATCTCCTTCACCGATCCGCTTATAATCCTTCGCTTCAGGAAGCTTTTTATAGGCTTCTCCGTCCGTAATCACAAAACAGGAAAGTTCGATTCCGTCCAGGAATTGCTCGATCACTACACGGGAGCTCGCTTCACCAAACTTGGCATCAGCCAACATGTTCTTCAGTTCTTCTTTGGCTTCCTTCAGGTTGTCGATGATCAACACACCCTTTCCGGCTGCCAGTCCGTCCGCTTTCAACACGAATGGCGGCTCCATCGTCTCAAGAAATGCGTATCCGTCCTCCAGTGTATCTTTTGTAAACGTGCCGTAACGTGCCGTAGGAATAGAGTGGCGTTCCATGAATTGCTTCGCAAAGTCCTTGCTGCCTTCCAGCTGTGCCGCTACCTTGTTTGGCCCGATCACCGGTACTTTTTTCAGTTGCTCATCCGCCTGGAAGAAATCAGCAATCCCCTTCACCAACGGATCCTCAGGGCCCACGACAACCATGTCAATCTCGTTCTCCAGCACAAATTCCCTGATCTTATCGAAATCCGTCGGAGAAATGTTGACGTTTTTTCCGTGCTGTCTCGTACCGGCATTTCCCGGTGCGATATATAAGGCCTCCAGCATGGAACTCTGGGCGATTTTCCACGCCATCGCGTGTTCCCTTCCTCCGGAGCCTAACAGTAAAATGCGCATAATGAATTAAGATTGGCAGTATTCCAGGATCGACTTAAACATCTCGAGGCCGTCTTCATTGGCCAGTTCCTTGTCCGCTGCGCGTTCAGGGTGCGGCATCATTCCGAAGACGTTTCTTCCTTCGTTGCAGATCCCGGCAATATTTTCAAGTGATCCGTTCGGGTTGTTTTCAGCATCGATCTCCCCCCCTTCGCTACAATAACGAAACAGGATCTGATCGTTGGCGTTCAGTTTCGCGATCGTTTCATCAGGAGCGTAGTAACGACCCTCTCCGTGTGCGATCGGAATTTTGTAGGCTTTGTCTTGCAGCCCCTTAGTGATGCCTGCAGACTTGGAAACAGGCTTCAGGTAAACGTTCTTGCAAATGAATTTCTGGTTGTCATTGTGCAGCAAAGCACCTTCCAGCAATCCGGATTCGGTCAGAATCTGAAACCCGTTACAGATTCCCATGACGTATCCGCCGTTGTTCGCATGACGAATCACCTCGCCCATGATTGGAGAAAGTTTGGCAATCGCTCCCGAGCGCAGGTAATCTCCGTAAGAGAATCCTCCGGGTAATACCACGAAATCGACACCTTGCAGATCGGTATCTTTATGCCAAAGGTTTACTACCTCTTTCCCAAGAATGGTTTCCAATACGTAAATCATATCCTGATCGCAGTTGGATCCCGGAAAAGTGACTACTCCAAATTTCATTTTTGTGCTTTAAAACGGTTGGCACAAAAGTACGATATTTAAAACGCCAAGCTGTCAAAAGGGATGAAAAACTTACCCACAGCAAACAAAAACAAAAGGTAAAATGTAAAGGTAGGCAAGCCCTTGGGCTCGCGCTCTCCGAACGCATAGGAAAGGAAAAAGATCACCGGGATTATCAACAGTGAAACAGCCGCCAGTTTTCCAAAAACGAAGTACTCAAGCGCACCAATTCCGAGAAAAAGCCAAATGAGCAGTCCCAGGATGCGAAACAACTTCTTCAGACGAATCGAGCTCACCCGCAGTTTTCCAACCACGGCACTCACGGACATCATCCCTAACAGGACCAGTCCCCCACCAACTACGGCACTGTTCAGCAGGAGCACTTCCGTGGAAGAACTGCTGAAGTTCTCGCGCTCCATCCGGAAATGAAAAACGTTGGTGTATACCGCCGCATACAATAACGGCACTGCGAAACCGGCCAGTACGAGCAGTGATTCACGCAGGACAAAAGGCCGGATCACCCACACCATCCAGAACAGCGCGGGAACTCCCAGCAGTAACACCGGGAAAAATGTACATGCCGCACCGAACAGGAAAGAAGCATTGAAAACCGCCCTGCGCCCGTCCTCATTCTGGTTCAGATGAAAGAGCTGAATTACGGAAAGAACCACCAGCGGCTGCGCCAGTGCAATTCCATCGAGGTGATAGAACGATGGGAAAAAACTCATAAGGACCACATACAGAAGAGAGGCAAGGAAACTGTTTCGCTCCATGAAGTCGTTGCGGTTAAAAAGTCGATTGAGCAGGATTGCATTCAGTAAGACCATCAGCAAGGCCGTCAGGTCAAAAGCCCAGTGCCCCCCTGTTTGAATGGTTCCCCAGAATCCAATGTTCAGGGTTTCAGGCGCTATGTGGTACGCGGTAAAGTAATTGCAGGCATAGAATCCGCCGATGATGAATGGCAGGAATAACAACGCATACGACCGATTTCCAAAAAATAGCGTGACCACAAATACGAAGATACATTTTTTATTTCCCGGGTATTGTGTAATATGCGCCAGAATTCTATCTTTAACCCTTCAGATTTTCGGGATTCCCGAATGGATGTAAAAACCCCACCTGTTCGCAGGTCACAAGCTTTATAGAACATGGCAAAAACAAGATATTCTGATAGCGAGTTGGAAGAGTTCAAGGAACTTATCCTGAAAAAATTGAAAGAGGCGCAGGAAGATCTCGATTTGTTGAAGGGCTCGCTCTCACATAATGACGATCACGGAACCGATGATACCGGCCGTACCTTTAATATGATGGAAGACGGTTCGGACACCCTTTCACGTGAGGAAGTCGCACAATTGGCTTCCCGCCAGGAAAAATTCATTTCCAACCTGCAAAGTGCTCTCGTTCGTATCGAGAATAAAACCTACGGTATTTGCCGTGTAACAGGTAAATTGATCCAGAAGGAGCGTTTGAGACTGGTTCCTCACGCCACATTGAGCATCGAAGCAAAGAACGCACAAGGCTAAGGGTTCGTGAAAAAAAAGGTCATTATTGTCACCTTGATCGTGACACTTATTCTCGCGCTTGATCAAATCATCAAGATTTACATCAAATCCACCTTTGCGCCCGGAGAATCGCACGCTGTGCTGGGCGATTGGTTTATCATTGAGTTTATCGAGAATCAGGGAATGGCCTTCGGTACCACGTTCGGTTCACAGGTTTGGCACAAGCTGGCCCTGAGCATTTTTCGCATTCTGGCCATTTCCGCCCTGGTCTATTACTGGATCAAACAGGCGAAGAAGGGAGCAAGGACGGAGTTCCTGATTGCCATCGGATTGGTGTTCGCCGGCGCTACGGGAAACCTGATCGATTCGATGTTCTACGACTTCATCTTCCCGTACGATCCCTGCATGCCTTTCAATCACCTTGAAGGATCGGGCATCTTTTCCGATTGCGGCATTTTCGGAGAACAGGAAACCAGGCACACCGGTTTTCTTTTCGGAAACGTGGTAGATATGTTCAAGTTTCAGGCGAACTGGCCGGATTGGATGCCAATGCTTGGTGGTAAAGAAGTATTCCCGGCGATTTGGAACATGGCCGATGCTTCCATTACCGTGGGAGTCATCGCGATCTTTATCCGCCAAAAGGCATACTTTCCAAAGAAGAAAAAGGCAATTGCTGAACCGGAAGGATCGGCAGAACCTGTCGACACCACCGTGGATGAAGCTCCTGTTTCGGAAAACCCCGAAGAATCAGAAACGGAAAGTCACTCCTCCTAAGAACTGGAAGCGCTGTACCGGCGCATTGTACCAACGCATATATCCCTGCGAAGCGATATTGTTCATCTGCACAAATGCAGAGATGCGTTTGTTGTATCGGTACTCGATCCCGAGATTCACATCAGCAATAAATCCGAGGTTGCGAACGTACTGACCACTTTCTTCTTTCACATTTTCTCCCGGACCATATACCAGGGCCTTTCTTCCCTCCTCCATGTTAAGGTCAAGATTGAAGAGTAACTTGTCAAAAAGGTTGTACGAGCCTCGCACAATGAACTGCATTCGCGGAAGGTTCCATGCGTACACATTGTTGAGCGCTTCGTAGGAATAATAACGACCAATCCCTTCGATCTTCAGCTTCTCTTTCAGCTGGTAGCCGATGGAAGCCTCAATGGTCACGATATTCATTGTGTCATAGATCACATTGAATTTGTTTCCAACGGAATGCAAAGTGTCGGTAACAAAGAGCGCTTTATCGCGCACGTTGGCAAAACTCACTCCGGCATTGAAGTAAATACGTCGACTCAATGTTCCTTTGATTCCGCCGTAAAAATCGATCGGTGTCTTTTCGTTACGGAGCTCCACATTCGGAAGCATGAATTCGTTAGTCTGCGTCAACGACTTGAACGTTGTTTGCTTCAACCCTCCACGGACCCCTACATAAGGAATAAAGATGTCGTTGAACATGCTGTACTTCACTTCAGCCAGCGGGTACACGTACGCTTTGGTCTTGTTGTGTACGTCCACCGTGAAATCCAGGCCGATGTGTGCCTTAAAACGGTTGTCCTGGAGACGTGTGGTGATGTTCGGCTTCAAACTGATCACTGTGTTGTTCAATACGAGGCCTGAGTCCAGACCTGTCCAGGATGAATCCGGAAGCCCGTACTTGTATCCGTTATACAGGATGTTCAGATCGGCAGCATAGGTCTCCTTGCCCAACTTATACCAGGCTCCGGTTTTAATGCCAAAGTAATTTTCCTTCGCCCGCCAGTCGATGTCCTCTTCCCGTTCGGGTTTTTTCGACAGGTAATTGTTGTATGCCAACCCCACAAAGTAATTGATGTTGGCACTGTCCTTTTTGTGCGAGGTGAATTTTCCGGAGATCCCGAAATCACTGTAACGCTGCGCAATACTGTCTTTCAACAAGCCAAGACTATCAGGCGCCCCGTAATAGTGTAGCCCCTGGTTGTTGTAATGGACGTCGCCGCGCAGTTCATAACGCTTTTCGTTGATCCCGCCGTAGAGATTGAATCGTGTACGATCGAATTGTGCCGGAGCATAGCCGGTAATGTTTCCGAATGAACTCAGGTGCTTCAGATGCGCTCCGTAAATGAACTTCCGGGATCGTTTGGAGTCGAAGTAAACTTCTCCCAACGGCATCAGTTCCGTTCCCACGCCCAGCTTAATGTAATTGTGATATAACGGCTCCAGTTTTTCAACGGTCTTGATCGCCGCCGGATTGATTTGCTCCGGCTGTGTGTGCGTTTCGTAGCGAACCGAAAGCAAGGGGTAGTTGACAATGGCTGTGGTGATCGTGGTGTCGATTACTTTCGGTGATCGTGCAATCCGGTAAGCCGGCTCAATAGAGCGGTCTCCCTTCGAATTGATATTTACCTCATCGTTATTGCCCACCTGCCCATGAACAAAAGATGCCGTCAACGCGAATACGATGTATACTAACTTCTTCATCTTATTGTCCATTTTCGTTAATCTCAATGATGTTGTTCTCCTCCGGAGCCAGGTTCTTCGGCTGATTCTTCAGTTGCATCAACTCGTCCCACAAGGCATTGGCCTCGTCCAGGATGCCGTCATCCGGCACCGGATAGTGATCGATCACTGACTTCAGCGTTTGTTCAGCCTGGAACAGGTCGTCCTGTGCCATCTGAATCCGCGTGCGGAGGATCAGGCCTTTCGCGATCCAGTAGTTGTACGCCGGCTTCTGTTTAAGCAGCGCTGTGATCTCGTCGTCTGCGTTGTCCAGATAACTCTGCTTGTAATACATTTCCGCAAGGGTATACCGGGCTTCTGCCGCCTTGATGGTGGTAGTATTTTTAATGATCCACACCAGCGATGTCTTTGCCTGATCGTAATTCGTCAGGTGATAATTCGCCATTCCTTTGGCATAATACCCTTCCAGTTTCAGATTGTTGTTGACCTGCGAACTTGACAGGACCTTATCGGCATATTCAACGGTATTCGACCAGTTTTCAACCAGGAAGTGGCTGCGCATAAGGCCCAGTTGAGCCGTGAAGATCACACTTGGCTGTGAACTGACCTTTTCCAGACGCTGGTAGTACTTGATCACTTCATCGTAACGTTCTTCCGAGTACAGGTAGTGTGCTACACGTGCCGCTGCAACTTCTGTGAAGCCATTGTCCGGGCCTTCCAGCACCTGCATGTAAATGTTGACCGCCTGTTCGATGTTTCCTTCCGAATAATGCGCATCTGCCAGGTAATTGCGCACTTCATTTGAATACCTTCCGGATGGGAACTTCGCGAGGTACTGCTCAAACAAAGGAATGGCCTGCGCATAATTGCTGTCCTGATACTGGTTCATCGCCGGCAGATAATACAGGTCTTCCTGTTCGTCCACCGTGAAATTCGCACACGGATATTCGCCGACCAACTGTTCCACTTTTTCCGGCTTGCCCTGCGACTTGTAAATGTCGATCAAACCTCGGCTCGCCCGCTCACACACATCGGAATCACTTCCATACTGATCAAGGATCTTGCGGTATTCTTCCTCGGCTTTAGCGTGGTTGCCCTTTTTGTAATAGATGTCTGCGATGTAGATCCTGGAATCCACAACCAACAGGGATGCCGGGTAATCAAACACGATCTGCCTGAAATACTGCAGGGCCTTATCGAGTTCCCCGATTCCATTGTACGTACGGGCAACTTCGTAGATCGACTGCTGCAGGTACTTGGACTCCTTGTAATTGTTGACAATGTCCAGCAATCGGGAGATCTTTTCCTGTGCATTGCCCATATATCCATAGGTCTTAGCCATATAGAACAAGGCCTGATCCTCGTATCCCGAATGTAACGCCAGCGCCTCCTTGTAGTGCTGCACGGCATTCTCATTCTCTTTGGTGATGTAGTAACAATCCGCTATGCGCATGTAAGCATCCGCTTTCTTATTCTTGCTTGGCGGGTTCGTTTGAACAAAACTTCTGAACGACTGGATTGCATTTCCGAGCTGGTCCTTGTTCAGATAAGCATACCCGATGTTGTAATGGGCATCCGAATGCAGATCCGCTGCAATTGTTGGGGGAAGCAGGCTGAACTCTTTATACCCGGCAATGGCCTGATCAAAATTCCGGACACGGTAATGGGCATCAGCTGTCCAGAAAATGGCCCGTCCGGAAATTTCCGGATCGATCGGGTATTTGGAAACCAGCTTGAACGAATTTATAGCTCCCGGATAGTTTGCCTTTTGAAAACGTTCCACCCCCTGATTGAAGGCAATCAACTGGTAAGCGGTCTTCAATCGTACATCTTTGTTCGGGATCTTATCGAGCGATGCCAGTGCCTTTTCGTAGTTGTTCGTGTTCATGTACACGTTCACCAGGTACTGGTATACATCCTCGCGACGCTTTGAGTCGGGATAATGATTGAGGTAAAGTTCGAAAGCCTCTACTGCCTCATCATAAGGATTAATGTCCAGTTTGTAGGAAAGGATCGCATAGTTGAACAATGCATCTTCCTGCACTACCGGGTCCGCATCAATGAATGCAGCCCCTTCAAACGCTGACCTAGCCGAAACCTTGTTATCCATTTTCAGCATACATTCGGCAATGTGGTAGTAGGCGATCTGACCGAGGCTGTCTTCTACTTTCTTCACCCGGTCGAACATGCCTACCGCTTTTTTGTAGGACTTGCTTTTGTAGTACGCATACCCCAAACGGTAATCTTCTTCCCGTGTGGTTTTGGTCATTTTGTTGTACTCCTCCAAGTAGGGAACAGCCTCATCGTACTTGCCTGTTCGGTAAAAAGCATCACCGATCAGAAGGTTCATGTCCTTTTCATTGGCCACGCCCCCTTCATTGGTCATCTTCGAAGCATATTTGGTGACCTCATCGTATTTCCCCTGGAGGTAATAGATCTGGGCAATGTAATAAGGCACCACCTTGCTGAACTTCTCGTCGTTCTCCAGTTTCAGGAAGCCTTCGAGTGCTGTTTGGTAGTTCTTGTTCTGGTAAGCAATGTGCGAATAATAGTACAATGCCGGATTTGCATATTCGGAGGTCCCGTCCTTCACTTCATGAAAAGCATTGCGGGCTTCTTCGAAATGTTTCTCCTGGAAATTTGCGTAACCGATCTTGAAATAGAACTCGTCACGGTCTTCCGGTTCAATATCCTGCACACTCAGCTGGTTAAACCATGCCAGGGCCTTGTCAAAATCCTTCTTGCGGTAATAGAATTTTCCGAGGCGGAAATAGATGTCTTTCTTGTAAATACTTTCCGGGTAATTCCGATTAAAAGTCTCCAGCAAGTCAATTGCGTCGTTGTTATACAACTCAAGCGCACTGATCGCTTCGTAGTACTGAGCCTTCACATAAGTGGGGTCACTTACTTTATCAAATCCGTCGATAAACGCCCGGAATTCATATCTGGCCGCAGCATATTGTTCCTTCACGAACAACTCTTCCGCCCGGTAAAAGTTCTCGTACTCGCTATTGTACTTTTCCGAGGTCTGTCCATATACCACGGAGGTACAAATCGCCCATAGAATGATGAGAATTCTGTTCATTCGCACTGCATTTTGCCAAGGTAAAAGTACCTTTCCTGGAACCGGGATTTGGAGAGGAGGTTCAAAAGTTTTAAACGCGAATCTGTTAAGATTATTTTCCCTGTCCTCCTTATTTTTTCGGCTGATATCGGCACCTTTACTTCAAATAATCGCGCGGTGAATACGGTAATCAATATCAAATCGGGAGAAATCCGGCAGAACGGTGTGACGGTACTGGAAAACGTCAATATCGAGATCCGTTCGGACGAATTCGTGTACCTGATCGGGAAAACAGGAAGCGGAAAAAGCAGCTTGCTTAAGACGCTTTATGGTGAACTTTCCCTGTCTTCGGGCACCGGAGAAGTGGTTGGTTTCGATTTGAATTCGCTTCGCCGCAAAGACATTCCGCAACTCCGCCGCAACATCGGGATTGTTTTCCAGGATTTCCAGTTGTTGACTGATCGTTCCGTACTCAAAAATCTTCTTTTTGTGATGGGAGCTTCAGGATGGAAAGACAAGGCACTGATGCAAAAACGCGCGAAAGAAGTGCTGCAGCTGGTCGGTTTGGAGGAAAAGATCAACGCCATGCCTTTTGCGCTTTCCGGTGGAGAGCAGCAACGCGTGTCGATTGCCCGTGCCCTGCTGAATCGCCCGAAACTGATCCTCGCCGATGAGCCCACAGGAAATCTCGACCCGGAAACATCGGAAGGCATTATGCGCCTGCTGGTAGCTGTTGCACGTGAAGAAGATGCAGCCATTCTGATGGCCACGCACGATATGTCGATGGTGGAAAAATACCCCGGTCGAATCCTTAAAGTGGAAGATAAGTCGGTGCGGGAGATCAACGCGATGCAGCAGTTTGATCCGTCTACACCATTCTCAATCGAATAAGTCGCCTACTGGATCTCTGAAACCGGAAGGAACTTCACCTCAAACAGTTTCTCCCAGTATTTCCCGGTCATGTAGATCTTTCCGTTCTGCGAATTGTACGCGATTCCATTCAACACTTCTCCGTTTCCGCGACCGGCATTCACCAGTGAGGTTGCGTCGATTTCCTGCAGTACTTTTCCGGTTTGCGGATCAATTACCACCACCATGTTTGTCGTCCAGACATTGGCGTAGATCTTTCCGTCAATGTATTCCAATTCATTCAGGTTAATGATCGGGCCTTTGTTGTTGTACACTTCAATCGTACGCTCCGTGACAAACGTTTCCGGATCACGAAACACGATGCGCTCCGTTCCATTGGACATGATGAGGTGCTTCCCGTCGTTGCAAAGTCCCCAACCCTCGCCCTGGTAATTGAACTCCCCCGTAATCGTCAGGTTCTCCAGCTCGTATTTGAAGCATTTGCCTCTCTTGTAGGTCAGCTGATACAGCGTATTATTCAGGATGGTGATACCTTCCCCGAAGAACCCGACATCAAGTCCCATTTTTCGAACGTGCTCTCCCGTATTGAGGTTCACCTCCGCTACCAGCGTCGCTCCCTTATCACCCGGGTCACCGGTTCCTTCGTAAAGTTTGCCATCCAAAAACTCAAGTCCCTGCGTAAAACTGGATGTCATGTGCGGATACGGTGTAACAATCTGCGTAGCAAGACGTTCGGGAGTAATCTCTGATAGCACGCGTATAAAACGGTTGTCCACAAATTCGGTTCCGTCACTTAACGTGGCTTTCAATCCCAATGTGCGGGTTCCCACACCAAACATCCCAGCCGAAAAGTCGTATTTCACATTGGATGAAACATTGGTCCATGTTTGTACCAGGCTATCGTTGTAAAACAACTCCAGTTTAGGTAGGTTTTCGGTTACATTGATCGTCAACGGAACAACCTCATCGCCGACCGTCGCCAGGTTTTCCTGAAATGCAAAAACAGCTGGTAGTTTATCCGGTTCAACATCCGGTCCCGGATCATTTCCTCTGAACAAAGAATAGATCGTTGCCGCCGCAACGAGAAGGATCAATGCAATGATGATATAGCGTTTCATAATGTGTCCAGTATTTTTTCAATTTTTCTGGCATCCACCGAAGAATGTGATGCCTGGTAGATCACCTCCCCTTCCTTCACTACAATCACCTGCGGGGATTCATGCCTCACCTGTGTCCGGTCTGCTATTGCATTGGATACATCCCTGTGCCGCAAAAGATCAATGAAATACAGATCGCATTTATCCGATGTGAATTCTGATTCAAACGAACGCAGCACCATTGCCGAAATGGAACAACGTGTGCTATGTTTAAAAAATAACTTCGGGCGCTCAGGGTCTGATGCCAGAATGTTGTCCAGTTCTTCCGGTGAAGTCACCTGTGTCCACGGAAGCGTGGTTGTTCGTTCCGAAAAGCCAAAGAAGCCCATATTACATTCCCCCGCTAAATTGTTCCAGGAAGCGCACGTCGTTCTCCGAATACAAGCGAAGATCGTTGACCCTGTATTTCAATTGGGCAATGCGCTCAATCCCCATTCCGAAGGCGTAACCGGAGTATTTCTTGCTGTCGATATTGCTTGCCTCCAATACATTCGGGTCTACCATCCCGCATCCGAGGATCTCAAGCCAGCCGGTGTACTTGCACACATTGCATCCTTTCGCGTTACAGATCGTACAGGAAACATCTACTTCAGCACTTGGTTCGGTAAACGGAAAGTAAGATGGGCGCAAACGGATCTGCGTTTTTTCTCCGAACATTTCTTTTGCGAAATACAAAAGCGTTTGCTTCAGGTCAGCGAACGAAACGTTGGTGTCGATGTACAATCCTTCCACCTGATGGAAAAAGCAATGGGCTCTAGCCGAGATTGCTTCATTACGGTAAACCCTTCCCGGTGAAATCGTGCGGATCGGTGGTTGTTCGTTCTCCATCACACGTACCTGCACCGATGACGTGTGTGTACGCAAGGCCATTTCGTTCTCACCTTTTTCGATGAAGAAAGTGTCCTGCATATCACGGGCCGGATGTTCCGGTGGAAAGTTCAATGCGGAGAAGTTATGCCAGTCATCTTCTATTTCCGGTCCTTCCGAAACACTGAAGCCAATGCGGCGGAAAATTTCAATGATCTCACTTCTCACCAATGACAAAGGATGGCGCGAACCAACGGCAATCGCGTCACCCGGACGGGAAAGGTCCAGATTGTTGTCTTCCGACTGAGCACTTTCTACAGCCTCTTTCGATTGGTCGAACTTTTCCTGAGCAACATCCCGCAGGTTGTTGATCAACTGTCCCACACTGCGCTTTTCCTCATTCGGTACTTCTTTCAGCCCTGCGAAAAGGTCTTTAATAATCCCTTTGGACCCCAAAAAACGAATCCTGAATTGTTCGAGTTCCTCCTTATTGCGGATCTCCACCCCCTCTATTTCCTGTGTTATTTCGCTAATTTTTTCCTTCATCTCGAATCTTATCCAACCTTTTAGGTCGTTTGGAAGTTATCATAATGTACAAAGCAGGTGTAACATTTTTTGTGTTTTGATTGTTTATAATGAAACATTCCTGCGCCTGAAGGCGTACGAAGTTAAGAATTAAGGAAGAAAGATATTTCATCCGAATTGAAAAAATAGATTATCTTTGGAAGACTACGGTTACCGTAAATAACTATGAAAACGACAGTTACAAAATTCGGGCTTCTGGTATTGGTTGTTCTTGCAACCGGGTTTTTGAAGTCCTGTAAAAATGATGACCCTTCTGTGGTGAAAATCTTCGTTCGTTCAGCCAGCAATGAATTGGTGGAAGGAGCGAAAGTGATCATTATCGGAGATGTAAACTCAAACCCTCCCACAAATTCGTATGTGGATACGGTGGTGACCAATAACTCAGGTTTTGCCTATTTCAACGTTCAGCCACACTACGACGATGCGAACAGCAAAGATTATACGGTTGCTTATTTCGACATCATTGTGAAGAAGGACACGAAAACTGCTACAGGTTACATTCGTAGCCGCGTGCACACCACAGCTGTTGAAACCGTATATCTTCCCTAATTAATACAACGAACGATGCATTTTAATAAGCTTTTCATTATCGGTTCGCTGGCAGTAGCCACAGCCACGGCTTTCGTGGGCTGCCGTAAGAAAGAAGATACCATTGCAAAAATTTATGTGCGCGACGCCAATGAGTTGGCTGTGGCAGACGCCCAGGTAATCCTTTACGGGCAGTCTACTACGAGCCAGCCTTCCAGCGTAGTGCTTTTTGATACTACAACAACCAACTCTGCCGGTGAGGCGGTATTCAACTTCAACGATGTTTACCAACTCGGACAGGCTGGTGTTGCTGTTCTTAATATTGATGTAACCAAAGGTTCCCTTTCAGGACAGGGTATCATCAAAGTTGAACAGGAAACAACCTCGGAAGAGACTGTTTACATTCATTAAGAACCTATGAGATCTTAAAAAGGCGCAACGGAATGTTGCGCCTTTTTTATTTCCTGTCACTGTCAAAAGCAAGTGTCGTTATTCATGGGGGATTTCCTCCTCCACAGTCAGGTCAAGCTTGTAATAAAACGCATTGTGTCCGTTCAGCCAGAACTTATGCAAACGGTCTTCTGCCCTTAGCACAACCAGGTTTTGTTGATTCATTTCAGCGCTGAGGACATCTATGAATGCCTCCACTTTCGTGATCTCCTTCGGCATCCCCTTTAACTCAAAGAAAAGATCAGCATGGTGATCGTCTACCTTGATCCTTCCTTCACCCAAATGCACTTCTGAAGAATCATTGACCGTCAGTCGAAAATGTGCCTTCAGGTACTCCACCAATTGTTCCTTGCGTTGGATCTCCGGGTCATTGTCAGAAACTTCCGGAGCTGTCTTCATCGCCTTTCCTGCATCCAGTTCCATGTGAATGATCCAGGTTCCCTGCACCTGTTCGATGGTAAATACGGCTACGTTTGGATTGTGGGCCTCCACAGTAAAGGACCACCCCATCAGCAGAAGTACGATCAGTAAATATTGCCGCATTCCTTTTTAGTTACTTACCACAAATTGTTGTACACCGCGCTTATTGTTCATCTGAACCGTAACAAAGTAAAGTCCGTTTGTCAGCATGGTCGCATTCAAAACATATCCTGTGGCATTGTGCTCTACAAGTCCTGTCAGATCAACCATTTTTCCTGCAGCGTCGTACACCCGGATGTTCAGACCTTGTGTAACGATATTCACCTGACCTCCTGCGGAAGGATTCGGATATACTTCCATCATCTCTTCATTCTCCACTTCCAGTAAGCCCATGTTGTTGCTGTGGAAGCTATACGAGAAATTATTGTTTGCAGAGGCTCCCGTCAGGCATGGAGGAGTGTTCGGGAAGCTCCCCGTTACCGCATGGTAATGATAGATTCCGGAAGGAAATTCCACTGTGGTCCCGAAATGTCCATTGCACTGGTCCAGTCCTGTTGGCGTAGCACCCCCGTCATCAAACTGACCATAAAGCGGGTAGCCATCTTTCGTATAACCCATCAGACCGGAAGTATTTTGGGGAAATGTTGAGCAGCTTACCGCCGAAACTCCGAGGTCGGAAAGTAAGGCATTTGTTGAGTTGGAAACAGCATGCCAATGGTAATAACCAAACGGATCGTGGTGTCCTCCACACGGATCCAGGGCAGGCATTTTCACTTCCGTAGATGTTCCTCCCGGACCAGCTAACACATTTGGTGGCTCACCATTGATCGGAATCCCGTTCAAAGAAACCCCAACCAATTCAACCGATTCGATCTGGTTGGGTGTGGAAAGTGTTTCGGGTGTTACCGGAATCAGGAAAACGAGTTCAAGGTCATCATCCGGACTCGCTTCAAGGCAGTAGGATACTCCCGGTGTCGGAGGTGTTCCGGAACCCGGATCATTGATGTTAATATTGCCATTTACATCAACAATGTCATACCCATCTCCTTCGATGATGTTGAACAGGGTCGCATCAAGCGCTGCAAGCCCCACATTGGTACCGGAAGCTCCAGGCTCATACAAACCCAGTCCCCCCACATCGTTAATGGTCGCAGGACAAAAAGGACCACTGTCATCCACTGCATTCGCAAAGAATTTCAACTGATAACACTGGGTTGAACTCCCGTTCTCCAGGGTGCAATTTACCGTGGAAACGGATTCCG
This sequence comes from Crocinitomicaceae bacterium, assembly GCA_050300995.1. Lineage (GTDB taxonomy): Bacteria > Bacteroidota > Bacteroidia > Flavobacteriales_D > Crocinitomicaceae > UBA4466. The sequence continues at coordinate 7,831 of JBNKYR010000006.1, read as the reverse complement.
TAAACGTGAGGCTGTTGAATTGAGCCACATCAATTTGAGCTGTACTATACGCTGCTGTCCATGAACAAAGAAGTATTGCACTCGCTGGTCGAAGTAGTTTCATATTTATTGTTTTTCATAGCGTTTGATGCCGGCCCGTAGAAAAACCTGCGCTGGCAATTCGGATTTGTCAGAGTGACCCGATACCACTCACAAGAACAGCGAGCGTTTCGCCTTTTTTATTTCCTATCTTTCGGATATGAAAGTGCTTACAGCGGCCCAAACCCGAGAAGCGGATCAATATACGATCCAACATGAACCAATTGCGTCCATTGACCTGATGGAACGTGCCAGTTCTGCCTGTACGGAATGGTTGCTATCAACATTTGGTAAAACACATTACAGCATTTACTGTGGAACCGGGAATAATGGCGGCGATGGACTGGCTATTGCGCGGATGCTCACGGTTCACGGTGCGGATGTTACCGTTTGGCTGGTTCGTTTTTCCGATCAGCTCTCGGAGGACAATGCCGTCAACCTGCAGCGCGCACGAGATCTGGGCCTTCCCGTACACGAGGTGAAGAGTGCTTCCGACCTCCATCCGTTGCACCCAAAGAGTGTCATCGTTGATGCGCTTTTCGGAACCGGGTTAAGCCGTTCCATTTCCGGACTTCCCGCAAATGTAGTAGACTTCCTGAATCGACAGGATGCTGTTCGTGTGGCTATTGACGTGCCCTCCGGCTTGTTTACGGAAGCCGAAAATGAAACAGACGATCATCCGATTTTTCAGGCCAATCACACACTTACTTTCGAATCGCCCAAATTGAGTTTCCTGCTGCCGTCATCCTTCCCGTTTGTTGGAGAATGGCATATCCTGGATATCGGATTGGACAAGTCCTTTATTGCAAGCCTGGAATCTCCATTCCTTTTTCTGGAAAAAAGTGATGTACAGAGTCGTCTTCACATACGTTCACCTTTCTCGCACAAGGGAACTTTCGGGCACGCACTCATCGCCAGTGGAAGCTATGGAAAAGTAGGTGCTGCAGTCCTTTGTTCAAAGGCCGCCTTGCGGTCAGGTGCAGGGTTGGTTTCTGCTTTTGTGCCCAAATGTGCGTACGACATACTGCAAACGGCTGTTCCTGAGGTAATGGTGATGACCTCCGAACATGCGGAAGTACTGTCCGGCTCAATCGCTTCGGAATCGTTCTCCTCAATCGGAGTCGGGCCGGGCCTGGGACAGGCAAAGGAAACCCTTGATTTCCTGAAAGCACTTCTTACAAACGCCAATTACCCCTGCGTGCTTGATGCGGATGCACTGAACCTGATCGCCGACCATAAAACACTCCTGGAAAAACTTCCGGAAGGATCAATTCTTACACCACATGTAAAGGAGTTTGACCGCCTGTTCGGTAAGCAAACGACAGCACTTTCACGATTAAACACCCAGAGAGACGCTGCCCGCCAACACCATATTTGCATCATCCTGAAAGGACGTTACTCTTCCGTAGCATTTCCCGATGGAACTGTTTGGTTCAACAGCACCGGAAACCCAGGCATGGCCACAGCGGGAAGTGGTGATGTGCTCACAGGAATCCTCACGGCATTGCTTGCTCAGGGATATTCCACCAGTGATGCCGCTTTAATTGGTGTATATCTGCACGGTTTGTCCGCAGACCTCTGCCTCCAGCACACTGCACAGGAAGCTCTTATTGCTTCAGACATCATTGAAGGGCTCGGAAACGCCTATCGTTTTCTTCAGGATAAATAAATCTCTCCTTCTTCCACCAGGGACTCGCCTCGCATCCGAAGAAACAACTGGATGAGGGCTACCACGTCCTTCTCGCAATATGTTTTGATTCTTTCCAGGTCGTTTTCCTCATAATACACCCGGGCAACATCTGCCCCGGAAATATCATCCTTCGGCGTCGGTATTTTGAAAACATGACACAAAAGTGCCAGAGAAGTGTATGCTTTAAAGTCCCCGAACTTCCAGAGTTCCATGGTGTCCAGGTGTGAGATTTCCCAAGGCTTTTTTCCGCCGATATCCAACGTTTGAGGCAGGTCCAATCCGTTGATCAACATACGCCGGCAGATGTAAGGAAAATCAAACTCCTTGGCATTGTGTCCGCAAAGGAAACTGGCCTGCGAATATGCGTACTCATCCAGCAATCCTTTGAATTGACGCAACAGGGTTTCTTCATCTTCGTGGTAAAACGACTTCATGCGGATCTGGCGACCGGTGGAGGCTTCGTGCACAAATCCCACGGAAATACAAACGATCTTCCCGAATTCGGCATAAATCCCTGCGCGCTCATCGTACAACTGCCTATAACCGACATCATCTTTTTGCAGGAAACGGGTTTTCGCTTCAAACAATCCGCGCGTCACATCGTCCAACTCATCAAAATCATAAATCTGCGGAACTGTTTCAATGTCCAGAAACAATACCTTCTCCAACGGAATCTTCTTCACCATAATTTCTGTTTTTAGGTTTGTGTTAGGTAGTTAGTTTCTATTGAAGTTAGCGAAAAATTGCACATTATTCCGAAAAACGACACTTTTGTATAAAACGTAGATATGGCGGAGCATCTGGTCCTTGAAAAGGGTGATAAAGCAACGATTTATGCCTCTTTGATCCCACAGATCAAAGGGCTGGTAGAAGGCGAAACAAACCGGATCGCAAACCTGGCAAACGTCAGTGCCGCCCTCAAAGAAGCCTTTGATTTTCTGTGGGTCGGGTTTTACCTTGTAGAAGGCGAAGAGCTTGTCCTCGGACCATTTCAGGGGCCGATTGCCTGTACGCGTATCCGCTACGGAAAAGGGGTTTGCGGAAGCGCCTGGGAACAAGGTACAACCATTGTGGTGGATGATGTAGATGCTTTTCCCGGACACATCGCCTGTAGCTCACTTTCCAAAAGCGAGATTGTTGTTCCGCTGGTCCGCGACGGTGTGGTTTTTGGTGTACTGGATGTTGACAGCATCGACATGGCTACGTTTGATCATACCGATGATCGTTATTTAACTGAACTTTGTACATGGCTTTCTTCCGTTATCTGATTCCTGTTCTTGTACTGGCACTAACTGCCTGTGCGGAAGTCGGACGCCTCTCCGGCGGTCCGGAAGATACGGTTGCGCCCAGGCCACAAATGGACAAAGCGGAGCCGCCGAATGGTTCCGTCAGTTTTCAGGGAAAGGAAGTGGCTATTCCATTCGATGAGTTTTTCAAAGTGTACGAGCCCAACATCAACATCCGGATGGTACCACCACATGCTTCGGTCGCAACCCGGGTCAAGGGCAAAACACTTTATCTGAGCTGGGAGGAATCTCTGCAACCAAACACCACCTACGCCATTTACCTCAATAACGCCGTGAGGGATATTACGGAAAGCAATGACTCAATTATACAGTACGTCTTTTCTACCGGCCCCGTCATTGATACCTTATCCCATACCGTTGCTGTGGCAGATGCCTGGACTGGCGAGCCGGTCAATGAGTGCACCGTTGGACTATTCGATCCGGAAAGCGGACAATTGCAGAGTTTTTCGGAAACGAACAAAAAAGGAATGGCCGAGCTGAAATACCTGCGTGAAGGTAATTATTCGCTGGTTGCTTTTATCGATCAGAACAAAGACCTGGAGATTCAGGCTCACGAATCGCTGGCCTTTCCGTCAGACGCAACAATTCAGATTGATCCTTCGGCTTCCGACACTACGGCGCTGCGTTTGTTTTCACCCGTGAAAGAGCCTTCGCTTCGAACAGTCAACCCTGTATTTCCCGGTGTGTTGATCCTGGGCGCCACTCAAGGTCTTGAAGGTGCAGAAATCTTTGTAGACGGTGTTCTCCAGCAAGAGGATCGTGTCAAAGTGCTTGGCCCGGACAGCCTCATGACTTTCATTCGGGTTACGGAGGATAACACCCCTGAAATCATTGTACAATCAGACAGCCTGCAAGACACGTTAAAAGTACGTGTTCTGAAAAACGACCGCACGCGGTCCATTTCGTTGAAGCCTAAAAATGGGAACGGAAAATTTGATCCTCTGGACAGCTTGATCTTCACTTGTAATGACTTCATTGAATCAGTCGACACCAACCTGTTTAAGGTCCTCAACGCAAGTGATTCGGCCGCCATTCCCTATTCGGTAAGCTTTGAATACAATGAACTGCATTTTGCCTTCCCCGACCGAAACGACATTACGTCTGTGTTACTCACAATCAAACAAGGAGGAGTGAAGACCACACACGGCCGTAATACGATGCTTACCACAACCGTGAGTCTGCCACCCGCCCGAAAATACGGAACAATGGTCATTGATGCTTCCTACTACCAACAGCCCGTGGTCATTCTTGTATGGAAAGGCGAACGAATCGTGCGGGAAATTCCGCTTTCGGTGGGTAAATCCGGTATTCGTGCAGAATCACTGGAGCCTGGCGATTACTGGTTTACCGTCGTTCGTGATGAGAACGGAAACGGACGCTGGGATGTGGGCGATTACACGACCCGACGACAACCGGAAATGATCGATCGGTATTCGACAACAACCAAAGTCCGGGCAAACTGGGAAATCGAATTGTCGCTTTTTCCAAATCAGGAAGAATGAATTCTACCGTTACATCCGCATTCAAGGGCTGGAAGATCGCCGCAGCGATCATCATCGGGTTGCTTGTTTCCGGATGGATGTTATACCGAAGCCTTTCTCAGACAGAATACATCGAATCTCAACCGGGGCAAGGTGCCTATACCTGGGTGGATGCCAACGACAACGGGAAAGTAGACTTCAGGAATCCGAAGGAATTTCGCCCGCAGCAAAATGGCAACTATGACCTCCGAAAGGTCACCGATATTCTGAAGGATATTGAATGGTCCGGTTCCTCCTATTTCTGGATTGCGGCGGCCATTTTATTTATGGTGAGCCGCGATTTCTTTTACATCATTCGCATCCGCATTCTTACCCATCGTCAATTGGGCTGGCGCGCTGCTACCTACGTCATCTTGCTTTGGGAATTCGCTTCGGCGCTTTCTCCGGGTGTTGTTGGCGGAGCAGCCGTAGCCATGTTCATTCTCAACCGGGAAACCATCCCGTTCGGAAAGGCCACGGCCATTGTGATCATCACCGCTTTTATGGACAACCTCTTTTTTGTGTTGATGATCCCGCTCGTGTTCCTGTTTGTGGATGCCAATAGTCTATTTCCACCGGAAGAAGGTGGTTCCGTGTTTTTTTCCTGGTGGTTCTGGACCGGTTTTTCGGTGATCTTCTCCGTGTGCCTGTTGCTGTACCTGACCATCTTCTGGTTCCCAAAGCTGGCCACCCGGTTTCTGTTGTTGATTTTCCGGATTCCTTTCCTCAAGCGCTGGAAGTTCATTGCTCTCGAATGGGGAAAGGATATTGAACGGGCATCCAAAGAGTTTAAGCAAGAAAAACGAAGCTACTGGTGGCGTGTTTTCGGCGCAACATTCGCCAGTTGGATTTCCCGCTACCTGGTGATCAATGCGATCCTGAATGCCTTTCTGGCACTTGGCTTCATTGACAACATACGAATTCTGGGAAAACAACTGGTGCTTTGGCTATTCATGCTCGTCAGTCCAACTCCCGGTGGAAGCGGAATCGCCGAATATGCCTTCGGAGAGTTACTCTCTTCGTTCAGTTCATCCATGCTGTTATTGGCTGCGTTGGCCGTTCTATGGCGACTGATTTCCTATTTTCCGTACCTCTTTATCGGATCCATTCTACTGCCATCCTGGATTCGCAGAACTCAACGTTGACGCTCGGACCACAACGCATATGCGGAACATCCGGCCACGATTGCCAGAACGTATACCAACTCCGGCAATTGAACCAACCAGGACACACCTATCGCCAATGCGGCAGCAATCGCCAAAAGAATGAGCGCCCGTAAGTGAGTAAACCAGGTATTGCGCATTTGTTGTGTCCGATAGCGGGCTGGCATCAGAAATTCGATCCGATACTGCTGATAGCTGACCAGAAAGACCAGCGGAACAAAAAGATATCCCTGCTGAATTCCCATTTCTTCGTATTGCCAGAAGGCAATTACCTCATCGATAAACACGATCCCTGGCTGGATCAAAAGCATAGCGAGATGAATCAGGACAAGGGTTAATGCCAACAAGCCGGTGCTGAGCAAACCATACCGGATCCATTCCTTTCGGATCTGTGCCTGATTCTGATATCCGAGGATTCGTCGTGCTTTCAGATGAACGATCATTTCTCCTGAGAACAGATCAATAAAATAGAACAGCAAAATGAAGTAGAGACTCCAGTTCCAGACAAAGATCCCCAGCAGCGGAATGGATGCTTCCAGGGCCAATTGTATGTAGCGCATTCGGGCGTTCATCACCTCAGGCGATCAGCTTCCTGTCGTGAAAGTTCAAAATTCGGATCGTATTTGAGTGCCTTTGCAAAAGATTGCAATGCTTTGGTCTTGTCTCCCTTTTCCTCGTGGCAAAGTCCCAGATTATGCCATGCCTCCACGTAACGAGGTTCTGTTTCCAGTGCACTCTTATAAAAATACATAGCGCTGTCAATATTTCCCTCGATGAACTGGTGGATGTATCCCTGGTGGAACAATCCTCTGGCTACATAAAAATCGATGGTATCGTGAGCCATTTCCCGATACAGACTTTTCGCCCCTTCTACCTGATCGTGCAGTTGTTTGGAGTAGGCCAACTGGTATTTTACTTCCAGGATGTCGGGACGCAATTCAAGTGCCGTTGCGAAATACTCCACGCATACCGGATCGTTCTGTGACTGATAGATCTGCCCTAACAGGAAATACGCTTCGAAGAAATCCGGATCCTGCTGAATGGCCGTCTCATAAGAGGAAATGGCGAGATCCAGGTTCCCCAATTGTCGATACGTTGACCCTTTCAATACGTATGCGTTACGGTACCGCGGATCAATTCGCAAAGCTTCATTGACATACTGAAAGGTCTTCTCAAAATCCTGCTGGAAAGCAAAGGTGGCCGCCAAACCGACAAGCGCCCGAAGATTCTTCGGTTCTTTTTTGATCACCACCTTGTAATGGCGCTGTGCGGTTGCCACATCCTCCACGGTGCGGTGCTCACGGTTATTCAGCACTTCTGCATAGAGCAAACGTGCCGTCAAATCGGATGAATCCAGACGAAACGCTTTCGCTGCATCGTTCATGGCCAAATCGTACTCATAAGCGTCAAAACGCAGATTCCCCCTTTCCAATAGAAGTGGGATGCTGTCCGGGTAAACCGACAACAAACTGTCAAGATTGCGAGGACCTTCAGGTTTCGGAACCTCAGTCTCGGTACAGGAACTGGCCAGCGCAACAGCGAAAACGCCGGCAAACAGGAAGTAATAAACCCTTCTCATAGTTACAAAGTTATCTGATTTTTTGGGATGTGCGTTACCATTGCCTAAGTGGAAACTACCGTTAACTCCCTGCGCCTGAATCACCGAAGATTTCGTACATTTGTAGCATGCAAAAAAGAGCAATTCTTCTGGTCCTTATGCTGCTGGTTTTCTTTGTGGGAATCAGTTACGGTCAGGGGTGTTCGCAGTGTAAACTGGTTGCGGAACAGGGCAGTTCTCTCGATGAGGCTTCTTTCGGAACCAACATCAACTACGGGATCCTTTTTCTAATGACGCTCCCGTACATCATTCTCTTTGTGATTTTCCGAAAATACATTTTCGGATTTCTCCGTAAGAAATTATTCAGCCGGGCTTAGAATCGGCGCTTACGCGTTTTAAAGAGGGAATGATCCAGGTTGGTGTACGCCAGTGAAAACTCCAGCGAACCGCCGCTGTATGCTTTGCGCAGAGCACTGATGGTCACGTCGTATGAAATTCCGAAGTGAAATCCTTTC
>JBNKYR010000005.1:0-41540 GCA_050300995.1 Crocinitomicaceae bacterium | reverse complement strand
AGAAGGGAAGCAGAATCTTGTTGTATGACGGTCGCGATATTCGGGCCAATCTGGAAATTTCAAGACGTGCGGAGGAATTGGTCCGTGATTTCAGGGGTAATGCTCACCTTGTTTGTGAAGACAATGTATTCGGCGTATACCTGGGTAACAAGTCGATTAGCCTGGCAACACTCGAAAAGGACTATTTCCTGAAGTACGTTGCGCCCATCCTTGATACGAATAAGTCGCGGATGTACTTTTCCAACTTCAACAGTTTGTATCCGGCCTTTGACTATTTTGCCTACGAGCGAATGGATTCGGCCTACACGAAGATTCTGCAGATCGAAGATGAACTGATGATGGAACTGTATCGAAGCGAGTACAAGTGGGTGGATGTCCGGACAAAACTCTGGGCGAAGACCAGGGAAATGGAAACAGGTGTAGACGCCGAGATCTGGGTAGGGATGAACTACTTCACGCAATCTATCTATTACAAGGAGTTGTACGCTCCGTTGTTTCATCGAAATGATAGCCTGTTCGTCTTCGATTACTACAAAGATTACCTGCGGATCTTTGACGATGAAGGGAACAAGCTCGATAGCATTCCGATCTACCATCACTACGATAAGCGGCACACAGGTTGGGAAAGCAATCTGATCCAGGATCGGGTTACCGGACAGATCTATGCGGTGTATGATCGTGCGGGCTATACCTATCTGGGGTGGGTGGATACGAAAACGGGAGAGATCAATCAGCAGGTTAAACTGGAATACCGTTATGCGCAGAATATCCAGGTACACAACAATTTCGTGTATTACATCTACCGGCCGTTCGAATCGGTACAGAAAAAATACCTGTATAAGGAGCGATTACCGTATGATTTTGGCGGTGCGAATGTCAGAGAAGGGGAGTTAGTACGTTCTGAAGATTAGCTAACCTTGGTGTTCACCAATACGATGTACAAACGGTGGTGACCTGTCGGGATGATTAACACAGTGTTTGGTTAGCCGATTAATTTGTTTTCAATACTTTAAGCTGTTTGTATTGATCCTTTGCTGAAAGCAAAATATAATAACATCCTGCTTCAACATCGACCAGAGATACTTTAATTGTATCAGTGTTTCCGGTCTTGAAGGACCTGATCTCTTTTCCACGGATATCAAGAATCTGAACAGTTATGTCATTAAATTGTTGCGCTAAACTGATTGTCACTGCTTTTCGGGTAGGATTGGGATGGAGTAGTGCATTTTGAAGCAGGTTTTCAGAACTGAGTCCCACCTCAGAGATCAATACGCAAGCGGATGTATCTGTACAACCATTATTGGTAACCTGAACGGCATATTCGCCATTTGCTGTGGCTACGAATGTCTGATTTGATTCTCCCGACAGGATGGCATATCCGTTGGCACAATCGAGCCATTGATAACTTACGCCGGCCTCATTGCATTGCAATGTGATCTCATCCAGCTGCGTGACCGAAAGATCAGTGTTTATGACTGTCAAATCAAGAAGTATAACTGAATCGCATCCGGCAGAGCTGGTTAAGGTCCAGTAGGCAGTGTCGTTGGAAGACGCGTAAATGTTTCCATCGATCCACTGAAACGGTCCGCAGGAAAATTGTGTATCAACGGTCGTATCACTGAGGATCGTCAGGTTGAGGGTAATAATCGAATCACACTGGTCACCGGGGATCGTCCACTTTGCTGTGTTGTTTGATGTCGTATAGGTAACACCATCCAGCCATGTAAACTCAGAACAGGATACATGTGTATCGGTAATGAGTGTTGGCTCGCATTCCGATAGCTTGTGAATGAAAATATCCCTGGATCCATTGGATTGTGCATTTGTTACCCCGGGGCCCGGATCGAAATCAACGGTATACAAAAAATCACCGCAGGTATAAATATTTCCATTGTTGTCAAGCGCAATGGATTGGCCTGTGTCATAACTTGTACCTCCTATGCGCTTTGCCCACACGAAGTTGCCGGAACTGTCCACCTTGTGAATGTAAATATCATATTCATAAGTGTTGTTATACGTAGAGAAATCGTAGATGCCCGGCCCACAATCAAAGTCCACGGTATAACTAAAATAACCCACGGTCAGGACATTCCCGTCACTGTCAGTTGCAACACCAAATCCCTGTGAAGTTCCGGTACCACCCATATCGCGTGCCCAAACAAGGTTATCACTTCCGTCATACTTAAGGATGAAAGCATTATCGTTGGACTGACTCGTCATTACATACGAACTCATCCCCGGGTTAAAATCAACGGTTCCTGAGTAGTCTCCCGTAACATACAGGTTCAATTGAGCGTCTGTAGAAAGGGCTGAGACATCAGTGATACCGGTTGAATTGAATAATTTAGTGGTCAGAATATTTCCTGATGCATCGATTTTTTGAATGTAACCGGCTGCGCTTCCCATATTCATGCCGGAACAATACGCATTTCCCAACGAGTCGGCTGCAACAGCTTGGATAATTGTGGTTGCTCCGCCGATTTTTTTGGCCCAAATAAAATTTCCCGCGTTATCCAGTTTTTGCATGAAGCAATTTTCCCCCACGCCACTGGACGTAATATTAAACACACCGGCGTTGGGGTCAAAATCAACTGTGCCCTCGAACGAACCTACCGTAAATATGTTGTTGTTCTGATCAGTTGTGATGGATAGACCCCTATCTGTATCCGTACTTCCGAATTGTTTTACCCAGATCATGTCACCTGTACCGGAATCCAGTTTGATAATAAAGGCATCAACCCAACCATTGGAAGTTAAGTAAAAAACGCCGGGGCCGGGATCGAAGTCGACAACATCATAAAAGTGCCCGGTTACGAGCACATCTCCGTTCTTATCAATGACAATTGAGAACCCCTGATCGTTGCCGTTTCCGCCAATTCTATTTGCCCACATCAAATTGCCGTTAGGGTCAAGTTTCTGCACGTAGATATCTGTACTTCCGGCAGAGGTCAGGTTGAACACTCCTGTCCCCGGATCAAAGTCAGTCGTGTACTGGAAATATCCTGTAGAGTAGACGTTGCCGCTGGCATCTGTAGTGATTGATTTACCCCTGTCCCAATCGGAACCTCCCATGGATCTTACCCATGCAAAAGATGTTGATTGAGCATTGATATTTAACGACACCAAGGTAGAGGTGAGAAGAAGATATAGGTTTTGTTTAAGTGACATAAATTTGATTGTTGAGCTTGACCTGGCATGCATAGACCAAGATCATATTGTTTGTAAGCTAAATCAATACCAAAGTTATCACTTATCTCGGATGGGTGGATACGAAAACCGGTGATATCAATCAGCATGTCGAATTGGAGTACCATTGCGCTCAGAATATCCAGGTCTACAACAATTACGTTGTATTACATCTGCCGGCCGTTCGAATCGGTACAGAAAAATACCTGTACAAGGAGCGACTACCGTATAATTTTGGCGCTGCCACTGTTCGCAAGGGAGAGCTGGTAAATACCGAGGAATAGATGGATTACATCTGGATTCTTCGAAGTCCTTCCAGGTTTGTATGCAGGGCGTACACTTCAAATCTTCCGTAGGTGTCTACCCAGGTATTGGCAATCCAATCGTAATGAAGGGTATATCGGGTATTGTATTTTGTCAAATACGGATTTTCGGAAAAGGGACCTTCAATAGTAATGCCTTCAAGACTGAATCCCTGGATCAGGCTGTTTTCGTCGCTGCTGTATAACCCGGAATTCTCCGTGTAAAATCGAAGGAATTTTTGCGCCCGGTCATTTATCAGGTTGAGGTTTTCATGCAGGACATCAAGGATCAGTTGAATATAGGTCCAGTTGACGAAATTATCATGCAACGTGTCGCTCGGAATATCAATTTCAACCGGAGTTCCCTGGATCGACACATTTGCCACGTAGCTTCCCTCAATCCGTTTGAATTCTTCCAGCATTGTTTTCGAAATTGTGATGTGAGCACGACCGAGATCGTCAAAGGATCTGATCAGGTGCACTCGTTTTTTGGCTTTGAAGTTTATCGTGAATATAGTCGATCAGCAGTAAAGCAGCAATAAAAGGGATCAGCCAGATCGTTTTGGCTCCGAACCGATGCGCTACAATCACAAGGGAGGAGTTGATGAAACAATTAACGAGCAGGGCGATAAGGAGTAGGATTGCAATTTTTCGGAGTCCTTCAGGGAGCTTGTGGATGATCAGCATCAGGAGAATGAGGACAAGGGCGATGACAACAACGGTACGCATGACCAGATTGATGCCTCCAATGTAATCAGGAAGGAGTTTTCCGTGGTATTGCCTCGAATGCAGGTAGGTTTCGTAGTCGTTCGGGAAATACAATTTGATCCGCTCAAATAGTTGCGATTCTTTGTCAAATGATCCGTTCCCATCTCCGATGTCGAAGGATAGGAGCTGATTGAACGTGCTTTTTACCGATTCTTTCAGATGTCTGCCGATGTATTTGGGAGAAGTGAGTGTACCACGGATGATCGCGCTGAAGTCTTCTTTCGAGTCGCTCCAGCTTCCGTAACGGGTATACAGTGGTGATGATTTGTCCCAAAGGAAATCGGTCGTATTCCGGGGAATGCTGTCAATACAATCGCAGAGTTTGTAATCCTTTTCCGGGCAATATTCCCTCAGGTAATCCTGAAGGATTCCGTTTTCCGCCATTTTTCCAGTGAAAAAGACGTGTTTCGATTTCGACAGTGCAGAACCCATTAATGGAATCGAAAGCAGAATCAGCGCAATAAGGATGTAGCTGTGCTTCAGATTGGCTTTGAATTTCTGACGTCCGAATTTATGCAGAATCATGGCCACGAGCACGAGGATCATGTTGATCGACAAGTGTGACATGTGCATGGAATTGCTCAGAAAGAAAAGAAAAAACAGTCCGATCAAAGGTCCACGCGATAGTTTGTCATTGTAGAGCAGGTGAATCATGCTCAGGAAACAGATCGGCATGAAGACATCCGCCAGAATTTGTCCGGTAACAAACGGGAGTGCTGTGAGCAAAGAGAGCAATCCGATGGAAATGAAATAGGTGCGCGTTAAATCAGATCGGGTAAAATCCCGAATGGTAATGAAAATCAGGTATGCGACGATTAAACATTGAATGAAAACAGTGCTCCAGATAGAAATGCCATTGATACTTGTCAACCAAACGAACAAACCGTAAAACATCGGCCGATCGACGGGAGTTTCCAGCGTGAACCCCGAAGCGATGTAGGTCGACGAATCAGAGTAGAGGATCGGAAATCCATTCCATACAGCAGCGGAAAGCAGGAGTATCGCACCTGCCAGAATGAATAAAAAGTGGGTAAGTTGTTTTCGCCGGATCATCGCGTAAATCTAAATAACATTTTGATGTACAACGCTTATCCATGTGAAACCTGATAAGCGAAAGAACAAAAAATACGCTTGGAAAGGTCGTTTTTATTTTTGTGAGGTCATTTAAACAATTGAAAGTTAACTACACGTAGATTGTATTGTAAGATTAGTCTGACCAAAGGTAAAAACATGATAGAGTTTACTGATAACACCGTGATGATTGAAAACAGGGGGGGGCAACTCCCAGGATTCCAAATAGATATGCGTCTCAGAATCAGGAGCAGTCGGGATGTTTTGCGTGTTTACCGATGAATTTCTTTCGAAATTGAAAACCGGACTGCTCATTGATGAATGGCCGATCTATCAGCCAGTAGTGATTACTTGTCTGTCAAAGGCTCATTGATAGTCATGCTGCAATGATAAGGTTGTGAAGTAAGGTAAATGAAGTTCAGCCGTAATAAATTTCACTCTATCCCGGCTGAACTCTATTGCTTTTGAGGTTGACTCTCCCAAAGAATGTTTTTACTCTTTAACCCACTTTTGACAGAATGATTGTTCTCCGTCAAAAGCCTTTATAACGTAGGTGCCGGAAATTAGATTTTCGACATTTAATTCTAGCTCCTGAATGAAGGTTCCTGATTGAATTACTCGCCCTGCGATATCGCTTAAAGTGTAATTCACCTCTGAATTTGAATTAAGTGATAGCACAATCTTCGATCTTCCGGGATTGGGGTATACTGCAAGTGTTTTAGCAGAGTTAATTTCAGATTCTTGAACACCGGCGCTTTTACCGCAAATGGTCGTGGGGATATACAGGAGATCAACAACCTGGTAGGGCGACTGAGTTTGAATCTGAAAATGGTTTAATTGTTCCGGAGCAACTTCAAATTGTCCGAGAGGAGTGAGAATATTATACTGCAACTGTAGGTAGCTAGGCGGGTTGCCAGAACCGCTAACGTCTTTCAGAACGGTTTGATTTGTCCATGTATTTGGGTCAAATATAGCGTTGGTGTAATTGTAGTAATCGATGCAACTTGAGTTTATTGCAATTTCAACTATTCTATGTGGATCAAGATTACAGATAACGGGGACCTGGACGCTCCACCCGTAGGTAGATGAATAAACAGTCTCGTAGTAGAGAACGTCGTCTAGTAGAGTGGCGCTAAGTGTTGGTCCCGTTTCCTGACAGCAGTCTTCTACGCTATAGGTTATCGTTTCCGAGTACGTGCAAACCTCGCCATTTGCCAAAACAATTTGAAATTGAACTAAATAAGTTCCGGAACCCTGATTCTGAATAGAAGACTGGATTCCGTTACTCGAAGAAAGCAGCTGATACGCACCCAGTTTCTTTCTTTTGTACCAATTGGTGTATACACCCGTCGAGTTTGCCGGAATTCCCGTGATATTAATTGTGCCATCGTCACAATGCGTTACTAATTCTATTGGTGGGCAGCAATCCTTTTTTGTAATGGTGAGGTCGTCAAAATAGATCATTTGACCAGCCGTTGTATGTACTTCAATTCTATCAAAGTTACCGGCTACCTGTGCCGCGGTTGGTGTAAATGTGCCTACAATGGTTGTCCAGGGTGCATTGTTGTCAGAAGTCAGATTGATGACCGGAGAAGTATAAATAATACTGGATGGTCCGTTACATAAGGACGCGGAATTTAATAATCTAAATTGCAGTTGAGTGGAAAAGGAGCCAGGGGTCAATGTGGATCCTCCGCAACCTGCAGAACTCCCAATAGGAGACAATGCAAATGATATTTCATAATTGCACTCACTTAACGGCTCGGTTAGTTTCCCGATAATGTTTTCATTGCTATTGAATCCTATATATCTTCTCGATCCGGGAATATTGACTGTGCGGTTAGGTGAGAATTTATTGTTTGGAACGTCATATTGACAGTTCAATACTGAGAACTCATCAAAGATGTCAGGAGATCCAAGGGCTCCGTTGGGCAGTGTAGAGCATCCTACTATCCAGTCAGTTACATTCATATTGAAGGATGCGGGATTTCCATAGTAGTTAATTCCGCCACTTTCAAAGTTTCCATTCGAAACTTGTGCATATCCGTTTGTAACAAACAGGCTGCACACAAGCAGTGATTTAAGTAATTTCATGTTTCCAAGTTTAAATACGTTGTTCTAAACTAGCTTCGAATAGAGTTTGCCGAACTTGAATATTTCTGAAGTGCTGGATTGATCTTCTTAAGTGTTGTTCCTACAAGTATGTATAGGGAACTGGTAGAACCTGGTATCAGCTATTTCCGTTTTTTCAATCTGGATAACTATCGAACCTCTGATGCCCTATCTTTTGTTCCGTTAGGCAGCTTTTTTTCTTTTGCGTTCGATTTCTGCTGGATCAACGTGAATGTCTCTCTCTTTGGGAGAAGCCAGATAAGGGAAAGCACAAAGATACGTTTGGAAAGGTCGTTTTTATTTTTGTGTGGTTATTTAAACAATTGAAAGTTAACAGATAGATCTCTATTTTTTCGCGACAGAGAGCCGGGTCAATGGTACACCTTCCGAAGTCAAAGCGATGAAATAGATACCCGGTGCGCCATCCAGTTTCACTTGAAAGCTTTGGGTATCCTGCAAATCAAAAGTCCCCGTAGTTGTTCCGGAAACGTCAAATACGGTCATCTTCAGGCCGGTAAAATGTGCACCAAGATCAACAGTGAGATAATCGCTGGTTGGATTCGGATAGGCAAGCGCTGCGGGTGGAGGGAGCTTTTTGTTCAGTGCCGCTGAAGGGTTCCTGAAGAAGTAAGCGGAACCCGAGCTAAATTGGGTTCCGTTGCCAAGGGTGTTTTCATCCTCATCAACTGCTCCGACCAGCACGGTGCTTCCGCTGATGGAAATGGAACCACCAAAAATATCACCGTTGGAACGATCCGAATGCACGATTTTTTGTGTTTCGGTCCAGTTTCCGGCATAATCACGTTCGAAGATATAGGCAGCGCCGGCATCCGATCTGGTATCGTTACCATCCGGGTTCTCGTCCTCGAACAGCGCTCCTACCACAATGAGTTGGTCGCTGGCTGCAACCGAATAACCAAACCAGTCATTGAAACCACGATCAGTGGCAACGAGTTTTTTTACTTCTGTCCAGGAGTTATTTGCATCACGTTCATAAACATAAGCAGCACCGGAGCAATTCAAGGTGTTTGTGCCACCGGAGTCTTCATCTTCTCCAAGTGCTCCAACCAGGAGAATGTCGCCTGAAAGTGCAATCGAAGTACCAAAGGCATCCCCGGCAGCTCTGTCCGAAGCCACGATTTTTTGTGTTTCCGACCAATATCCCAGGTTGTTGCGTTCAAAGACGTAAATAGCCCCGGCATTGGTTTGCAGGTTTCCTCCGTTGAGGTCACTATCATTCATTACCGAAGCTACGATCGCACGATTACCATCAATACAAACAGCTTTCCCGAAAAGATCTCCGATGTTTCTGTCCGAAGCGACAAGCTTTTGAACTTCGATCCATTCGCCACTGCTATTTCGCTCAAAAATGTACGCTGAACCGGCGGCATTTTGGTAATTGTTTCCGTTGACATCCTCACAGTTTCCGTAAGCTCCGACAATAGCGTAATTGCCACTGATCGACACCGAAAATCCGAATATATCGTTCGCAGACCGGTCAGATGGAACAATTTTCTGAACCTGGTTCCACTGATCATCCGTTCCCCTTTCGAAGATGTATGCGCAACCGGCGTCTGTCATTGCTGCCTGTACAAATTCATCATAAACTTCGCCGGGAGCACCGATGATCACGTAGTCTCCGTCAATGGAAGCGGAATACCCGAAGTTCGCTTCCGGTTTTCTGTCGTTGGCGACGATTTTCTGGATTTCCTGCCAGTTCTCCGACCCATCATTTTTGAAAATGTATGCGGCACCTGCATCATTCTCAAAACCGGCTCCATTAGCACCTGTATCGTTGTACGGACTGGAAATCAATGCATAATTACCACTGATGGAAGTGGCCAGCCCAAAATTGTCATCCATATGCCGATCGGAGGATACCACTTTTCCCGATTCACTGAATTCCTGCCCGATGACAGACGGAATATGAAGAATCAGAATACCGGTAAGCAGGAATTTCATAATCACATTGATAGATTGCAATTTAAGGAAAAACGGTCAAATTCCCGAGCGAAAGAAACAAGGAATTGCAGTGAGTGGGTGGAAGCTTCATTCGGATGTTTTTTTAGTGTACTGGTTCATTTCAGGCATTCAATTCGGCCGCATCATGGATGAATGAAGGGAAATATAGTTAACAGCATCGTTTGGACATGTTCAAAACTATTTCGCACTCAGGTTCCGGGTAACTCCAAAATCCATTATTTTTGAATCATGCTTTAGGGGTGCTCCTGGCGGGCTGAGAAATACCCTTTGAACCTGAAACCGATAATGCGGGCGCAGGGAAAAGTGAAAAATCCTGTTGATTTTCCTTTCTTCCCGTCCGCGCAATTGTGCGCTTATGCTTGTACGTTTTAACAACGAATCTTTGGATACCACGAGTGAGGTACTTGCTTCATTGTTGGAGGAAAAAGGCTTGCTGGAAAAGCAGGGAATAGCCGTAGCGGTCAATCAGGAAGTCATTCCCAAAGCGGCCTGGAAGGATATCCGACTGAACGAACAGGACGATATTCTGGTAATTACCGCGACCCAGGGCGGTTAAACGATAAGAGAACACATGGCGAAAACCGAGATCGTTCCATCACAGGATTCGAAAATAACACGCGATCCTTTTCCTGCTTCACGAAAAGTATACGTACAGGGAACTATTCACCCGGATGTGCGCGTGGCAATGCGAGAGATCGCACTCACAGATTCCAAACCGATGTTTGCGGAAGGAGAATTCACGAAAGAGAAAAACCCTCCGGTAACCGTTTATGATACTTCAGGTCCGTATACGGATCCAACCGTAGAGATCGATGTGCGCAAAGGCATCCCGAAACTTCGTGAAAACTGGATCATGCAACGCAATGATGTGGAGATGTTGGAGGAAATTTCTTCGGAATACGGACAGCAGCGATTGCACGATCAGGGGCTTGATCACCTGCGCTTTGAACACCTCAAGAAACCGTTGCGGGCGAAAGAGGGAAGCAATGTAACGCAACTGCATTATGCACGAAAAGGGATCATTACGCCTGAGATGGAATACATCGCGATCCGCGAGAATCAGAAATTGCAGGAACAGAAGGCAATTACCCCACAGCATCCCGGCAATTCATTCGGAGCGAATATTCCGGAGGAAATTACTGCGGAATTTGTCCGTCAGGAAGTGGCCAGTGGCCGGGCGATCATCCCATCCAACATTAATCACCCGGAGAGTGAGCCAATGATCATTGGTCGTAATTTCCTGGTGAAGATCAATGCGAACATCGGGAATTCCGCTGTAACGTCGACGATTGAAGAAGAGGTGGAAAAGATGGTGTGGGCAACCCGTTGGGGGGCTGATACCGTAATGGACCTTTCTACCGGTCGTAACATTCACGAAACGCGCGAATGGATCATCCGGAATTCACCTGTTCCGATCGGGACCGTTCCGATCTACCAGGCGCTCGAGAAAGTGAACGGAAAGGCAGAGGATCTCACCTGGGAATTGTTTCGGGATACGTTGATCGAGCAGGCAGAGCAGGGAGTGGATTACTTTACCATTCACGCAGGAGTGCTTTTGCGCTACGTGCCACTCACGGCGAAACGTGTTACCGGAATTGTATCACGAGGCGGTTCGATCATGGCGAAGTGGTGTCTGGCACATCACAAGGAAAATTTCCTGTACACGCATTTTGAAGAGATCTGTGAGATCATGAAGCAATACGACGTGGCATTCTCTCTGGGAGACGGATTGCGTCCGGGGTCAATTGCGGATGCCAACGATGCTGCTCAGTTCGGAGAATTGGAAACACTTGGAGAACTCACGCAGATCGCATGGAAACACGATGTACAGGTCATGATCGAAGGACCGGGACACGTGCCAATGCACATGATCAAAGTGAATATGGAGAAGCAACTGGCGGAATGCGGAGAAGCTCCATTCTACACGCTCGGGCCACTTACAACGGATATTGCTCCGGGGTACGATCACATCACTTCTGGAATCGGAGCGGCAATGATCGGTTGGTACGGATGCGCCATGTTATGCTACGTAACACCGAAAGAACACCTTGGGCTTCCGAATCGCGACGATGTAAAAACAGGGGTGATCACCTACAAGCTGGCAGCGCATGCGGCAGATCTTGCCAAAGGACATCCGGGAGCACAATACCGTGATGACGCATTGAGCAAGGCACGTTTTGAGTTCCGTTGGGAGGATCAGTTTAACCTGTCCCTCGATCCGGATACCGCACGTGAGTACCACGATGAAACTCTTCCTTCCGACAATGCCAAAGTAGCGCATTTCTGTTCTATGTGCGGGCCGAACTTCTGTTCAATGCGTATTACGCAGGATGTCCGTGATTATGCAAAAGAACATGGGATTGAGGAGGACGAGGCCTTGCGACAGGGAATGGAAGAAAAGGCACGTGAGTTTCACAAGAAGGGAGGCGACGTGTACCTGGAACCTGAAAAACTGATGGAGTGAAACTGATCCTGATATCCTGTGAAAGTGGTGAAATGAATGAGATGTTGCGCCTGGAACAAATGTTCCGTGGCGGACTTGAGACATTTCACCTCCGGAAACCGGATTGGGATCTTGATAAAACGGCTGAATTTCTGGATCGCCTGGATGCTCAATATCATGGACAGGTTGTGCTGCACGATCATTATGAGCTCACACAGCGCTATAAAGTTCGGGGTGTTCATCTGAACGAGCGCAATAAGGACAAATGGGATGATTACCTGACGGGGCCGTTGCAACGTTCGGCTTCCTTTCATTCGCCGGAAGAACTGGAAAGTATGCCTGACATGAATTGCAGTTATGTGTTTTTGAGCCCGGTGTTTCCATCCATTTCAAAAGCAGGCTATATTCCACGCTATACGGAAGATGAACTGGCTGCCGGGCTGGCTTCGACAGATATTCCCGTGATCGCACTGGGTGGCATTACTCCCGAAAAAGTATACCGTTGCAGGAAAATGGGTTTTGCGGGAGTAGCCGTGCTGGGAGGTATCTGGAATTCAGCGGATCCGTTTGAACAGTTTCATGCAATTATGAATGCATGCCAGAAGGACGCTCTCACATATTGACAATTGCAGGGTTTGATCCCTCGGGTGGCGCTGGTGTGCTGGCAGATGTGAAAACATTTGAACAGCACAAGCTCCTTGGAATGGCAGTAAACACCGCAAATACCGTTCAAAATGATGCCGATTTCCGGGCAGTGAACTGGTTAACGGAAGATGAGATCTTCGGACAGCTGGAAATTCTTCTGGAGCGCTTTCGTTTTTCCACGGTGAAAGTGGGGCTGATCCCTTCGATGGGAATGATTCCGGAATTGAAAAAGCGCCTTGGGGAAAACACCCGTATTATTTGGGATCCTGTGTTGAGTGCCAGTGCGGGTTTTGATTTCAATCATGTACCGGCCGATCCGGAGGCGATTCTTCGTGAGGTCTTCATGATCACACCGAATTGGGAGGAGGTTGTTCGACTTTCGGGAAGGGAAGATGCGATGGAAGGAGCGAAATACCTTTCGGGTTATTGCAATGTGTACCTCAAGGGGGGGCACAATGCGGTGGATCCGGGGCGTGATTTTTTATTTGTTGGCGGAAAGCAATTCAATTTCCGTCCGGTGGAGAAAAGGGTATGGCCAAAGCATGGTTCCGGATGTATTCTGTCCAGTGCGTTGGCAGCAAACCTTGAACGGGGATACCCGATTTTAAAAGCCTGCTTGCGGGCAAAGCGCTACACAGAGCAGGCATTGGTAAGTAATCAGGGGCTTTTGGCCTGGCATAAACGATGATAGAACAACTACATTATATAACAAAGGATACACCGGGTCGCTCACATGTGGAATTGTGTGAGGAAGCCTGTGCATCAGGCGTCCGATGGGTGCAACTGAGAAGAAAAAATGTGGCTTTCGGAGAGTTACTGGAAGATGCAAAAGCCTGCCGGGAAATCACGAAGCGCCATGGTGCAAAACTGATCATTAACGACAACCTGGATGTGGCGATGCAATGTGGTGCAGATGGAGTGCACCTGGGCCTGCAGGATATGAACACAGCGGATGCACGGAAACTGGTTCCGAAGGGGTTCATTATCGGCGGTACAGCCAATACCCTGGAGGACATCGTTGCGCATGCATCGAATGGGGTGGATTACGTTGGGGTAGGGCCTTATCGCTTTACTTCGACTAAAGAGAAATTGAGCCCGGTATTGGGAATTCAGGGCTATCATCAAATAATGAGTGCCCTGCGAAATAAAGGAATCGAAGTTCCGGTCGTTGCGATAGGCGGCATTCTATTGCAGGATGTGGCCGAATTGAAGGAGACCGGAATTTATGGGATCGCTGTGTCTGGTTTGATTACGGACGCAGACGACGTGCGACAATTGATAACGAACTTAATGGAGGAATTGGAAGATGCAACAGTTGAAGATCGCCGATAAAATATTTGGATCGCGTTTGTTCACAGGAACGGGGAAGTTTAGCTCCAGTGAACTCATGGAGGAGGCGTTGAAGGCAAGTGGTTCCGAATTGGTAACCGTTGCACTGAAGCGTGTAGATGTGGATCGTGAGGACGACGGGATCCTCAGTCATTTGAAAGATGAGCAGTTCAATTTGCTGCCAAATACTTCGGGGGTACGCTCGGCAAAGGAAGCGATCCTTGCGGCAGAATTGGCGCGTGAAGCACTCGAAACAAACTGGATCAAACTGGAAATTCATCCGGATCCGAAATACCTGATGCCTGATCCGGTGGAAACACTGCTGGCTACGGAAGAACTGGCAAAACGTGGGTTTATCGTACTTCCGTATATACACGCTGATCCGGTATTGTGCAAGCGATTGGAAGATGTCGGAACATCGGCTGTGATGCCTTTAGGCTCTCCGATTGGCAGCAATAAGGGGCTGAAAACGTTGGATTTCCTCGAGATCATTGTGGAGCAGAGCCGCGTTCCAGTGGTGGTAGATGCCGGTATTGGAGCACCTTCGCATGCGGCGCAGGCAATGGAATTGGGAGCCGACGCTGTACTCGTGAATACGGCAATTGCGGTGGCAGGAGATCCGGTTGGAATGGCGGTCGCTTTTAGGCTGGCAGTGGAAGCGGGAAGAAGGGCGTATGAGGCACGTTTGGGACAGGTTTCATTGAAAGCAGAAGCGAGCAGCCCACTGACGAGTTTTTTGGATTAAATGAAGTTTACGGAGCACATAGCGCATTTGGATTGGGAGGAGGTGAAAACCTCTATTTATGGGAAGACGGCTTCGGATATCGAGCGTGCATTGCGTACGCCGAAACGTGACCTGGAGGATTTCAAAGCTCTGATTTCGCCGGCAGCTGAGCCATACCTGGAACAGATGGCGCAACTGAGCCGTGAGCTGACGCAAAAGCGATTCGGGAAGACTATTCAGCTTTACATTCCGCTTTACCTCAGCAATGAATGCCAGAATATTTGCACCTATTGCGGATTCAGTCTTGACGTCAAAATACCGCGTAAAACGCTTTCGGATCAGGAGATTCTCGATGAGGTGAAGGTGATCAAGTCTATGGGATATGATCATGTATTGATCGTGACCGGCGAAGCAAACAAAACCGTAGGCCTGGATTATTTCAGGAATGCCCTTCGTCTGATTCGGCCTTATTTTTCACACATCGCCATGGAGGTCCAACCAATGGAGCAGGATGAATATGAACAACTGATCGGGGAAGGTGTGAATACTGTTTTGGTGTATCAGGAAACGTATCATCAGGAGGATTACAAAAAGCACCATCCGAAAGGGCGAAAGTCGAATTTTGATTACCGCGCAGAAACGCACGATCGTTTGGGCCGGGCCGGAATCTATAAGATGGGGCTCGGGGTACTCATTGGATTGGAAGACTGGCGTACGGATAGTTTTTTCTGTGCGACCCATCTCGACTACCTTGAACGAACGTACTGGCAGAGTAAATATTCGATCTCTTTTCCGCGACTGCGGCCATGTGCCGGTGGTGTGGATCTGAAATCGCACATGACGGATCGCCAGCTGGTACAATTGATCTGTGCGTATCGCATTTTCAATGAGGAAGTGGAGCTTTCACTTTCTACAAGGGAATCTCCGAGGTTCAGGGACAATGTCATTCAACTGGGAATTACTTCGGTTAGCGCGGATTCGAAGACCGATCCGGGTGGTTATTCCCAACCGAATGTCAATCTGGAACAATTTGAGATCGACGATAATCGTCCGACCGCGGAATTCATGGAGGTCATCCGATCGAAGGGATACGAGCCTGTGCTAAAAGATTGGGATCCCGTATTGCAATGAGTTTGTCACCGCAGGAAATAACGCGCTATGCTCGTCACATTCGACTGAACAATGTGGGGATAGAAGGACAGGAACGTCTGAAAATGGCAAAGGTGCTTGTGATCGGAGCAGGAGGACTTGGTTGTCCGGTGCTGCAATACCTTGTAGCCGCAGGTGTGGGAACGATTGGTATCGTGGATGATGATCTGGTCGATGAAACCAATTTGCAGCGTCAGGTTTTGTACGATCTTGACGATGTGGGCTTACCCAAAGCCGAGAGTGCAGTTCGGAAACTAACGAAGCAGAATCCCTTTGTGGCATTCAATATACACGCCGAGCGACTTACGACGGAGAATGCATTGAAGATTTGTGCACCATACGATATTCTGATCGATGGAACGGATAATTTCCCGACGCGTTACCTGGTAGGGGATGTGAGCGTCATTCTGGGTAAACCACTTGTGTTCGGATCGATCTTTAAGTTTGAGGGACAGGTATCCGTATTCAATTACGAGGGAGGTCCTTCATACCGTTGTTTGTATCCGGAGCCTCCGACGGCAGGTCAGGTCCCGAATTGTTCCGAAGTTGGCGTGATCGGTGTCCTGCCAGGTGTGATCGGCACACG
Source organism: Crocinitomicaceae bacterium (assembly GCA_050300995.1). Classification (GTDB taxonomy): domain Bacteria; phylum Bacteroidota; class Bacteroidia; order Flavobacteriales_D; family Crocinitomicaceae; genus UBA4466. The sequence goes on along the minus strand of JBNKYR010000005.1, from coordinate 25,242 downwards.
TATGGCGACAGAATGTCTGAAGATCATCCTGGGGATCGGTGAAGTGCTGAGCGGACAGCTTTTACTGACAGACCTCCTTGGAAATACGGATCGTGTTTTACGCATTCGGAGAAATGACGAGAACTTCACCAGGAAAGTTTTGGAGGAGGATTATCTCGATTTCTGCGGACTGAAAGAAGAACAGCGTGAAGAAGGAATTTCGCCGGAAACGCTTCACGAATGGCTGGTGGCGGGAAAAAGTGTCCAATTGGTGGACGTCCGGGAACCTTTTGAATTCGAAATTTGCCGCATCGAAGGAAGCATTTCTATTCCTCTGGGCGAGTTGAATGATCGTTTGCAGGATCTTGACACCGGACTACCAAAAGTGATGATATGTCATCACGGCACGCGCAGTGCTGCCGCAATTGATTTCCTTCGATCAAAAGGAATGGGTCAGCTGATCAATCTGGAAGGTGGAATTCACGCCTGGGCAAAAGTGGTAGAGCCGCAAATGCCGACCTACTGATTATTTTCCAACACGAATTGATACTGGAAGGTGGTCGGAGTAGCCGCCAAGGTAATTTCCTCCGCCATAGGTGCGGAATGGAACAGTGTCCCCCTTGTATTCGGTCAGCAGGAAGTCAGGGCTGTGAATTGTTCCTGATTTTTTCACGACATACGTTCCTTTTTTCTTGAGGCAATTCGGTGAGACCATAATGTGATCAAGGATGTTCCATTCTCCTTTGTAGCTGTTACTGCCTCCAAAGGTTCCTGATCCGGGAACGATCATCGGCTTAAGCACACTACTAACCATTTGAGGCGCAATGTTATCGGGGTAATCATTGAGATCACCCATGAAGATGATCTTCACCTCCGGGCTAACCGTCATGACCGAATCAATGAATTTCCGTGCTGCTGTAGCCGCTACGAGTCGTTTTGGTTCGCTTTCTACCTGCCCGCCACGCCGACTGGGCCAGTGGTTAACCATCACCATCAGCGTATCGCTTCCGCGCAGAAGTTTGGCCCAGAGAATATCTCGTGTTGGTCCTGAATTTCCCGGCATGGCAAAGCGGATGATTCCTGATTTGTTCAGGGTCAGTTCTTTTTCATTGTACACGAGCGCATTGTCAATTCCCCGTTCATCGGTGCTTTCGTAATGAACCACAGCGTATCGATCTTTCATCGTTCCGTGATCGACAACATCCGAAACAACAGCAGCATTTTCAATCTCACACATCCCGAAAATCATCGGTTCTCCCATCAGTTCAAAAACCTTATTGATGTGTTCCAGTTTTTCGTTATACCGGGCACTGTTCCATTCGTACTTTGCCAACGGAAGAAATTCTTCATCGTTCTTTCCGGGGGTGTCCAGCGTGTCGAACAGATTTTCTACGTTGTAAAAACCGATTGCTAAACCTTTCTGGGCATTGGAAAGCAAGGGTAGTCCCAGAAAAAATGGGAGGATCAGGAGGAGAAGTTGTTTGTTCATGAGGTTGATTTGGAACAAAATTAACGATTATTCATCTGTGGTGAATAACAAATTACGCGCCATTGGTCCTTCGCAAAAAATAGCATCGAGAATAGAAACTGAAAGACGGAAATGTTCCGGTTCGGGAAAGACCTGAATGTAGGGAGCTGTTTCGGTTTCCTGAAAACTGGTTTTATGCACCAGCACAAGACGATCATCGTTTTCGGTCATGGGAGCAAAGCTTTCCGACGGTCGGAGTTCTACGGGCAAATCCAGCCATTGAATGATTCGTCGGCTGATGGTCATATTCAGGTCAATGAGTCGCTCGTGCGGTTCATTCAGAAGATCATGTACTTCGGGACCGTAGTATTCGAAAAAGGGAGCGGACTGATAAGCTGCCTGAATGGAACGCCAGTGTCGGATGCGCCAGTCTTCGTGATTAGATAGAAGGATTTCCTCCGTTGGAGTTTTCGTCCCCTGGGGTTTGGTAACGGGCACTGTGAGCGAGATAATTCCTTCACTGCCGACAATGTCACATCTGTTCCGGTACGATTGTTTGGGAAAATGCTCTTTGGCCTCGATCAGGACGCTCTTAAATTCTACCAGTCGTCTGAACCAGGCAATACTTCCGAAATAGCTCGTGGGTAGAACGGGGATCATCACTCAATGAGCGTGAACATACGATCCCAGCGAACACCGCCAAATGGATTTTTGGAGAACCAAACCATGGAAGCTTTTCCGACAATATGATCTTCAGGAACAAAGCCCCACATACGTGAGTCAGCCGAATTGTAGCGGTTGTCTCCCATCATCCAGTAGTAGTTCATCGCAAAAGTGTATGAACTTGCTTTTTTGTCGTCGATATAGATGCCATCTTTCTTTTCTTCCAGTTTATGTCCCTCGTAAGCAGAGATGATGCGGCGATACCAGGCGATATTGTCCTTCGATAACTGCACAGTCATGCCTTTTTTCGGAATCTGGAACTTCGTGTAATCCGTTGTAGTATTGTTTACGTAAGGATCTTTCGGGAAACGCCCGAGGTTGTCCACCAGCTCATAATAATACGGTTTGTACGAAGGATCATCTGAATACTGAGGCTCCAGGTACAACTCGAATTTCGCGTCCTCATAGCGTTTTTTGAGTTTTTCGAGTTGAGTATCCGTCAGGTGCATGCGGTAAGTGTGCAGATCAATTCGACCGTAATCGCCACGGTCGAAATCCATTCCGATCTCTTCCATGTATTTCTGGTTGAAATCTCCGTCATAGGATACAACGTACATCAGGTTCTGGTTTTCCGCTTTGAATGCAGGTTTACCATTAACGTAGAGAACTGAAGATTTGATCTCAAGCCAATCACCCGGAGTTCCGACACAGCGCTTGATGTAGTTTTCACGTTTGTCTACCGGTCTTGGGATCACCCCATAATGTTCAATGATCTTCCCGGTAAATTTATCGTGAGCCAATCCGCTGGCGAGGTATTTGCGTCCTTCGGACTTCCATTTTTCGAGGTCCTGGATGAAGCGCTGGTAAATGTAATTTCGCGTCAGTGTGTCTACCCGCGTCAAAGGAATTTTCAGGCTGTCAGGAGCTTTCGTATTGACAGTATTGATACTGTCCGTGTAGAAATCATGCGCGAGACGGTAGAATTTTCCGTAATCTTCCGATTGCTCGAACAATGTTCGGGCTTCATGAAGGATGTAATCGTGGTAATCGTGTCCCATCAATCCATCAGGAATACGCGGATCGTAGATCGCGGTATCACCGGAAGGGTAGTTGAATACCACCACATCATACCGTTGAATGCCTGAAAAGCCCGGAAGACGAGTGTATTTCAGGGTTTCAAGTTGCGTATACGATTTGATGTTTACCCATGGAACAGTGTTGTGCACCAGTGGATAGGAGAGTGGTGTTACCGGAACTTTTGGTCCGTAAGCCAGTTTGTTCACGAAGAGGAAATCACCGACCAGAAGCGTTTTTTCCATGGAGCCGGTTGGGATCTGGAACGGTTCGAAGACATACGTACGAATGATACTTGCAGCAACCAGTGCGAAGATGAGTGAGTCTCCCCATTCTTTCACTTTGGACTTCTTACCCGGTTGGTGACGTGTTACCGCACCGATTCCGAGCGCAATTACATGACCGATCACCGGAAGTGCCATGAATAATGCAAGATGATCACCCCATTCACGATCTCCCATTTCTTTGCTGTTCGCCCAGTTAGTCTCCGGAAGAATGTCGTTTTTCGATTGAGCGATCTTCGCCATGATAAGGTAGGGGAAGAAAATACCCTGTACCGTATCCAGCAGTGAATAGTAACCGAAACGCCGGATGTAGGAGGTGTTCACAACCGACCACATCACGAGGTGTACTCCCGGGAAGATCAACAAGAGTGACCACCACGGCTTTTTACATCCGATTCTGAAGGCGATGAAATAATTGTACACCGGTACCAAACCTTCCCATGGTTTTCGTCCTGCTTGCTCAAAACTTTTCCACCAGAGAGCGAGGTAGGGGTGGACAAGAAGGAAGATATAGAAATAAAGTGCGTTCATACGTTACAATTTGATGACATCCTGCATGGTGTAAATGCCACGCTTCCCGACAATCCATTCGGCGGCAATCACTGCTCCGAGGGCAAATCCTTCCCGGCTGTGTGCCGTGTGGATAAGTTCGATGGTGTCAATATCTGATTGGTATTTGATCTTATGGGTTCCCGGGACGCCTTCCTTACGGTAAGAGGTCAAAGCGATTTGTCCCGGACTCACTTCAGGCGTTTCATTTTCTTTATGAATCCATGAGGTGAGGTTATCGTTGGCAAACATCATATCGTTGGCCAGTGTAATGGCCGTTCCGCTCGGAGCGTCCAGTTTCTGAAGGTGATGGGTCTCTTCAATCGACGGGAGGTACTCACGGTGATGAGTCATCAGTTTTGCCAAACGTTGATTGATGTCGAAAAAGATGTTGACTCCGATACTGAAATTGGAAGCGTACAACAAACTGCCGTTGCCCTGAGTGACATAATCCTTTACGTAATCCAGATCGTCGTTCCAGGCGGTTGTACCAACAACTACGGGAGTCTGATGATCAACGCAGTACTCGATGTGACCGACAGCGAAATCCGGTGTGGTAAATTCAATGGCAACGTCAACATCGTCGAAATTGAGTTGATCAACAGGTTGTTGACTGTTACTGATACCTGCGATCGTATGTCCTCTTTCGAGGGCCACTCGCTCAATGGTCTTCCCCATTTTTCCGTATCCGATCAATGCGATTCTCATCTTCCTTCAGTAACGAAGCAAAATTAAGTTTTTCATCAGAGCGTACAAGGATTTAACGAAATTTAAACGTCATGGACAAGCCGGGTGTCCCGGGATTCAATAAAACCGGGTCGAGTTGCAGGCTCAGATCGTGCGAAACATCGAAATTCACGAAGTGCGCTTCCACGCCAGCATCCACTAACTGAAGAATATACACGAGGCTGACACCAAGGATGGAAAGGTCGCGCCAGGTCTGAAACTGATCGTGCAGGGTGAGCACACCGCTTTGGTCATAACCTATCCATTCAGAGTTTTCCGTATGCTCACCGTTGTTTTCTGACATGTGGTTGTATTCATCACGCAGAGAGGTCACATTTTTTTGGTTTTTCACGAGGAAATACCCGGTTGCTCCCAGCCCGGCATAAATGAGAGGAACTTTCCAGTAGGCTTTTTTCTTGCCCTTGGGCATGGCCAGGTGGTTGTAGATCTGTCCTCCGCCGGGAGCGAGCGAAAGCAGCACTGCGGTTTTGACAGAATGAGGCTTAACGCTATCTGTTTTTACAGGCTCTTCCTCTTCAACTACGGACGGTGCTCCGTGAAATGAAAAAAGGGCAGATGCACTGGTTTGCGCAATACACTGAAAAGAAAGTAGAAAGCCAACAACGAGGGCCGTCCGGATCATTTTGATAAGATTTCCAGGATGCGGTTCAGGTCCACATCCGAGCTGAAATTGACAATGAGCTTCCCGGTTCCGTTTGGCGATTTCCGGATGTCTACTTTCGTGGAAAGACGATCACTCAGGTATTCTTTCAGCGTATATTCCGTTTCCGAAACCGGGATAGGAGCTTTGCGCTCTTGTTTCTCAGTTGGTGCAATGACTGGCTGTTCCCCACGAAGGATGGCTTCCAGATCACGCACGGAAAGTTTATCTTCCACACATCGTTGGTAGAGTGCCAGTTGTGTTTCTTCATCACCGGCTGAAACCAACGCACGCGCATGTCCCATGGTAATTTCACCGCTTTTGACTCCTGCCTGGATCTCCACCGGAAGTTTCAGCAATCGCAAGTGGTTGGTGATGCTTGTTCGACTTTTCGCGATCTTCTGGCTCAATTGATCCTGAGTCAGATTACATTCTTCGATCAGGCGCTGATAGGAGAGAGCGACTTCGATCGGATTGAGGTCTTCACGTTGAATGTTTTCTACCAGTGCCATTTCCAGCATGGTCTGGTCGTTTGCCACACGTACATAGGCAGGTACAGTTTTCAGCCCGGCTAATTGTGCCGCACGAAAACGACGTTCACCCGAGATCAACTGGTATTTATCGCGTCCGAGTTTACGAACAGTAAGCGGCTGAATGATGCCGTGAATCGCAATGGAAGCACTCAATTCCTGCAATGCATCTTTTTCAAAATTCGTACGCGGGTTGAACGGGTTCGCTTCTATTTTATCGATCGCAATCTCCGAAATGGAACCTACAATGGCGGAATTCCCCGTCGTTGTGATGTCCGTGTCTGCATTTTCAAGCAACGCACTCAGTCCTTTCCCCAGTGCAGAGCGTTTCTTCGTGTTAGAGCTCATCGCCTATTTTAATTTTTTTGTCTTCGTTCGGAATCTTGGTCAGGTCATTTTTCTGTAAGATCTCACGGGCCAGGTTCAGGTAGTTGATGGCACCTTTGCTGGCTGCGTCATGCATTACAATTGTTTCTCCGAAACTTGGAGCTTCACCGAGTTTGGTGTTTCGGTGAATCACTGTGTCAAATACGATCTCCTGGAAGTGCATTTTAACTTCTTCCACCACCTGATTGGCCAGGCGTAGACGAGTGTCGTACATGGTGAGCAAAATCCCTTCGATCTCCAGTCCGGTGTTCAATCGTCCCTGAACGATCTTGATCGTGTTGAGCAATTTACCCAATCCTTCCAATGCAAAGTACTCGCATTGAACAGGGATCATCACAGAGTCAGCCGCTGTCAGCGCATTGACGGTAATCAATCCGAGTGAAGGAGAACAATCGATGAGGATGAAATCGTACTTGTCGCGAATCTTATCCAATGCAAATTTGAGCATGTGCTCACGGTTCGGAAGATTGATCATTTCCAGTTCCGCTCCTACAAGATCGATGTGGGAAGGAAGGATGTCCAGGTTCGGGTTATCCGTTGGAATGATCAACTCGGACGGGTCAACGTCATTGATCAGACAGTCGTAGATATTTTTTGTGTTTTTCGGGTCCAGACCCACGCCCGAAGTGGCATTGGCCTGGGGATCAGCGTCTACGATCAACGTTTTATACTCCAGTACACCAAGGCAACCACACAAATTAATGGCAGTGGTTGTCTTTCCGACACCTCCCTTCTGATTCGCAATAGCTATGATCTTACCCATTCATCCAAAAATTGAGGCATAAAGATAGCGGTAATGCCTGTGAAATACCAGATAAATTTAGAGTAGTTATCAACCGAAATTCTGTTGATAGCTTGTTAAAAAAGAAATGTGGCTAAGCTCTGTGAATAGCGGCTTACAGGTCCTCGAAAGAGACTTCGGAAAAATTCTCCACTGAATCAGTGCGGTCGTCCGACTGCCCGTATTCTCCGGATTCATTCAATTCCCTGATCTTATCAACAACCTCATTCAGACCCTCGCTGAATTTTTCGAAATCCTCTTTATAAAGGAAAATCTTGTGCTTCTGGTAAAATTCCTTTCCGTCGGAAAAGGTCTTTTTACTTTCGGTCATAGTAATGTACAGATCCCGTCCCTTCGTCGCCTTCACATCGAAAAAGTAGGTTCTCTTTCCTGCACGCACCACTTTCGAATACACTTCATCATTCTTGTCGTACTCCATAACCCTGATACTTTTGTACTTAATGTTACAGAACAAATATGATGTTTTTTTTTGAATGAAGCAATGGTAAATCGCTTAAGCCGCTTCTTCGGCGAGTTGCTTGCGGTATAATTCGGCGTAATCGCCATTCAGACGCAGCAATTCTTCATGCGTACCGGATTCAATAACGCGACCGGCACCGACGTTGATGATCCGTGTGGCATTTCGGATAGCGGAAATACGGTGACTCACTACAAGTGAAGTGGTTGCAGCATTCTTTTTCAGGTTCTGCAAAATGATTTCCTCGGTTTCGGTATCTACAGCAGAAAGACAGTCGTCTAAGATCAGAAGTCGTGGTTTACGGATCAGGGCACGCGCAATGCTTAGTCGCTGTTTTTGTCCTCCGCTCAGGTTGACGCCGCGTTCACCGAGAAGGGTGTCAAATTTGTCGCGGAAGTCGACAATGTTATGGTAAACATGTGCGGCTTTCGTGACATCTTCCAGTCGTTCGTCACTGACTTCCTGTTCAGTGCTACCGAAAAGCAGGTTGTTCCGGATCGTGTCGGAGAAAAGGAAAACGTCCTGTGGAACAACGCCTGTCTGATCCCGGAAATTCTCGAGATTGATCTCCCGGAGGTCCTGCCCGTCAATCAGAATCTGTCCTTCATCCGGTTCGATCTGGCGCATCAGTAATTTCAGGATCGTGGATTTTCCGCTTCCTGTTTTTCCGACGATGCCCAGCGTTTCTCCGGGTTCGATCACGAAACTCATGTTGGAAATAGCCTGGATTCCAGAGTTTGGATAAGTGTAACTCACATTCCTGAATTCGATGCGGCCTTTGAATTCGAAAGGCGACTTTTCCTTATTTACGATTTCAGGTTCCTCTTTCAGGAATTCATTGATTCGCGCTTGACTTGCTGCTGCCCGTTGAACCAGGGAAGTGACCCATCCGATGGAGGCAAAGGGCCAGGTGAGCATATTCACAAAGATGATAAACTGAACAATTTGTCCCTCTGTGATGCTTTCTTCGAAGAATAGCAATCCTCCGATATAAATACACAGGATGGTACTGATACCAATCAGCACAAAGATTGTGGGCATGAACAGTGAGTTTACCAGTACCAGGCGCATACTTTTATTCTTGTAGCTCTCTGCCGACTGATTGAAACGAGCCTCGGTCTCTGGTGTCCGTCCGTATGCTTTTACCACGCGGATCCCGGCAAAAGTTTCCTGCACGATGGTGGACATCCGGGATTGTTCCTTCTGAACGGTGGTGCTGATCCTGTTAATGCGCGAGGCAACCTTGTAAATGATGAAGGACATGATCGGAAGAGGGATCAGTACAATGAGCGTCATTTTTCCACTGATCTGAACCATACTGGAAATCACGAGGATTGCCAGGAAGAAAAGGTTCACGGTATACATGATTCCGGGGCCGAGATACATGCGTACATGACTCACGTCTTCGGAAATGCGGTTCATGAGATCTCCGGTGCTGTTCTTCTTGAAAAAGGAGTAGTTTAATCGTTGATAATGAGCATAGATCTCGTTCTTCAGATCGTATTCAATGAAGCGTGAAACGATGATGATCGTTTGGCGGGTCATAAAAAGAAAAATTCCGGAAATGAGTGCCAGGAGCATGAAGACTCCGCCGGCTTTCAACGCATACCACAGGATGGCATCCTGATCATAGGTGTCGTTCCAGTGGGTAAGTTCGTCTGTGGTATTTCCGAAGGATTCGGTGGTGGCAACCTTGAAATAATTTGTGCCAATGATAAAGAGAACCCCGAGCAGTAAACGCCATTTATATTTTAGTAAATATTTGTTGAGGTAGCTCAGAGACTTCATTGATAATTTCCTATTTTTGCGAGGCTCTTTACAAAGCGTTGTAAAAGTAGCCAAAGTTGAGATAACATTTATGCTTTGCTATGTTTGAAGTAAAAAATATTGAGGACGTAAACCTCATTGAAAACCCTGTCATTGCTCAGATGAGCAAATACAATCACGAACAGTTGCTGTTCTGCAACGATAACGAGACAGGTCTGAAAGCAATCATCGCCGTACATAACACTGTTTTGGGCCCTGCATTGGGTGGTACGCGTATGTGGAACTACACCAGTGAAACGGAAGCACTGAATGATGTGCTGCGACTTTCACGTGGGATGACCTACAAGAATGCCATTTCCGGTTTGAACCTTGGAGGAGGAAAAGCGGTGATCATTGGTGATTCACGCAGCATGAAATCGGAAGCTTTGTTCCGTCGCTTCGGAAAGTTTGTGAACAGCCTTGGAGGGAAATACATTACTGCGGAAGACGTGGGAATTTCCCCGGTGGATATGACCTGGGTGAGCATGGAAACGAAGCACGTTGCCGGACTTCCGGGAAAAAGTGGAGATCCATCACCGGTCACTGCGCACGGAACCTATGTGGGAATGAAAGCGTGTGCGAAATTGCAGTTCGGTTCGGATTCACTGGAAGGAAAAGTTGTCGCTGTTCAGGGAGTTGGTCACGTGGGAGAATACCTTGTGGAGGCTCTGACAAAAGAAGGCGCGAAAGTGTACATTTCTGATATTCATGAAGCAACCTTGAAGCGTGTTGCTGAGAAGTATGGAGCAACCGTTGTTGGCCTGGACGATATCTACGATGTGAACATGGATATTTACGCACCGTGTGCACTTGGCGCAACGGTAAACGATGATACTTTGTCGCGATTGAATTGCTCGATCATTGCAGGAGCTGCCAACAACCAGTTGAAGCAGGAAGACATTCACGGTCGCATGGTGATGGAAAAAGGAATTATCTATGCACCTGATTTCGCACTGAATGCCGGTGGAGTGATCAATGTATACTCTGAAGTTGCCGGATTGAGCAGCGAGTGGGCAATGGGCAAAGCAAACGACATTTACGATACTATTTTATCGATTGTGAAGCGTTCACAGAACGAGAATGTGCCAACGTATCAGATTGCCAACAAAATGGCAGAAGAACGTATCGAAGCGATGGGTAAAGTGAAACTTCCTTTATAAATCTGAATGCTGAACAGACGCCATCTACGCATCAAAGTACTTCAGGCCCTTTACGCCTTTTTCCAATCCGAAGGAGAGGATTACGGAAAGGTAGAACGTGAAATGTTGAACTCGCTGGAGCGTATCTATGACCTGTACATTTATCTTTTGCTGACTTTTTCAGAGTTGAAATCCATCGGTGAATTCCGCATGGAGGAAAACAAGAAGAAGATCCGGCCGAACGATGAAGACCTGCATCCGAACAGAAAGTTTGTGGATAGTGGCATTATTCACATACTTGAAACACTTCCTGCTTTGCGACATGCTTCCGAGCAACGAAAAGTGAATTGGGTAGGGGATGAGAACCATGAAATGTTCCGGAAAATGTACCTGCACATTCGTGAATCGGAGGTCTATGACAGTTATATGAACAATGAGGTGACCGGATTCGAAGAGGATCGTGCATTTGCACTGGCACTTTTCAAAACGGAAATCGCCAATTTTCCGTTGTTGTATAACTTTTTCGAGGAGCGAAGCATTCATTGGCTGGATGACATTGATCTGGCGTGTTCGATGGTGTTGAAGACGATCAAAGGATTTGAACCGGAGGGCTCCAATGAAATCTTACCGTTGTTTAAGGACGAGGAAGACGAATTGGATTTTGTAAAGCAGTTGATGCGAAAAACGGTGGCATTCGATAAGGAGAATGAGCAGTTGATTGATGAGCTGACCAGCAATTGGGAACTTGATCGCATTGCGAAAATGGACATCATACTGATGAAAATGGCAATCACTGAGTTGCAGATCTTCAGTAGCATTCCGACGAAGGTAACGCTGAACGAATACATTGAGATTTCCAAGTTCTACAGTACCCCGAAAAGCAATGGATTCATTAATGGGGTATTGGATAAGGCAATCCAGCGACTGTCTGACGAAGGAAAAATTAAGAAAGTGGGCCGAGGCCTGATAAACTAAAACGTATGAAATACACAGCAATATTTGTATTGAGCCTGCTTCTGGCAGCGTGTGGCGGAAATGGCCATGTCGAAGTTGGCAATAAAACCACGATGGAGGTAACTCCTCAGGTATTTGATGCCGGAGAAGTCTTTATGGGAGAAAAGATCACTGCAAAATTTACGTTGAAGAATACGGGTGACTATCCGTTGGTGATCGGTGAGGTGAAAGGAAGTTGTTCCTGCACGGTAGCTGATTATACGGATGAACCGATTCAACCGGGAGAAACCGGAGAAGTCTTGGCGCACGTGGATACACAACAGACCGGTGTTGGTGTGATCAATAAAGCCGTGAACATCGTGGCGAACACAGAAAATTCGGTGACCCAGGTAATTGTCCGGGCATCTGTAATGAAAAAATAAGCAAACCAGAAAATCAGAATTGTTATGGATCAAATAGTTATGCTGGTCCTGATCATGGTAGTATTCTACTTCTTCATGATCCGGCCACAAATGAAAAAACAAAAGGAACTGAAGAAATTCCGGGAAGGATTGTCAGTGGGCGACAAAGTAGTAACCATTGGCGGACTTCACGGGAAAGTACTGGAAGTATCCGAATCTACAGTGTTGGTATCTTTCGAAAGCGGAAAGGTACGCGTGGATAAATCGGCGATTTCGAATTCGCCGGAGGATTTGCTCCGCAAGTAATTAAAAAAAAGGACTGTTTCAGTCCTTTTTTTCTTTCTTCCGATCGCGTTTCTGGCTGCGGTAGTTCTTTTTCGAATCGCGTCTTCTTTCGCGATAATCCTGCATACTTTCTTTGTATTCCTCCTTGTTCATCTTTTTCATTTCCAGGTCGAATTCAATACGACCGGCCTGGATGTCCTGAATAACAAGTTCGGTGATCCAATCGTCTGTCTCAGGATTGGTAGGGTCAAATGTGTCTTCCAGGTTGTGTCCCCAGATCTTCGCCATGCCGGAGTATACATCTGAACTCACATTTCCCTTGTATTTTTCAATGATCTCCTTCACTGTCATTCCGGTTTCCCGGTGAACAAGTTTCATCAGGATATCTCCTTCACTGCGATAGAGATCACGGATGTTGTAGGTGAATTCTTCTTTCAGATCGCCATGAGCCTGACGACCGTATTTTTTCTTCTTGCGTTTTTTTTCAATTCCGGCAAGGTCAGCTTCGTATTCATCGATCAGTTCTTTGGCCTTTAATGCCATCGGATAGGTACGAATGAGTAATTGAAGTTGGCGCTTGTATTTCCGGCTGAAATTCTTGTCTGCACGCATCTCAGGTATCTGTTGAACTTTCAGTGTTGCCAAATCCTCTTGCGAATAGGCAACTGCCAGAAAATTCAATGAGAACCATACCATGAAAATTCTTAACATATTAATGTGTTTTTGACAGGCTTTATTTCCCTGGAAGTTTGTAATATTAGCGCAAATTTGTTGCCAAACATTATTAACCTATGCGACCACATCTCTTCAATATAACGATTTTATTCGTGATTAGTTGTACGGGATGCTCCGGAACCGGTGGAAATCAGGGAGAAGGAAAAGGGCCGCAAAAGATCAGAGCGGTTCATACTTTAGAAGAACGTATCATTTCCAAGATTGATATGTCGGAAGTCGATGACAAACATTCTCAGGAATTTATGGAGAGTTTGATAGATATCGAGAAAAAGTATGGGGAACAATGGGATTTTTGTACGTGTGTAGTCAAAAACGACTCGATCAATAAAGCTTTCTCGAAGCCGGTATCCGATGCTGAATTCGACCGCTTATCAGCTCGTTTTGATGTGATCGAGGAGAAGTGCAAGGCTTTTCTCGTGCAGAATCCGAATATCACTCCCGAAGAACGCGCAGAGCACGAACGAAAGGTTCGAAAGTGCCTGAAAGAGGCAGGAATAAAATAATCAGGATGAATCTGCAGGAAGTAATGGCTTACCTTGAAAGCAAGGGAAGTGAACAAACGCGTAAAATTTATACGAATCATGGTGCTCCCGGAAACTTTTTCGGAGTAAAAGTGGGCGATCTGAAGCCCATTGAGAAAAAGGAGCGAAACAATCAGGAATTGGCGCTGGCACTATACAATACCGGAAATTCCGATGCACAATACCTGGCCGGATTGATTGCCGACCCAAAAGCTTTTACGGCTGAACAATTAACAGCATGGGCTGAGAATGCCGGATGGTACATGGTTTCTGAGTACGCTGTGGCATGGAATGTGGCGGAAAGTCCGCTTTGCATTGATTTGTGCACGCAATGGATAGATTCGAAAAATGAGAAGTTGCAGGAATGTGCCTGGGCATCGCTGGGAGCCCATTTGGGAATTGCAGCAAATGATACCGTCGACGTAGACCTCATGAAGCGTTTACTGGAGCGGGTCGAGAAGGAGATCCATTCCGCACCGAACCGCGTACGATATACAATGAACGGCTTTGTGATAGCGTTGGGAGGTGCCATTCCGGAATTGACTGATGCGTGCAAAGCGGCTGGTGACCGCATTGGTAAAGTGGAAGTCTTCATGGGAGGAACTTCCTGCAAAGTGCCGGATATCCGACCGTACATTGAGAAAATGGAGGAAAGGGGACGCATCGGCAGGAAAAAGAAAACAGCCAAGTGTTAGGAATTTCATCCAATACCGAAATCAGGTTGTTTCCTGAATGTGGATTTGATATATTTAACTAATAAACTCGATCTTATGAAAACAAAAAATATACTAGCGCTTGCCTCATTGTGTATAGCTACGGTATCATTCGGACAGGTAGAACGCGTGGCGATGGTAGAGACTTTTACTTCGTCGACCTGCCCTCCGTGCAATCCTGGAAATGTGCAACTCCAGAGTGTGCTGGAAAACGGCCAGAATGATGGAAAGTACGTTTCCTTAAAATACCAGATGTCCTGGCCGGGAAGCGGTGATCCGTACTTCACCAGTGAGGGGAATACCCGTCGAAATAGCTATGGCGTTAGTGGTATTCCGGAAACTTTTGTGGACGGAGGCTTGATCTTCGACGGTAATCCGAGCAATATCGGACAAAGTGACCTGAACAATTCGTACGCTGTGGATCCGAAAGTGGATTTGCGTGCATACTATCAGGTAGATGAGGCCGCTCAGAAAGTGGACATTCAGGTAGATCTGGAATCGTTTATTGATATGTTCCCGGGTAATCGTTTGTACGTCGCGATTTACGAGTACACTACTTACAACAATACCGGTGGGAATGGTGAAACACAGTTCGAACATGTCATGAAAAAAATGGTGCCTTCAACGACTGGTACCGTGATCTATCCAATGAACATTGGTGATACAAATCATTATGATCTGTCTTTTACTTTTCCGGGCACCTATCGTCTCCCGCCAAATGCGACAGACCCGATCGATAATTCGATTGAGCACTCGGTAGAAGAATTTTCGGATTTGGGAGTTGCCGTTTGGGTGCAGGCATCTTCAAAGGAAGTTTTACAGGCAGCCAATGCACTCATGGGTACAGCTGGTTTGGAAGAGAATGGAGCATCACTGCTTTCACCGGTAATTTACCCGAATCCGGCTGCAGAGAATGCGACGGTTGTTTTCCGTACGACTCATGCTCAGGATGCGACGGTTGAAGTTTACAACCTGATGGGAGAGTTGGTAAGTAGCGAAGAATTGAAAGGGCTGGAAGCCGGAAGAATTGAACATGTATTGAACACTTCTGAATTGGCCGGAGGGGTTTACACGGTGTGTATTCGTTCAGGAAATGAAAGTATTAACCGACGACTTTCGATACAACGATAATAGTTGATGAAATTTATGAAAGGAGGCTCAGCCTCCTTTTTTTGTACCTTTGTATCGTGAAAAAAATTCTGGTATACTGGCTGATGGCAAGTTTCGCATTCATTTTTGCGCCAAAAGATTTTTTTCATGAGCACGATCACACGGACGTTGCAGCCCATCACGGTGAGTTGTCTTTCGGTGAAAAATGCTTCATCTGTGATTTCGATTACACCACGCTTGGTTCTCCGATCGAACTGCCGTTGACCTATACATCGTTTTCTGTTTCGGAGAAAGTTATTTCAGCAAAAACATGGAATGCCGACAATTCGGTTGAACATGTCGCTTCCAGGGGACCTCCCACATTTTCTTAAATCCTATCGTAAGTTCGGAGAACATGGATTCTCCGGGAAATTCAGTATTTAAGAAAATCATTTTAACATGAAAATTATTCAATGCATTGCTTCGGCGATGATATGTCTGGTGTTTGGCAGTGCGAACGCCCAGTTCTCAGGGACTGTAATGGATCGGGAGACAGAAGAACCGGTGCCGTTTGCTTCGGTAGTACTCGTCGATTTTCAAATTGGTGTGGTAACCGATGAAAACGGGAAGTTTGATTTTACGCATGAACTCCCGGAACAATTTCAATTGAAGGTTTCAGCATCAGGATACGAGACTGTTTTATTGACCTTAAATCCGGATGAGAAAGATCTGGTAATTCGTGTGGAGCATCGCCATCTGGAGCTGGACGAAGTAAGTGTTTCCACGCCACGGAGCGGTTTACAGCGAAGGAATGCTACCTATGTGGAATCCCGGAGCATGGATCAACTGAATGAAATTGTTGGGACGAGTACCGGAGAACTGTTGCAACGTATTCCCGGTGTGTACAACGCTGCATCAGGCAATGGTGTGTCCAAGCCCGTGGTGCGCGGAATGTCGGGTATCAGGGTGGTCAGCCTGCTCAATGGCATTCGTCTGGAAAACCAGCAGTGGGGTGGAGACCACGACATCGGCATCACCAGTTTGGGCATCGGATCGGTAGAAGTGATCAAAGGGCCTTCTTCTTTACTTTACGGTGCAGATGCGCTTGGAGGCGTAATCTATTTTGAAGATGAACCTTACGCGAAACAAGGGAGCTTCAATGTGAAAACGGGTTCGACCTTTGAGTCGAATACTATGGGAAGCAACAGTTTTGCCCAGGTGAAGGTCTCAGGAAAAAGCCTTCGGTTCAATGCCGCGGGAAATTATATCAACCATGCGGATTATCAGGTACCCGATGGCAATTACGTCGAAAATTCGCGGTTCAATGGCTACACCGGGAAATTTGCGCTGGGTGCAAACCGTAAGCAGTGGGTCACACATTTACGCTACGTATACAGTCGTCAGTATGTCGGAATCATAGGTGAACATCATCATGAGGATGGGGAAGAAGAGGAGGAGCATGAAGAGTTTTCCATCGATACGCAGGCACGTGGAATTGTAGCTCCTTTTCAGCGCTATGAGAATCATCTGGCATCCTGGGAAAACAAATGGTTCAGAAAGCGGAGCGAGATTCGTCTGTTGCTTGGTTACGGCTTTAATCGACTTGCTGAACATGAGGACAATCCGGATACTGCTGCCATGCAATTGAACCTGCATACAGGCTCCTATGCGCTAAGGTACAAGGCAACCGTAAATGAGCGTCTGGAGCTTGTTGCAGGACTTCGGGGTGCGGTACAAACGAACCGAAATACAGGTACCGAGGAAGAGTTGATCCCGAATACGCGCCAGTTAGACGATGGTGTTTACCTGATCGCCTATGGCAAATGGGATAAATGGAGCTTGCAGGGAGGAGGCCGCTATGATTTTCGTTACCTGGAGGCTGGAGAGCAGGAAGATAGTCTCTTTTTCCGAAAGAATACTTCTGCACTTAATTTTGCGCTGGGAACGGTTCGTGATGCCAAAAAGAACACGTTTCGGGTGAATCTTTCAAGTGGCTTCCGTATTCCGCATGTTTCAGAATTGCTGACGGATGGGGAGCATCACGGAGCACTTCGTTATGAGATTGGAAACAGAGATCTTAAATCGGAACGGGCAATTCAATTGGACATTTCCGATGAGTTGCACGGGGAGCACATCGAACTCGTAGTGAATCCATTTGTGAGTTGGATCCAGGATTTCATTTACCTCCGTGGAACAGATTCTGTGATCAATGAATTACCGGTGTATGTGTACGATCAGTTGCCAACGGCCTGGTTTGCAGGAGTTGATCTTGCCGGGCATTATCATCCGCATTTTGCCCACTGGCTGCACTGGATTCCTGCGTTTTCGTTTTTGTACGCACAAGATCAGCACGGAGCGGCCATTCCGTTTATTCCTCAGGCACGTATCACCAATGAAGTGAAGTTTACCTTTGGTTGGAAGGCGAATCGGGAAGCGATGAACCTGGTGCTGCAGGATGGATTCTATTTTGACCAGTACCGTATCAGTAATCTTGAAACACCGGGCAAACGATATCATGTGCTCAATGTGGGATTGAACGGTTCGTTTTTTCAGCAGGATATGCTGACTATTGGGCTTGGGGTGAAGAATGTATTCAATACACAATACATTGATCACTTGTCACGTCTGAAGCAAAACGGGATTCCTGCACCGGGAAGAAATATTTATGTGCGTTTCGCGCTACAACTGGAAGGAAAAATGCGAAAAAAATGATCAGTTGCGTACCGGAATCCAGAGTTCCTCTTCGGATTCCGGATCGTCGTTGCGGTATTTCTCGCCCATAAGTGCAAAATGTGGACGGTCATCAAGTTCGTAGGACGATTGTGGGAGCCAGGTTGCGAAAATGTACTGGTAGGTGTCAAAAGCCTCACTTGCTCTTCCTTTGTATTGAAAAACAGCATAGTGTCCTTCGGGAATATCCAGTATCGACATGCCTTCCGGAATTTCTCCGGCTTCGCTCACCTGGATGGCGGCCCATTTTTCAAAAGTTTGATTCGGATCGAAAGCGTTGAAGAATCCGGTGTCTCCAAAGATTTCTACGGAATACAGATTCGGTTCTATTCGGTTTTCGATTCCGGATCGTTGAGGCATAAAACGTCGCCAGATTTCGCCGGTTTTATTGTTGGCAAAGGACATCATTGTTTTTACGCCAACGAGTTTGGTAGCGGGCAGGAGAACGATTTCCGGTTCTTGGTTAAGGAGTTGTATCAATGTCTAGTTGGTATTTATCGAGCAAACCGATAACGTCCGGAATAGAGAATTTGGCTCCCTTTACACGATTGATCTCCGGATCGATCGAATAGTTTACCGAATCCCGGAAGTCCGCTTTTTCGAGGTTGCTTTGCTCAAAGATGGCATTCCGCAGATCACAATGTCGGACAGTGCTTTCGGTGAGTTCCGTTTCAGTGAAATCAACTTCCTGCAATTGGCAGTTGTCAAACGAGGTGCGCCGAAGTTTCATTTGGTAGAAAGAGGCGTGATCCAGTTGACACCGTTCGAAGCGAACAGCAAAACCAAAATCATTGCACTTTTCGAAAGCCAGACCGAGCATTTTGCAGTTTTGGAAAACCACTTCCTGAAACGAAGTGCCGGAGACAGTGGCGTTGCTCAGATTACAGTCAATAAATTCACAGTCAATAAAGCGTGAACGTGAGAGATCGCCCCCGGAAAAATTGCAACTGCGAAAGGTACATTCCTCGTACTCGCCCAAAGGCAAAGGTGTTTCAGAAAAATCCTTGTTTTCGAATTCTTCGCCGTTGGTGTACTGGAGATCGCTCATCGGTCGCCCAAGTTAAGAAAAATCCTTCTTCAGGATTCACGATGGATGTTCGGACACCAGTGTTTTCCGGTGTCAGGATCGGTAGGAGAGGAGAATCTTGCATGTCGGTTTCCGGAAACAACCTGCTCCGGAATCCTTCGAAATCACTTGCATGTTCTTTGTGTTGGTAGACGCGGAGGGGAGGTGTTTCGGGGCTTTTGATCAGGGAGGCGTCTTCCTACTTTTCCTGCTTACGTTGTGCGCGAGAACGCTCCCTTCTTCGTTGCATCACAGCGATGTATTCGTCGTGAAGGTACATTTTGTCGGCTTTGCTCATACCGGAAGGGTTTCCACGGACCCAGAATTCATGAGCCCACACGATCGCAGCCTCGACCACCATTTCCTGCCCAATCAGACAACCGTTGCGGGTGGGCACTGTCGCAGTGTCATCAGGGTGATTGCGTAAGGCTTCCACAAGCATTTCCGGATTTCTGCGTGTGAGTCCGTAGTACGAATAGAGACGAACAGCAGGAGACGGATGATCGGTCAGGTCCACCAGGTCTTCATCGGAAGAGAGAGCCAGCAATTTTTCGTAGCGCTGCCATTGTTTGCTCAGCATTCCGGCCTCACCTACGTATTCGGTTTCAACCATGCTGTCAGCGGCAATTTGATCGCACATCAGGCGTATACTATCCCGGACAATCGGATTGTTTGTTTCCTGTGCAAAGAGAGAACATGTCAAAAAAGAGACGATGATTGCAAAATGTGCAGAATGAAATAATACCCGTGAAAGCATGATAGCAGGAAGATACGAATACGCGGTCAGAAAAACAGGTTAACCGGCTACTTTAACAGTATTCGGAATCGTATCAATAGTGGCGGACGCCGATGATCGTGTGGGTGATGTCGTCAAAGTCAGGACTGACGTGGCGGAACATAAAAAGGCTGTCTCTTCGTTTATTGAAACGCCCGCTTTGCTTGAAATCGGTGCCCGTGCGGGTTACAAATGTTCCATCTTCGTTCAGTACGGTAAAGGTCTTGTTTTTTTCGTCCATTTGGATCACAATCTTGGAACCCGACGGAATGGAAGCATCATCCAGCACAAAATGCTCGCTTGAATCCTGATCTGCATAACATCTGACAAGGCCTTCGTAGTATAGTGTGTCGACTCCTTCGCCATACGGTCCGGAATAATCGCAGATATCCGTGAAGGAATAATATCCTACGTAATAAAGGCGATAATCGTACGTCACACTACTCTCGCGACAAGAGGCAGCGATCAGAAGGAAGGTAATGACGGCAAGCAGTCGAATATTACGCATATCGAAAGGATTATCAAATACATAGATAACGTGAGTCCGTGAAAAAGGTTGGAAGAAAGTGACAGATGGCAAAAAAAATCCCGCAAAAGTGTTGCGGGATTTTAAATTGGAGTGCCTGATGATCTTAATAATAGATCGCCCGACGTACTTTCGTAATGTATTTTGCCAGACGGATCACCTGCTTGGTATAACCGTATTCGTTATCGTACCATGCATAAAGAACCACGTTCTTTCCATCATTGGAAACGATAGAGGCGTTTGAGTCAAATACGGAACAACAAGTGTTTCCGATGATATCACTGGAAACCAGCTCAGGATCTGTGGCGTAATAGATCTGGTTCACAAGCTCTCCGTTCAGAGCTGCATCACGAACAACATCATTGATCTCTTCCACAGAAGTTGCTTTGGAAAGCTCAAGGCTGAGGATTGCGAGCGATCCGTTTGGAGTTGGTACACGTACGGCATTTGCAGTAAGCTTGTCCTTCAGTTCCGGAATAACCTTGGTTACAGCATTGCCGGCGCCGGTAGAAGTGATCACCATGTTGATGGCAGCCGAACGTCCGCGACGTGGCTTCTTGTGCATGTTATCCAACAGGTTCTGGTCGTTCGTGTAAGCGTGAACGGTTTCGATGTGGCCTTTCACAACTCCGAATTTGTCATTGACAACCTTCAGAACCGGAGAAATGGCGTTGGTTGTACAAGAAGCGGCTGAGTAAATCTTTTCACTTGCAAGATCCAACTCTCCCTGGTTGATACCGTAAACGATGTTTGGAATTTCTTTCCCTGGTGCAGTCAACAAAACGCGGGATGTTCCTTTTGATTGAAGGTGACGAGCCAATGCTTCGCGTGTAGTGAATGCTCCGGTATTGTCAATTACAAGCGCATTGTTGATGCCATATGCGGTGTAATCAATTTCTTCAGGATTGTTTGCGCTGATCATTTTTACGATCTGTCCGTTGATGATCAATGCCTCATTGTCTGTGTCAACGGTAACGGTACCATCAAATGCACCGTGAACAGAATCGTTTTTCAGCAACGCAGCACGTTTGATCATGTCAGCTTCCGAATTACCACGTGTAACGATCGCACGAAGGCGCAATTGTTGTCCTTTACCGGCCTGCTTGATCAACTCACGCGCAGCAAGACGTCCGATACGTCCGAATCCGTAAAGAATGACATCGCGTGGTTCAAATGGAACAGCATTGGAAGCTTCAAAACCTGCCAGTTTGTTTTTCAGGAAATCAGCTTTTGAGCTGTACTTGCCTTGCTCACTGATCCATTCACTTGCCAGTTTACCAATATCGATCTTGGCAGGAGCGAGATCAAAGTTCAGCAGTTCCTCTGCAAGGTCAGCACTGGTGAAGATGTCCACCGGTTTTTTGACAACCCTTTGCGAGTATACATGCAGTTTAAGAATTTCAGCGACAGTTACATCGGTAAGATGGTTTCTGAAGAAAACAAGTTCAATTCCTTTGTCGTACAACAATTCTCCGACGCGGCTTGAGAGTCGCACGGCGGCTCTTTCCTGTTCAATGTGCGATTTGAGTTCCTTTTCGTAATCGATCGCTGTTTCCATGTGTTTGTATGAATTTGATATTAAATAGTTTATAAAAAAAAACTGCCCACAGTGGTGGGCAGTTTTGATTTCTTATCCGAGATAAGCTTTCAGTAATTTGTTTCTCGACGTATGTCGAAGTCGGCGGATCGCCTTTTCCTTGATCTGACGCACGCGCTCACGCGTGAGGTTGAATTTCGCACCGATCTCTTCGAGGGTCAGTCCGTGATTCATCCCGATACCGAAGAACAGACGAATAATCTCACGTTCTTTATCGGTAAGCGTGCTCAAAGAGCGCTCGATCTCTTTTTGCAACGACTCAGCCATCAGGGAATGATCCGCTTTTGGTGAATCGCTGTTGGCCATAACGTCCATGAGTGTACCTCCGTCTTCCGAAGTTGACAGTGGTGCGTCCATAGATACGTGGCGACCCGATACGTTCAGGCTTTCCTTGATCTTGTCCTCCGGAACTTCCAGTGCCTCAGCCAATTCTTCAGCTGAAGGTGGACGCTCGAATTCCTGCTCAAGTCGCGAGAACGCCTTGTTAATTTTATTCAAAGATCCTACCTGGTTCAGGGGGAGACGTACAATACGAGCCTGCTCAGCCAAAGCCTGCAGAATTGATTGACGAATCCACCACACGGCATAAGAGATAAATTTGAATCCACGTGTTTCATCAAATTTCTGTGCCGCCTTGATAAGACCTAAATTGCCTTCGTTGATAAGGTCAGGTAAAGTCAAACCCTGATTTTGATACTGTTTTGCAACCGATACAACGAAACGAAGATTGGCTCTGGTAAGTTTTTCAAGGGCTTTTTGGTCTCCTTGCTTGATTTTTCTAGCCAATTCTACTTCTTCCTCCGCTGTGATCAACTCTTCTTTACCAATGTCCTGCAAGTATTTGTCAAGTGACTGACTCTCGCGATTGGTAATCGACTTTGTAATCTTAAGTTGTCTCATACACTTCTGGTCCTCTACGTTTTAATTTCCCGCACAAAGCGAAGGCAAAGATACGACGAAAAGATAATGTTTTCCAAAAATTTAATTCACAATTTTCTAACACGCAAGGTGCCATGAAAAGAGTATGTTTCAGAACATTAAAGGCCAAAGCCTACATAATCCTTTCTACCACTTTCGGTAAGTATCTCCAGCAATACGCCTCTGTTGCGGCCATTCAACTTACTTGTGAGTTGTTCCACACTTGTTACGGGCTCGTTGTTGATTCTGGTGACGACCATTCCTTCGGTCAGTCCAAGGGATTTTAGCTTCCCGGCGCTCAACGATTTTATCTTCACTCCGTACGTAACATTCAACTCGTCTTTCTCTTTACTCGTTAATTCGCGAAATGTTGCACCAAGCGCAGCATTTTTTTCAACCTCCTCCTTGGAAACCAAAGTGGTCTCTCCGTCGCGGTTGCGCAAAACGATTTCTTTTATAACTTCTTCTCCTTTTTTGTTACGGATTGTAACAGGGATTTTATCGCCGGGACGTCGTTTTCCGACTTCTTCCTGCAATTGGGCAACGGAGTTCACATCCTTGCTTCCTACTTTCAGAATGACGTCTCCTTCTTTTACACCCGCTTTTTCCGCACTTCCGTTTTCTACGACCTTGGCAACAAATACACCTCTCGTATCCGGCAGTGTTTTTTCTTCTTTCAGTTCCTGTGTGATGTCAGAGATCTGAACCCCAAGGAAACCACGTTGTACGATTCCGTAATCCATCAGGTCGGCAACAACTTTGTTGACGAGGTTTACAGGGATTGCAAATGAATATCCTGCATAACTTCCGGTATGGGAAGCAATGGCTGTGTTAATCCCCACGAGTTCTCCACGGGTGTTTACAAGCGCACCACCACTGTTTCCGGGATTCACTGCCGCATCCGTTTGAATGAACGATTCAATTGGTACGATATCCGCGCCTGAACGCTCTGAAAGCAGGTTAATGTTACGTGCCTTTGCAGAAACAATTCCTGCCGTTACCGTAGATGTCAGGTTGAAAGGGTTTCCGACGGCGAGCACCCACTCACCAACATGAATTGCGTCGCTGTTGCCAATCGGAATTGGTTGCAGACCGCTTTCCTTGATCTTGATCACTGCAAGATCGGTAGAGGGATCCGTACCAATAACTTCCGCAGCATATTTTCGGTTGTCGTTCAGAATAACTTCGATCTCACTGGCGTCTTCGATCACATGATTATTTGTGACGATGTATCCGTCTTCGGTGATGATCACTCCGGAACCTGAGCCGGAACCATATTGTTTGAATTCACGGCCACCTGCACCTGGGCCATAGAAAAACTCTGAAAAAATGTCACGGTGAAAGGAAGTCGTAACCACTTTCGTCGTCACGTGAACGACCGAATTCAGGCTGTTCTCCGAGGCGGCTACAAAGTCTTCCGTTGGTAGTCCGGCCATCGAATTGAATTTCGTATGAATGCCGTAACTATCCGTTGAACCTCCCAAGACTGTGTCCGATTGTGGAGAGGTCGGACCACTCGAAAACATCATAAACAAAGCCATTGGAAGAACACCTCCCATAAGGCCTATCCCGAAAATTCTCAAATTGCTTTTCATTTTTATTCCGTTTTTAAGATTCGTGTTGCGTTTGTAACAATAATAACACCAAAGCACCTTTTTGTCATATGTGTCAGCTGTTAAAGAATGTTAAGGTAGATGAATGTTGCGTTTGAACGCCGATAAGCTTACTTTTGAAGCACGTGAAAGTCTCATTTTTCAAATACCAGGGAACAGGCAACGATTTTGTCATGTTGGACAATTTTGACGGTCGGTATGACAATTTGTCAATCAGTGCGATACGCTTTATTTGCGACCGGAAATTAGGCGTTGGTGCGGATGGATTGATCAAGCTTTCCGAAGGTGACGGGGTGGATTTTGACGTCGATTATTATAACGCTGACGGCTCGAAAAGTTTCTGCGGAAATGGCGCGCGTTGTTCGGTGGCTTTTGCTCACCGATTGGGAAAGATCTCTGAAAGAACGACATTTTCGGCCATTGACGGAGTACATCGCGCAGAACTGAAGGACGGTATTGTGCGACTTGAGATGTTGCCGGTAAGTGAGTTGAAACACCTGGGAGATGATTATGTGATTGACACAGGATCGCCTCATTTTATTCGTTTTGTGGAAAGCGAAGATCAGTATGATGTTGTTGAATTCGGTCGCCGGATTCGTTATTCGGATCCGTTTAATGCAGAAGGGATCAATGTAAATCTGTTGCTGGAAAAAGAAGAAGGGATCCGGGTGGAAACATATGAGCGGGGTGTGGAAGATGAGACACTTTCGTGTGGAACGGGTGTGACTGCCTGTGCGCTGGCGTTTATGGATCGGCATGCTATCGAAGGCGGCAGTGTTCTCGTAGAAACGAAG
>JBNKYR010000004.1:11472-41962 GCA_050300995.1 Crocinitomicaceae bacterium | reverse complement strand
AAGGGAGCGATACAGAATCAATGTGGTCAGGAGCGAAACTCAACTCACGACTGAAACCCTGCAGTACAACAAAATCCCACTTTCGTTTGCGGATATGCTCAAACAACTCCGGTCGCTTTGAGTGCATCTCAAAAGTGTGGCTGCTTTTTGCGTCCATCTCGGTGATCAGATTTTCTCCTTTTGATTCGGCCACCTTCTGGAACAGTTTCGGCATATCATTGTAATGAGTATAGCTGTTCCCAACAAAAAGCACTTTCACCGGCTCCGCTTCTGTTTGTGCCATGGCAGAGACTCCAAACACGGAGGTAGCAACAAACGGTAGAAGGCGACCGATAAGTTTACTGATTTTCTTCCCGCGCATAACAAAGGCATTAATGAGGTTTCTTAAATAACCTCAAATTTTGCTCCAAAATTGTGTGAGTGGTGCCTTTGACGAAAAAAAAAGATCAGGCGGAAGCAAGTTTACCGGCAATCGAAGCCAGTTCCTCATGCGGAAGATTCAGCTTTTCACGTGTGAAATCCATATCATGCAGGGCGTTGATCGGAATGAGGTGAATATGCGCGTGGGGGACTTCCAGCCCGATGACCGTAACACCTACCCGGTTACACGGAAAAACAGCTTTGATCTTACGTGCCACCTCCTTGGAAAAGACCATCATCCTTCCGAGCATATCATCTTCCACATCAAAGAGGTAATCGATCTCCTTCTTCGGCACAACCAATACGTGCCCTCTCTGCACCGGCATAATATCGAGGAAAGCCAGGAATTCATCCGACTCGTGGACCTTATGGCAAGGGATTTCGCCTGCTATAATCTTTGAAAAAATCGTCATTAACGGGAAATTTCGATGACCTCAAATTTCATTACACCGGTCGGTGTTTCAACGTCGGCGATCTCGCCTACCGATTTTCCGAGCAGTCCTTTCCCGATCGGTGATTCGACACTGATCTTTTTCGCCTTCAGATCCGCCTCGTTTTCGGCAACCAACGTATACTGCATTTCCATCCCGTTGATCACGTTTTTGATCTTCACAGTGGAAAGAATAAAGACCTTTGATGCGTCAATGTCGGAATCATCAATGATACGTGCATTTGCAACGATCTCCTTAAGTTTGGCAATCTTGGATTCAAGCAGGCCCTGCGCTTCCTTAGCAGCATCGTATTCGGCATTTTCAGACAAATCTCCTTTATCACGAGCTTCAGCAATTTGGCGTGAAATGGCCGGACGCTGCACCGATTCCATTTCGTGCAGTTCCTCCTTCAACTTTTTCAATCCTTCTACTGTATAGTAACTGACTTGTTGTGACATGTTGTGGTATTTATTACAAAACAAGAGAGCCCTAAATGGACTCTCTTGGTATATCAAATATAGTAAATTCTGATTACTTCAGATCGATCGTTGCTCCGATTGTGTGAACCAAACCGAACTGACCGGCAAAACGAACTGCGTATTCGATACCGAGTGCAGTTTTGTTTTCTCCTACCAAAGCATCTACAGAGAAACCTGCAGTAGGTCCGATCAACGCATTTGAGCGATTCTCAGCACTCCAAAGGTTCTTCTCATACACATACCCTCCACGCAGGTTGAACGCTACTTTCTCAGCAGAGAAACCATAATCCAAACCAATCGCGTACTGATCGGAAGAGAAAGAGTTCGCTACGAATCCGAGAGCAAGGTTGATCTTGTTCTTTTCATTCAGGATGAAATCGTAAGATCCACCGATCGCAAGCAAAGATGGTAATTCATAAGTTGCCGCACGCTGCTCAAGCGTCGCGATGCTTCCGGTAGACACATAAGTAATCTGATTCGCAAGACCATCACCTTTGTACTTCATTACAGGTCCGACGTTCTTCAGTGCAATACCGAATTTGATCTGATCCTGCTCTCCCGTCACGTAACGGATTCCCGCATCGATCGCAATACCATTTGCCTTGAGGTTCGAGATGTTCTCAGAGATCACCTTAAAATTAATCCCCCCATAAATAGAGCTGGAGAATGTACGGGCATATCCAACGTTGAATACATTCGCACGCGGAGAGAAGAAACCGATGTTTCCTTCCGGGTTTGCTACCGTAGTGATCGGAATGTCACCAAAACTCATTGCCTGAATACTTACCGCAATCACATCTGATTCGGAAACGCGCTGAGCGAGTCCCGCACTGTTCAGAGAAATTCCGGCACTACCCATCCAATTGGTATAATTGAACTTGATCTGTGTCTTGTCTGTAAATGCCAATCCTGCAATGTTGATGAAGGTAGCTTCAAGACCGTTTACGCTGGAGATTCCGGCATTCCCGATCGCAGTACTACGTGCCCACGGGTTTACCAACATCTCAGATGCACCGGCTGAACCAACACGATCCTCATTTCCTGCAGTTGCCGCGAAGCTTGCAAAGATCGCTGCTCCCACACACAATGCATTCTTTATCTTAACCATTGAATTATTCATTTCAACTTGTTTTAGTCTTATTAGATTCCTTGTAAGTCAATTTGTCTCATTCCACCGAAGAACTTCAATACGACTTCTCCGATATCAGGAACTTCGACATGTATGAGGTAGACACCTCCTGCCACAGGAATCCCTTTGGCATTA
This sequence comes from Crocinitomicaceae bacterium, assembly GCA_050300995.1. Lineage (GTDB taxonomy): Bacteria > Bacteroidota > Bacteroidia > Flavobacteriales_D > Crocinitomicaceae > UBA4466. The sequence continues at coordinate 39,368 of JBNKYR010000004.1, read as the reverse complement.
TTCAAATCCCAATCCAATGATGTAATCGGACTATCTTTCTTGAACGTACGCACGAGTTTACCATTCACTGTGTAAATCTTCACTGTACAACGCTCAGGAAGGTTTGTGATCTTCACACGTGTATCCAGTCGGTTACGCTCGTACTCTGAATAAGCATAGTAAGGGTTCGGTACCACATTGATGATGTCAAGTACGCTGGTCAGTTTATCCGAACTTCCCGTTTGCGTCATGATATCATCCATGCTCCAGGAGTACATTGGTCTTCCTCCGTTAGGTCCACCCGTCGGGTTATTGATATCCGTGAATGTTTTGTATTCCTTCGAAACACGCAGACTTACTTTAACATCTGTAGAAAGCAATTCGGTTGCCGGAGCCAATACCGGATAAGCTACCCAACTGATGCTTCCATAAACATTACGCTTCATTGTTGCATCGTTTGCCTCTACTGCCAGCATGTTCTGGTACAGAACGTTTGTTGCGAGGTTTTCAGCATCTGAAGGAATGTATGCAGGGTAATCGTATGCCTGTACGTAGTTGTTTTTCGACTTGTGCCCATAACTGAATACGTAGACAGGGTGCATACCTCCCATGATTGGTCCTCCATTGTCGTCTACAAAACGCTCACTTGGATTCCAGATCATGTCAGCTCCATTGTCTGTCACGAGGAAAGAGTTCTCTCCAAATGCCATATAAAGGCGTGCTCCGGATTCGATATCGATCGCATAACCAGGGAACCATCCCATTCCTGTTCCGGTTCCATCAGGATTACCGTTCTTATCCACACTTGGACTCTTTCTCATTTGTCCTGGCTGAGCACCACCTACGTTGAACGCAGACTCACGGCCCAATTCGATCACAGGACAACGTGTCCACTTGCTCTTATCCGAAGTGAAGACAATGTCCACACTTGGCAGGAAGCTGATGGATGAATTCTTACGTGCCGCCGCCACTGAACTATAGTTGTAGTAAGCCATTGGCATGTAGCTCGACTGGTATCCTACAACACGGTGCGGAGCAATTGTTCCTCCAAGGATTTTTGCCCACTCCTTGTTCACGTCAATTGTCAACTCATCTCCATACATACATGGATCCAGGTAATCTACATAACCGGCTCCTGAAGGAAGACAGTCGTCCGGGCTTGTCGGATCGTATTCACCGGAACGAATCCAGTTTGTCGGATAGAATGCATCCTGATCCTGAACTCCGGATAACCAACGCTTCGAACTATCAGCATAATTAATTGATGCTTCAAGCAATGTGGTTGTTTTGTATTCAGGACCTCCCGTAGCTCCTTCTGGGAAATAGTACGGATCCTGATTGATCTGAACAGAAATACCCCAATCGGCAATGATCTGTTCATTATTTGTTCCAAAGTAATCACCCGTCTGCGGTTTCACACCAATTGTTCTGTCAGAAGTTACCGAATCAATCAATGCTCCACCTTCACTTGCGTAACGGTAAATTGTCCAACTAGCAGTATCAGCAGCATTTGTAATGGTAGACTGATACGAGTGGAATTTACATTCGAAGTAACCATCTACGACATTCAATGGGTCAACCACTTTAATGTTGATCGGACCGCGACCGTAATCGTAAACCGGGTTTTCAGTAAACCCTGCAGAAATGATCGTATTGATTGAACTTTCGGTAAGGTCAATCGCACGACCACCATTTCCATAACCATCCAGACGACGGATCAGCGGACCGGAACCATACGAAATGTTCTGAATCGTACCATCTGCCTCAGGTGCAGGGTTGTGCGGAATAGCAGCTACCGACTTAATGGATCCACCGTCGTAAGCAAGACGAGAAGAAATGTAAGGCATCTTCTGTCCATCCAAAGACAACGGATCGTTCGGATCGTACTTCTTAAACTCGTTGTGCGCATAAGCCACAGCCACATAGTAATACGTCTTGTGGTTTACAAGCTTCTTGTCTCCCTGAGCAAAGGCATCCTCTGTCATCAGGAAAGAGTGCTTGATACCTTCGTTTGCTGCATCTGCCTTCAAAGTTGGAATAGAGAATCCAAGTGCCTCATCGAAGTCGAAGTTGATGATATCCTCAATGTCGTTTTCAATATCGCACTGAGCTACCAAACGAGCTTTTGTTTCATCACCGATGTCAGAAACAGATGCCTGATCGTCTACCAACTGATAAATCTGGTAACCTTCAAATGTATAGAAACGGTCTACAGAAGGATCAACGATATTGATCTTATCTTCTTCATAGTACGTTTCATTGTAGTTATTAGAACCCAGTGGGTTTGTCAATACGAGTACCACTTCATTTTCCAATTCCTGAATTGTCAGTTTAGGAGCGTAAGGTGGCTCAAGGATACGGAAACAAGCATCAAAGAGTGCCTGTGCTTTCGTATCTGCACGTTTCATCGCATCAACAGAACCGATTGCAGTACCATCCGATCCACGACCGAATACGATACCAACTGTAATGTTGTTTACTGCTCCGGGAGTCAGTGTAAACGGACCAGCAGACTGTACAAATCGACGGTCATCCGCAGCTGTACCGTTTCCTGCTCCGTCATTGTCAACTTCGCTCCAGTCCCAGCCCATATCAATACCACCGGTCGCCCAGTGAAGCGGGTCAGAATCTCCAGGGAACATATATGTGGAAGGAGTGGTAGTAGATCCCGGAGAGTTCGGATAACCCGTACCTCCGAATACCATCTGCTGACCATCCGCCCAGAAACCACTCATATAGTTGTAGAACTGGTTTGCACTGTTCGGGTCACTTACCGCCGGTGCTGCACCGTTCGTATAGTATGTGAACAGACGCATTCCGTAACGCTCGTTGTCAATGATCCCGTCAGAGTAACCTACACCGATACCGGTATAAACGATACCTCCACCAGCGAGTGCATCCTGCACTGTAGGAACCACCCATTGATCAGCCAAAGCATCAAAATAAGGTCCTACGTTATCAATTCCGTCAGCATCCTGATAAGGTCCTTCAAAGAAGTCACAACCTACAGCCGGTGGGTTGTCACCGTACCCGAGGTTACCACCGTTGTTTTCATCGTAGTTATCTCCGTTGTACATATATCCGAGACCACGGGAAACGTCACATCCTGTGTAGTCATCTTTATAGTATCCAACGTCAGAGTCAATGTACTGAGCAAAATACGTATCCTGCAATTCTTGTGTACCACGGTTGATCATTTCATAGTTGTAGAACGTCATACGGTTCACCTCGTCGTTCGTAGCAAAAGCAAATGCCTGTGCACGAATTTCCATACCAATCGGGTCACCATTTGATTCACCGTGAATGTTTCCATTGTCATTGAAAACCCACCAGTGCGTTTCGTCACCGAAAAGTGAGATACGACGGTCAATTCCACACTCGATATCATCACGGTTGAGGATATCATCGTACCAAGGAGTGTCACCATCATCCGGTGTATAAACTCCGTCAACTCCGGAAGGTCCGTCTGGATTGTCATAGAATGGTGCCAACCAGTAATCCTGTCCACGGGACACATCACCATGAGCTGGCCACCCATAAATACGGTTCAGGACATCATTATCCGGTTTCTCAATCTCATCACACAGTGAAGGATCCGCATTCGGTCCGTTACACGCAGCCCACCAGGAAGAATACTTGATTACTTCCGCTTTACGGATGGTGTAGAACTTATCATACGCCAAACACTGATCTGCATCAATTGTTGCCTGACCGAAGTCACGGATTGCATCCGGACCCACAGGCGATGTAGGATCGTAATTTCCAGAACCAGGGTTCACTGAAAGTGGACCAGGCCAAAAATCGTTACCGGTACGGAAGGTCAAACCAGCCAGTTTCAACTGACCGTTTACGTCGGTTCCTCCCATCCAGAGAGCTCCGGCGAAAATCACTTTCAATCCACTTCCGGCAGGAACTTCGTATGCGGAAACACTCGTAGCACGGTTTTGCCACATGCTACCTCCCTGCTCTATCAATGCACTAACATCGTTAAATTGCATTGTAATCTTGGCTGTCGCCGGAGAACAGTTCGCTCCTTTAGCTCCACCATCACCTTTTGAAGGATCGTCATTCGGTCCTTTATATGCTAACACACTGCCTGACCACAACATTGCTGTTGTACCAAGAACTATAGCTATTATTTGCTTTTTCATAATTGTGACGTCTTCGGATTATGAATTAAAAATCTAATTTGAGACCCAGGCGGATAGTTCGCGGAGAACTTACATTGTAAGGATCCTGGATTTTCATTGTATAGTAATCTCTGAATGCCTGCTCATCCACCTGGTTTTGGATAGATGTCTGGCTTGCTGCTGCTGCCAGGTAACCATCGTCATCCCAGTTTCCTGTTGCACGGTATACACCCAACACGTTGAACTGGTTGAAAAGGTTTGTAACACGCAGATAAATGTTCAGGAAAGATGGACGCTTCTTGTCTCCTTTACCGAACTCGAGGTTGATTGTTCTGTCAAGAACGAGGTCAAGTCGGTAAGACCATGGAAGACGGGAACCGTTTGTGGTACCATCAAGACCTGCGTTGTTTGGTGAGAACTGACCTTCGTTAGTAATTGTAGTCTGCGCCGAGTAAGGTGAACCAGAGTAAATCTGAGAGATAATGTTCAAACCGGTATTTTCAAACAGGTTTGTTCCTTTGATGGCAGGACCGTTGTAATCTGACCCCTGACCATAACGATAGTCAAATGTAATTGCAAATGCATGACGCTGATCGAACGAATAAGGGAAGATCGCACGAAGGTTTGGCAAACCAGCATTGATCAGACCTGAAGCCGATGTAGAGCTGGAACCTGTACCATCCGCAAACTGGAGCGTATAGTTCGCTGTCATTCGAATATTTCCGGTACGACGAAGGTCGTATGAAATAGTCATCCCTTTAATCGTACCGAAGTCACGGTTACCAAACGTTCTGTACTGACGTGGATATGCGTCAATGATATTCTGCAACTGAACCATGTTACGCTGCTCACGGTAGAACGCAGAAATCTTCAAGGATGAAGTCTTTGACAATACCTGCTGGAATCCAAGTTCGTAGTCAATTGTCTTTTCAGGCTTCAGGTTCGAGTTGTTCACAATAGCGCTTCGCTGGTTGATGAACTGATACTGGAAAGGATCGAAACGAACTCCTGAAGTCGGACGCTTGGTAAGGATGTCATAGTGCGCGAAGAAAGACGCCTCATCCGAGATTGGGAATGAGAAGGAGATACGTGGCATTACGTTCACCTGTGCTTTGTAATCTTCAAACGCATCTGCTGTAGGTGTATCCTGTCCAGGGTTTTGCAGGTAAGGCATAATTCCTGTTGGACTTTCTACAACTGAAGGATCTTCTACTTCAATACCATCTGCATTATACCATACGCTTCCGCTACGGTAACCTGTGATCGCATTCGGGTTAAACTCATCGTTTACGTAAACCACGTAGTCATCACCCATTGATGAAGGGATCGCCTCCAACCATGTTTTTGACGGATCGTTTGAAAGTTCTTCTTTCGCCTCACGTACAGTCTTCGCGTTGTATACGAGGTAAGGATCTTTCAATACAGGCTGGTTCGCATCGAATACGTCCACACGAACACCCACGTTGAATACGATGTCGCGGAAAGAGAAACGGTCCATGAGGTAACCAGCAATATAAGTTGGCTGGTAAGCACCTACGAAACGCTTGTAGTTTCCATTTTCATCAAACTCGTTGAAGTAGTTGTTGATGTCTGTCTGACCTTTCACTTTCTTTCCTGTGTGATCGAATCCCCAGTAAGAAACAAGTGAGTTACCACTGTTCAACAATTCGTCCGGAGAGAACCAGTCCATCTTGAAGATGTTCGGATCGTACTGGTCGATGTTGATGTATTCAATTCCATCCACTCCACTGTTAATCATACCATTTTCATAAAGGTACTGACGGAGGTTGAAATCAAAGAAAGACTGCTCGTCGTTGTTTTTCTGACCACCATATTCTCCTGTACCACTCTGATAAGCATATCCTGCGTTTGCCGGATCGTACTCAACGTAGATATCTTCACCTACCTGGTAGATACGTGATGGAGTATCAGAAATCTGCTGCAGGTGCTGGTTTACACGCTGACGTGCCATTGTCCACAATCCCATCGGACCGTTTGTATTACCACTTGTAGTTGTTCCGGAAGTCCAACCGCGGTCATAACGCTGCTCGTATTCGAAACCAAGCTGAATAGAGTGGTCTCCAATGTTTACAGCACCGGAACCTGTTGCACGGATCTGATCATTCTCAGTTTTACCGAAATAGTTATAAGGAGATCCGATGTTATTCCAAATAGAGTAAACTGCCTGAGGAGCATCTCCGTTACGAAGACCATTTCCTTGCTGCACCTGAAAGAGGTTACGGTAGTTCTCCTCATCCTGCCAGTATTCAGCATAATCATAAAGACCGAAGTACTGTTGCGTCTGAGCAGCAAGCATTGGGTTTGTTTCAGATGCCGCAAACTCGATTTTTGAAACCGCTGCGTTTGCATCCTGCTCATAACGGTGTGTTTCCTGATTGTACGCAAATGTACGTGTACGCTCCTCTGTAAACGTTCCTACGTGACCGTAGTTGAATACATTGTAACCGTGTTTTGGATCGTAGTTATCGTCTTTTGATTTTGAGTAGTCGAACATCAACGAGTAGAATGCACTCTTGATTTTGGAACTGCTACCCTCAGTGTTGTTGGTGAATCGCTGTGTCAAACGACCGAAAACCCTCCAGTCAAGCGACTTGTATGCTCCGAAGTTTGAGAAGTTGAACAGCGAGTTTGAACGCGAATAAATGCTTCCCCAACCATAGTTCATCGATCCCCCGAAGGAAATGTTCACTGTTGGCCCGGTATTCACATCAATCTTTGCCTGAGCGGAAAGCGTAGATGCACGTGCATTCATACGCCATTTCACGTTTTCAAAGTCATCCTGACGGAGGAACAATGCGTTATACAGTGCACCTGTTCCAGTTCCTGAAGGACGAAGAGGAGCTGCTAACAAGCTATCGCGAACATCTTTCTTGATACGGTATGCACCACCCTGCAACGGACGGTTATCCAATTGATCTGTGTAGTTTACAGAAAGGAGGAATCCGAGACGCGGCTTTGATTTCTTACCTGTTGAATCTTTTTGCATCCACAGCGGACCGGACAACATTCCTTCCACGAGGTTGTATCCATACTTATCCAATCCGATCACCTTTCCATCATAACCATCCGGATCCTTACCATTAAAGTAGAATCCTGAAGTTACTGCTTCAAGGCTACCGAAGAACTTGGAAGAAGGCCCACGTGTTGTTACCGAAATAATACCCCCGGTAGCATCCCCGTAGTTTGCAGGGAGACCTCCGGTAATTACCGTTACCTCTTCAATCGCTGATTTCGGAAGGTTCGAAGATCCACGTACCTTGATACCATCAATATAGAAATAGGTCGCATCGGAACGCGAACCACGGACACTGATATCTCCTGTACCTTCATTGGAACTAACCCCTCCAACTGTTGCCGCAACACCTGCAGCGGAACGTGTCGGGAGTCGTGCAATATCTTCACGGGTCACTGTCGCCCCCGTTGCACCTCCGTTTCGGTCGATCAGTGGTACCTTATAAGCAATTACCTGAACTTCTTCAAGCTCCTTTACATCCTTGGCTTTGCCGATGGCCATATCATAAAGGAATGTAGTTTTTTCAGAGCTCACGATCACCCCTTCCATTTGAAGTGGCTGATACCCCTCTGTCTCATTTCGGATCTCCAGGTCATATTCACCAACTTCGATGGAGTTGATCTGAAAATTTCCATCAAAATCAGTGTTGGCTCCACCTTTCACCTGACCCTCTTTTTTAAGGATCACCTTTGCAAACGGAACGGGTTGTTTTGTGTCTTCATCAATCACCGTACCCTTAATCGAACCTAGACCAGCCTGAGAAAAACCATAAGTGAATGTAAGCAAGACGCTTACAATGATTAAGTTCAGTTTTAGTAACATAAGTGCAGTTTGTTTATTAAACGTTGCTTTTCTTGAAAGCGCGTAAATATAGAAAAATTCACTCGCAATCATGGTATGTTAAAAAAAAATAAATTAGTATTTCCTTAACTTACCTTAACAAAAATATAAAGTTTGAATCGCCCATTTTAAACGGAAAATTCATTTTGGCTGACAATTATACATGTCTAATTTTTAAAGCAGACGAAAAACCCCTTTTTTTGTGATCAGAAATGCTTCCTGAAGACTTCCATATTGAAGAGCATCAACTCGGACCGACACGCTTATTCCTTTGTTTTTTTAAGGATTTCGACCCTGGCGCCTATACCCGGTACCTTACGCCAACTGAAGTGGAGCGCATGCTTGCCTTCCAACACATCATGCGACAACAGGAATTTACAGCCACCCGGATCCTGCGCCATCAGATCTTCGGCTTCGCGCACATACATTATGATGTAAACGGTGCTCCTTATATAGAAGACGAAGGTTTTATCTCGATCAGCCATTGCAAAAATGCCGTCGGTATCGCTCTGAATCATGATTTCAGGATTGGACTGGATCTCGAGGCCCCGCGTCAGAACATTCTTACTTTAAAGGACAAGTTCCTCAGCGAACACGAACGTGAAGTATTTGCGATCGACGATCCGAATGTTGTCACTCGGATATGGTCGGCAAAGGAAGCACTCTACAAACTGGCCGGACGAAAGAAGATCCATTTTAAGACGGAACTTCTCCTGACAAGAGACAATGATGACAACTGGTCCGGGCAGATCGTGAATCCCGAAGCAGACATTTTCGTTAAATTGAATATCTTTGAACGAAACAGTCTTATCGTTTCAATAAACAGTGAACCGATTGTCGAAAAAATCCGACATACTTGATCGCATCAGCGCGCATAAAGGACAGATTGCTGTCCTGATCGACCCTGAAAAGTGTTCGAACCGCGAGGCTTTCCGTGAATTCATCCGACGCGCCGAATTTGCGAAGATTGACTTCTTCTTTGTTGGAGGCAGTACTGTAACGCGCGAGGAATTTACCTCAACCGTTCACTTCCTAAAGCAACACAGTTCAATTCCCCTGGTTATTTTTCCGGGTGCAGCGCATCAAATTTCTCCGGAAGCAGATGCCATTCTTTTCCTCAGTCTGATCTCGGGGAGAAATCCGGACTACCTCATCGGACATCACGTACTCTCTGCTCCGGAGTTGTATGAAATGGACATTGAAGTGATACCGACCAGCTATTTATTGATTGATGGCGGAACCAAATCGTCGGTGGCATACGTTAGTCAAACCACACCGATTCCGGGTGACAAGCGCTCAATTATCCTGAATACCGCCAAAGCCGGCATCCTTCAGGGAAAAAAGATAACATACGTTGATGCAGGAAGCGGCGCTGCCAATCACGTGCCTGCCGAAGTCATCCGAAGTCTCAGTGAACTTTCCGTACCAGTCATTGTTGGCGGAGGAATCCGCTCAAGAGAAGAACTGGAAGACCTTGCAAACGCCGGTGCAAATGTGGTGGTCATTGGTAACAAATTGGAAGAAGACGTCGAATTCCTTCTGGACATCCAAGGTTACATCCGCGCAAGGCAATAGAGAATAGAGGCAATAAAAAAAGGCCGTCCTTTCAGACAGCCCTTCCATTTATCTTATACGAATTACTTCATTGAACTTTTCAATGAATCCTTACGCTTTTCGATCTCGTTGAGTTCATCCATTTTAGAGTTGTACTCATCTTCAGAAAGATCTCCTGAAGCCTTCAGTTCATCAAGGCGTGCGCGAGCAATTTCAATCTTCTCTTCCGCCTTTTCAATTCCGCTTTTCGAGTTACTTCTCAATTCACTGATTCGTGCGTTCGCCTCCTCATCATTTTTCGGAGCTTCCGCAGCGGCAGCTGAGCGTGTTTTTCCGAATTCTGAACGAACAACACCGTCAAGGCTTGACTGAAACTCCTCAGACGTACGGCTGGCCGCATGACTTCCTCCTGATTTGGAAGTACTGTGGGAAGTAGTTGAGTTTGCACCTGTAGTTACTGCCGGCTTATCCAGCTCATTTTTCTTCGGGGAAGTCTTGTTCACATTTTCGAGTTTTTCACCCTCCTGCTTATTAACCTCCACTTTATTCCGTTGTGCCATGCTGGTACCTGCCAGCAGCAAACATGCGATAAAAGCAATTTTCTTCATGGTCTTCAATTTCGTAGATTATAATGTTTCCAACATATCATCCAGATCGTCGTGTAATTCGTGAACCTGGTTGTTCAATTCCTGTTCTGTCTCGAGTTTCTCGCTTACTTCTGTGGATACCCCTTCGCCTTCTGTTGTTTCAGGCTCAGCACCGCCTCCACATGAAAAAAGCAGAAGTGAAACCGTAAATAGTGCAAAAGCATTTTTCATTGGTCAATGGTTTTATTGTGTTCAACACTAAAGTTAGCAACATTATCACTCCTTTCGAAAAATAAGCTTATCTTTTCTTATGATTTTGAAAAAAGTTGCGGGTATTTGCTTTGGTATCGCCTTCCTGATGGCAATTGTGCTTTTTGCAAATGTTGGCCGTGATTACATCTCTTTTTTTACCGCCCGGTACATCTTTATCGGAAGTGGTGCTCTCGGCTTGCTTTTGAACCTCTTTTCGTTTCAATCAGGGAAAAACAGCCCTTTGTACAACTTTCTTTACTGGACAGGGAGTATTGTAGTGTTTGCCGGATTGATCTTTCTGATCATGCACTGGCCGTTCGGCTACTATATTATCGTAACCGGACTGATCATTGTGGGATTGTCCTTTATTCTCCCGGAAAGTCTGGCAAAAGGCCCCGAAAAGGAAAATGATCTGCTTGATGATCTTCAGTGAAAAGTCGCCTTAAGCGACATATCAAGGCTTTTTACGGAATGGGTCAATGCCCCTACAGAGATGAAATCTACCCCCGTTTCGGCATACGACCTAATGGTTTCACGCGTAATTCCCCCGGAAGCCTCCGTTTCATACTTCCCATCAATGCGCAAAAGTGCCTGACGAATACGATCCGGTGAAAAGTTGTCCAGCATGATCCGGTCAACACCTCCGACGCGCAGCACCTGCTCCAGCTCCTCCTCATCACGAACCTCAATTTCAACTTTCAGTTCCTTCCCTGTCTTCTCCAGATAGTCACGCGTTCGTTCAATCGCCTGCGGAATCCCTCCGGCATAATCAATGTGATTATCCTTCAGCATGATCATATCGTAAAGTGCAAAGCGGTGATTGTATCCTCCCCCGATCCGCACGGCCCATTTTTCCATGTAGCGGATGCCGGGCGTGGTTTTCCGCGTATCCAACAGGCGGGCATTTGTTCCTTCGATCAGATCAACCAGTTCTCTCGTTTGCGTGGCAATACCACTCATCCGCTGCATGAAATTCAATACCAAACGTTCGGTGCTTAAAATCGAGCGTGAGCGACCAGCCACTTCAAACGCAATATCGCCCGGGGCTACCTCACTCCCATCACTGATATATTCAGTAAACCGGAGTTCGGGATCAAACGTCCTGAAAATTCGCCCGGCCAGTTCGACACCGGCAATGATGCCTTTATCCTTTACCAGCAAACGAGCCGACCCCTCCGCATCGGAAGGGACACAGGCGAGCGTGGAATGATCGCCTTCGCCAATATCTTCCTGTAAAGCAGCTTGAATAATCTCATTGATCATACCCGCAAAGATACGGATAGAAGGAATGAGGCTACGTGAAATCTTCAGGATTTTTCGATCGTAAGACTTTCGATCTTATAATCGTTGCCAAGTTTTTTAAAGTGGACGGTGACCCTGAATTCGCCTCCTCTGCTGAAATAATTCCCAATCGCAAAAGAGCCATCACTGGACTCTTTTCCTTTGAAATAAAAATCAAATTTATTCCCGGGATTGCGCGTGAAAAAGTCTTTCAAAACAAGCCCCGCCTGCGATTGACTATAGGCACCTTCTTTCCCCTGAATATTGATCAGGATCTTTTCCTTTCCATGTTTAACAATCTCATTGGGGTTATTTGTTTCAAACCCGCGTTCGATGGCGCTGTATGGAATTTCTCCAACTCCGATCGAGAGTGCAATGGCTGTCATTATTGAAAAGATCAAATGCATGGCGAATCATTTTGCGTCCTAAACTTACAAATATAGTGCCGAAGTCCAAGGAGATTCCGGCCGAACTTATCGACAAGATATGCACTATATTCGTGATATGAAAATCCGAGTGATCTGTGTTGGGAAAACCGTAAAAAAGTACTTCATCGAAGCTGAAAACGAATACCTTAAACGACTTCAGCATTATTGTTCCGTGGAGAAGATCGAAATTCCCGAAATTCGCAATGCGAAGCGTCTGAGCACGGACCAGATCCGACAGGAGGAAGGACAACTCATCCTGAAAAAAGTACAGCCGGGCGATGTTGTTTTTCTTTTGGATGAAAACGGTAAGGAGTACACTTCGGTTGATTTCTCAAACTTTCTCCAAAAACAGATGAATGCAGGGGTCCGGCAACTTGTCTTTGTTGTCGGTGGTGCTTACGGATTCTCTTCGGAAGTGTATGCGCAGGCCTCCGGTAAGATCAGTTTATCGCAAATGACATTTTCCCACCAAATGGTACGGATGTTTTTCCTGGAACAACTGTATCGTTCGTTCACTATTCTGCGCGGGGAACCCTACCATCATAACTAATCAACCGAGTTTCACTACATTTACCATTCAAAAAGGTACACCTTGAGTTTTCCCCCTTTGGTTGCGTATACGGCAGAATTGGGCATCAACGATCTCTTGTTTGGTGTCCTCGGCTTTGTCATCATTCTGACCGCAACATTTTTCACCAAAAGCAAATACGAAAGGTTACCGGGGAATGAACACTACAGATACTACACAACGAATGTAGTATTTAAGCTGTTTTTCGCACTTTGCTTCGCCGGGATATACCTGTTTTATTATGAGGGGGGGGATACAATGGCCTATTATAAAGGAGCGCAGAACCTTAACAACCTGCTCTGGCAATCCCCGAAAAACTACTTTGCTGAGATGCTGAATCCACCAACGCATGACAGCATGATCCTTCACTATAATTCGGAAACAGGATTCCCGCCCAGATGGATCTACCTCGACACAAACAGCTTCTATGTCAGCAAGATTCTTTCTGTCATCATGATCTTTACCGGGCAGAGCTATATTCTGATCACTCTTCTTCTGAGTTATATCTCTGCCATTTTCTCCTGGCGCATCTATGAGCTTGTTCGCTATTACAATGTAACTTCCGACAGAATGGCTGCGATAGCGGTGCTTTTCGTTCCGTCCGTATCCTTCTGGTGTGCAGGACTTTCAAAAGACACCTTTGTATTCATTTCAGTTCTCGGAATTCTCTATAATTTTTTCACGCTGGTCAACAAGCAATCAAAGTACCCCATCAGAACCATATTATATCTGCTTTTCTTTTCAATGCTGTTGTACAACATGCGAAGCTTCATGCTATTCACCGTATTGGCACCTCTACTCCTGTCAATCAGTACCCGTATTGTAAAAAGATATAGCGAAAGCGCTTTTATTGCGAATATCATCCGGGTATTTATCATAATGGCTGCCAGCGCCAGCTTTTTGCTTTTCATTCTGTTTCAAGGGGCAACGATTACCGAATCGACTCAAGCCTATCTGAATGAAGCCGAAATACAACAAACAGACTTTGCGCAGAATCAGACCTATGGTGATAAACGCTACGACCTCGGTATCACCTCCTTTACTCCAACATCAATGATCACTATTGCTCCCCGAGCGATATTTATTGCTGTATACCGGCCGGGACTGTGGGAAGCAAGGAGCCCGTTATTACTTATCAGTGGTCTCGAAACGTTCATATTCCTGATATTGACCATCCGCTTTTTCTTCCATGAAAATTACCAGCGGAAAATAAAGATCATTCGTTCAAATGAATTCCTGGTCTTCAGTTTTATTTTCGCCATCATACTCGCCTATTTTGCCGGGTATACTTCGATTCTTTTCGGAGTACTGGTCCGGATCAAAGCGCCTCTGCTGCCATTTTTGCTTCTCGTTCTCGTTGTGAGTCCAAAACACTTTGAGAAGACCGATCCGGTAGAAAATGAATAACATTGTGAAAAACAAGGACAATTCGTACCTTCGTATACATTCCATTGGCTGGAATAATACATGAAACTGATCATTATAACATTACTGACTACATTCGCTGTTGTACACGGCTGGAGTCAAAATGCCTTTTATCATCAATTTACCAATGAGGGATATGATTTTGGGCAGGGCGCTGTGCAATTGCCTGACAGTAGTTTTATCATCACAGGATCTTCAAGTTCATTTTCCACCGGCAATTCGGAAGCCTTTCTGCTGAAAATTGATAAGAACGGCAACAAACTTTGGTCAAAAAACTATGGAGGTCCTGAATCCGACTGGGGCGTCCGGGTATTGCATGCTCCCAACGACGGACTTTATGCGTACGGATATTCAAATTCATTTCAGGCAGAAGGCTACGACATCTATGCTTTCAAAACAGACCTGAATGGAGTACTCCAATGGGAACGAACCTATCCCAAACCAGGATGGGATCGCATTTATGACGCCAAAATTACACCTGACAACGGAGCTATTGTTGTCGGCAGTTGTGATCAGGATGGAACCAGCGGTGAAGACTTTTTCCTGATGCGGACAGATGCTAACGGCGATACCTTGTGGACAAAAACCATCGGAGGAAATGGGAAAGATATTGCCACCTGTGTAGAGGTATACCATGACTCCCTCTACATCATCGGAGGCAAACGGTTTATCGACGATTCGCTAAAAACAAAGATAAGCCTGATGATGCTGGATGATACGGGCACCATTCTCTGGGAAGACACCATCGGATCAAACGGGAACTACACGTTGAATGATATCGTAATTGTTGGAGACACTTTACAGGGTGTTGGCGGGCATTGGCTTGACGAGAATGATGAATCCGACCGCCTTGGTTTCAACGTTGACTTAACAACCTTCCAGACGTTCGGCATGAACAATTCATTCAATGCCGGAAACTTCGAATCGTACATGATCACCAACTACGGTGATAATACCTCCCGCTATATCGCTTACGGAATTATCGCCAGTTACACCAATCCCTTCGGCGAAGATTTACATTTCGGAAGATTCACCTGGTACACAAGCTGGCAGGGACAGGTTGTGCAGATCATCAATGATTATCCCGACATAGGAGGCGAATTCATTCCTACATTGGATGGTGGTGCGCTGGCCGTTGGATACACAAGTGGTGGAAACAATGGAGGTTCCAATGTTTTTGTGCTGAAAATAGGGCCAAATGAAACCTATCCGATTATCGACAACATGAATACTTTTGGTTTGGTAGGCACCGAAGAACTTTCGCTTCATGAGAATTTCGGCCTTTACCCCAACCCTGCACAGGAAACCATAACGATTGCCCCCGGCGAGACTGATCGTCCGTTCAGTGCGGCAATTACGGATCTTACAGGTCGAGCGTTTCTTGAAATAGAACTCACCGGAAAAACCGAACTGGATGTAACACATCTGCCTCCCGGAATTTACCTGGTTTCCCTTTGTCAGGAAGGTGTTCAAACAGGGAGCCGAATGCTGATCATCGATTAAGCGTCCCGCGTGTATAGTTTCCTTATATTTGGTTCATGATTCCGGTAACGAAATCCTTCATCCCACCCCTTCAGGAATACGAATCGTATGTGGCACGCGCTTTTGAAAATGGCTGGCTTACCAACAGGGGGCAATTAGTGCTCGAACTGGAGGAAAAACTGAAGGATTATCTTCAGATTCCGAACATGCTGATCACCAACAACGGTACAATTCCTTTGCAAATAGCACTGAAATTGCTGGGCGGTGGCGGTGAAATTATTACCACCCCTTTCAGTTACGTTGCGACAACATCCTCCATTGTCTGGGAAAATTGCACGCCGGTATTTGCAGACATTGATCCGGATCATTTCACGATTGATCCGGAAAAGATTGAAGCGGAAATTACCGAAAACACCACTGCTATTCTGGCTACACACGTGTTCGGTAACCCCTGCGACGTAGAAAAAATAAATGCAATTTCCGAAAAATATCAACTTCCGGTGATCTACGATGGTGCTCATTCTTTCGGCACCCGTTACCTGGGAAAATCTGTGTTCGAATTCGGCACGATCAGCACAAGCAGTTTTCACGCAACAAAACTATTTCACACCGGTGAGGGAGGCTGTATTGTTGTAAACGATCCGCAACTGCAAGACAAGGTTTACTACAGTCATAATTTCGGACATAACGGTCCTCTCGCGTTTCATGGTCTTGGCATTAATGGTAAAATATCCGAGCTACAGGCAGCTATGGGACTGGCTGTTCTTCCTCATATTTCGGAAATTATCGAAGCGCGAAAAAAAGCTGTTGAGCAATACCGCAGCCAATTGAATAACACTTCCCTGAAATTCATGCAATTGCGTGAAGGCCTCGAATGGAACTACAGCTATTTTCCTGTGATTTTCCCGACTGTGGAACAATTACTTGACACGGAGAAAAAAATGCAGGAAGCCGACATCTTCCCGCGACGGTATTTTTATCCTTCTCTCAACACCTTGCCATACCTGACGCGAAAACAAAAGATGCCTGTTTCGGAACAAATTGCGAATACAGTCATGTGCCTGCCTCTCTATCACAGCATTACAGAGGATGAAATCACTCGTATTACGCAGATCATTCAGGAAAGCCTGCGTTAACAGATCTCCGCTCAAGAAGAAACTACCACTCCACGACTCGATTGCAATTAATCGCGTATTTTTGCTTCCGAATACATTCCTATGTTCCATCGAATTCTGGTTTTAACCGACAATGATTACTTATTGAACGAATTCACGAAACTGGCAGATCGGATTACTGCCAGAGTGGATGCTGTCACGTTCAATTATGCATTCAGCTACAACAACAAGGCTTTGGCTGAAAAGTTTCAGGATGCCGAATGGATCCGTTCGCTGAATATTCGTCAGGAATCGGCGTCGATCATTGAGAACTACGATCTTGTCATCTCACTTCATTGTAAACAGCTATTTCCTGCCGGGCTGGTCAATTCGGTGCGATGCATCAATGTACATCCCGGCTTGAATCCATACAACAGAGGATGGTTTCCTCAGGTCTTCTCTATTCTCAACCATTTACCGGCCGGTGCCACCATCCATGAAATTGATGAAGAGCTCGACCATGGTCCTGTCATTTGCCAGAAGGAAGTCCGTATCGAAGACCACGACACCTCGCTTTCGGCATACGACAAGATCCTCGCTGCGGAACTGGAACTTCTCGACACACATCTGCTGAGTATTGTTCAGGATAACTATTCAACAACGACCGTAGCGGAAGGAAACATCAATTTAAAATCCGATTTCAACAAATTGTGCGCTTTGGATCTTTCCAATGTTGACACGTTGAAAAATCACATTGATTTACTGAGAGCATTATCCCACGGAGACTACCTCAACGCCTATTTTCTGGACGAAAACAACAAAAAAGTCTACCTGAAAATTGAGATCAAACCGGATGCCGGCCAAGAATAAACAACAAGCAATCAAAGTCGCTGAAAGTAAAAAGTAGCGACAAAATAAATGTATCTTTGGCATTCAACCTGAATGGGCCTATGTCTGAATCAAAATGGACTTCCATCATCCGACCGAAACGCTCTCTGCTCGACCTTCAACTGAGCGAACTTATCCGGTATCGTGATCTCCTGTTCATTTTCGTAAAGCGCGATTTTATTTCGATCTACAAGCAAACTGTACTGGGGCCCTTGTGGTTTTTCATTCAGCCGGTACTCACTACCCTGATGTTCACTTTTGTTTTCGGAAAAGTAGCCGGACTTTCCACTGATGGGACACCGATGGTTCTTTTTTACCTCGCCGGAATCACCTGTTGGAACTACTTTGCTGAAATCCTTAACAAGACATCCAACACCTTCATAGAAAATCAGCACATTTTCGGAAAAGTATATTTTCCAAGACTGATCAGTCCATTGTCGGTTGTTATTTCTACCCTATTGAAATTTGGGATTCAGTTTCTCCTTTTTCTGGGTTGTTTCTTCTTTTTCCTGCTGTTCCGGGAAGATCCGATTCACCCCAATGCCAGCCTTCTGCTTCTCCCGCTGCTGATCATTCTTATGGGCCTTTTGGGATTAGGGTTCGGCATCATCATCACATCCCTGACCACCAAGTACCGGGATCTTCGTTTCCTGATCCAGTTTGGCGTTCAGTTATGGATGTATGCAACCCCCATTATTTATCCGCTTTCCGCACTCTCGGGAAAGATGAAAACCGTGGCTGTTCTAAACCCAATGACTTCTATTGTTGAAACCTTTAAGCATGGTTTTTTGGGAAGCGGTGAGTTGAACTGGTTCCACCTTGGATACACCACTGTTTTTACGATTGTCCTCCTGATAATCGGCATGATCATCTTCAATAAAACGGAACAAAATTTCATGGATACGGTATGACATTGCCTCGCATTCATATCAACAATGTATCAAAACAATACCGTCTTGGAGAAGTCGGTACCGGAACGCTTTCACATGATCTGAACCGTTTCTGGCACCGTATAAGAGGAAAAGAAGACCCGTATGCCATTGTTGGAGACATCAATCAATTATCGGCTTCCGGAGAAAATGACTATGTATGGGCTCTGCGCCATATTAACCTTGAAATTGCTGAAGGCGATGTGGTTGGTATCATTGGAAAAAATGGCGCCGGAAAATCAACCTTACTCAAAATTCTCTCTAAAGTAACAGGACCAACTACAGGTGAAATTCGCGTGAACGGTCGGATCGGAGCACTACTGGAAGTTGGAACGGGAATGCATCCGGAACTAACAGGTAGAGAAAACATCTACCTCAATGGTACAATCCTGGGAATGCGAAAGCGAGAGATCAACAAAAAAATTGACGAAATCATTGAATTTGCAGGGATAGCAAAACATGTGGACACCCCGCTGAAACGCTACTCTTCCGGGATGCGGGTTCGTCTTGGTTTTGCCGTAGCTGCATTCCTGGAACCTGAAATACTTATCGTTGATGAAGTTCTGGCTGTCGGAGATGCTGAATTTCAGCGTCGGGCCATTGGAAAAATGCGCGAAGTAAGCCAGGGAGAAGGAAGAACAGTTCTGTTCGTCAGCCACAATATGAACGCCGTGAAAAACCTCTGTAACCGTGGAGTTTTATTGCAGCACGGAGAGGTAAGGGCAACAGGGACAGCCAACGAAATTGTGGACATGTACCTGAACAACGCCGGTGAAGGCGATCAATCTTCCGTAAAGCTCAGCGAACAAAATGCGGCAGATTTCACAACAAGTGCCATTACACTGAATGCGGCGCGAATTCATTCCGGTAACCTGTTCTCGATCTCATTCGACACTGAACTCGTGGTGGACTATACAGTTCACGAAGCGCTGAAGGACTTTAACCTAAGCGTGGTTATCCTTACCGAAGATGATATTCCCGTATTCAACTCAATTTCCAATGTTTTTGATGTGGAGCCCGGAAAATATCAATCCACAATGACCATTCCGGAAAATCTCCTCAACAATAAGACTTATAAGGTCCGCCTGTTGTTCGTCTCACGGAACAGGCCCATACTGGACCTTGACAATCTTCTCTTTTGGGAAGCCACCGAAACAGAGCCTCGCAAGATCAGCTGGTACGGAGACCAAATTGGCGTTATTCGTCCCGATCTGAAATGGAAAACGATCAAAGATGATGGATTACAGTAAGCTTGAACTTACAAGGCATAACATGGATATTTACTATCCGCTCTCCAAGAAAGTTGCACTTATCAGGCGCGTTGCCCCGCAATATTTTAAGGGAAAGTTGCTCGACGTTGGCTGCGGCCGAATGCCTTACCGAGCCATTATTGAGAACGCCTGCATGCTGGAATCGTACACCGGAGTTGATATTGAGAACGAACGTTATCAGGAGGCCATCAAACCGGATATTTTCTGGGACGGAAAGACACTTCCTCTCGAAGACCAGACAATGGATACTGCCATGCTTGTTGAAGTCCTGGAGCATGTTCCCGACCCCGTAGCTGTGCTTCGCGAAGTACACCGAACCCTCACGAAAGATGCGCATCTCCTGATCACTGTCCCCTTTCTTTGGCCCCTGCACGATGTCCCGTACGATGAATACCGCTACACACCTTTCGGCTTAAAACGAATCATTGAAGAGGCCGGATTTGAGGTTGTTGAAATAGAGTCATTCGGAAGCTGGCATTCCAGTATGGCCAGCATGATTGCGCTATATGTTCGCAGGGCCAACTTTGGTCGAAGACGAAAGCTCCTTTCGTTTCTATTCAAACCATTGGTGGCCTACCTCGACCGTAAAGATGAGCAGCTGAACAGAAAGGAGTTTCACGACAATGAAATGATCACCGGCCTTTGGTGCATTGCCCGTAAAAAGTGAGTGCATGAATATTCACATTTCCAACGATGAAAAATTTCTGGATGGTTTTATCCGTAATGCCAGGGAATGTGATTCTCCGGAAAACGTTTACATCGTAATCTCCGAAACACAGCCACTCCGACATGTAGCCCACCCTGAAGTGATCATTTGCTCCTCCGGTCTTGATCAACTTGCCAGCGTTCTTAATGGTTATCAGGAGATCCGAAACATTTATTTCCATTCAATGGACAACTTCTTTTCGGATGCCATTGAGGGGCTGGAATTGCATAAAAAATATACGCTGATCCTTTTGTTTTACGGTGCCGAAGCATTTTTACTGGAACAATACCAGGATTCGTTCTATCTCCCCGAAACGGATGCAATCCGTAAGAAAGTACTGGACGTTTACTTCCGCTTCTCGTGGAACCCGATGCAACTACGGCGTAATTACATCAATCACCGCTTCTACTACAAGAAGCAGCAGACCATGCGAACGAAAGTTATGAGAGCCCTTCAACGCATGCATTACATTGGTCATTACATCCAGGAAGATTTTGACAAATATCTGAGCCCCCTGAATCCGGGAGCTCAACTGATTCACTGGAATTTCTTTGGGGCAGCACAAGATGCCGTGGACAACTTTGAAAGCACTCGCGATCAGCAAATTGTTCTGGGAAATTCCGGCTCGGATTTTAACAACCATTCTGATGCCCTTTCCTTTCTCAAAAAAGCCGACTGTGATCTGGATATCGTGACCCCACTTTCTTACGGAGGACAAACTTCATACGTCGAAGCGGTAATCAAAAAAGGAAAAATGCTGTTTGGCGAGCGGTTTAAGCCTTTAACAGACTTCATGACGAGCAAGGCATACTATGACCTTGTAGGTCGGTCACAAGCCGCCGTTTACTTTAACGTTCGATCACAAGCCGCCGGAAACATTCTTTGGTTCCTTGTTCATCGTATTCCGGTATTTATGCATCCGGAAAGCACGCTCTACCGTTTTTTCAGAACCAAAGACATCCACGTTTTTTCCGCTTTGGATGATTTCCCTGTATTTTTGAAACAAGGTTTGCAGGAATCTGACCTGGAAAAACTTGCCCGAAATGCCGATATGATCGAGCAGGAATTTGGCAGTAATGCCATGCAAAAAAAATATACCCGATTGCTGAACATTTGAACAGCCAAAGAACATGAACGAATCCCCGATCGAATTCTCTGTGATCATTTCCACGTATAACCGGGCGAATTTTATTCAAACGGCTATTCAAAGTGTGATTGATCAGGAGTTCACCAACTGGGAACTGATCGTTGTAGATGACGCATCATCGGACAATACTGCCAAAGTGCTTGAACAATATGCCGATCGTTCAAACATTCGGGTTATCCGAAACCAAAAAAATCTTCACAAGGGAGGAGCAAGAAATGTGGGGATAGACGCCGCAAAGGGCAACTATATCTGTTTTTTGGACGACGACGATTACTACGAAAAAAATCATCTTTCCGTATTCGACGAAAAAATCCGGGAACTCAGGGAGCCATTTGGCATGCTTTACACCATGCCTCTTCATTTGGATTCGGCTACTGGTACCGCAAGGAAATATTCACATAGTCCTAAACCGGAAGACGACCAGGTAGATTACCTGTTTGACTCGGCGCACCCGATTCCTACCCCCTGCTCCTGCATCCCCCGAAGTATCCTCCTGAAAGAGAAGTTTAATCCGCATATCCGGATCGGACAAGACACCGAACTCTTTATGCGCATCGCCCTTCACCACACTATCATACCGATCGAAGCACACACCGTTGTACAACGCGTTCACGAAAGTAATTCCGGAAATACTCGTTTCAACGCAGGAAAAGAAAGACTGGAAGGATACAAATACATTTTCGAAAACCATGAACTGGCCAGTCATATCCGACGAAAAACCAGAAACAAAATGATAGCTCACTGCTATTACCGAATGGCTGAACATTACCGTATTACTGGTCAAAAATGGGAGCAATTCAAAGCCCTGAGCACTTCGTTGTACTACGAACCAAAAGGGCATCAGACCAAAACAAAGGTCGTATCGATCCTTTATCTTCTTCCGGGAGGCAGCCTGCTTCGAAGGGCATGGCAGAGCATTAAAAAGAAGTAATTCCTTTACCTTCTTCAAAGCTTAATAAAAAGGACACAAAAAGTTCATTTTCCGATCGTTCAGTAGAAAACTACACGAAATCAAGAGCTTTGATTACACTCCTTCGGAAGAATACCATGAAGCGACCCTTCTTTCGGAAAATTGCCCCGGCTAACCCGGTTTTTTTTGTTAATTTTCGGACCAGATACTACTTCAAAAATAATCAATGAAAAAAGCACTGGTTTTGGGAGCTGGAGGCTTCATCGGAAGTCACCTCGTCAAACGATTAAAAAAAGAAGGATTCTGGGTCAGAGGAGTGGATCTCAAATACCCTGAATTCTCAGAAACACATGCAGATGATTTTGTGATTGGGGATTTACGTGATCAATCGGTTTGCCGGGATGTACTTGACCAGTCCTTTGACCATGTATATCAGCTGGCTGCCGACATGGGAGGTGCCGGATATCTGTTCACCGGTGACAATGACGCCGATGTCATGCATAATTCAGCCCTGATCAACCTGAATATTGTTGATCTCTGCCGAAAACACAACGTTGACCGTGTTTTCTACTCTTCATCGGCCTGCATGTATCCTGAATACAACCAAATGGACCCTGATAATCCGAAATGCGCCGAAAATACTGCTTATCCTGCTGAACCGGATAGTGAATACGGTTGGGAAAAATTGTTCAGTGAACGCATGTTCCTGGCCTACAACCGCAATTACAATATGAATGTACGTGTGGCGCGCTTTCACAATATCTTCGGCATCGAAGGAACCTGGGAAGGAGGAAAAGAGAAAGCACCAGCTGCTCTTTGCCGTAAAGTGGCCGAATGTGAGGAAGGTGGGCATATCGAAGTGTGGGGTGATGGTCTGCAAACACGTTCCTTCCTCTATGTGGATGAATGCGTAGAGGCCGTCAGACGACTGGTTGATTCCGATTTTACCGGTCCTGTCAACATCGGTTCGGAAGAAATGATCTCGATTAACAACCTCGCACGGATGATTATCGAAATCTCAGGAAAAGATGTGACCATTAAAAACATTGAAGGCCCTATCGGAGTCCGTGGAAGGAATTCGGACAATGCCCTGATCAAAGAAAAACTGGATTGGGAACCTACCGCACAACTTCGGGAAGGTATTTCGAAAACATACGCCTGGATCTCCGAGCAGGTAGCTGCGAAAAAGGCGGTTCAGTGAATCGGATTTCATTCAAAATGAAATTCTTCGCGATATGAACAAGTATCGTGAGGGCGATACGATAAACGGGGATTATACTGAACCGGAAAACAAAGAATGTGAAACCAGTCAGGAAATTCTCCTGCAAAACACTTTGGACGCCACCACCTCATTTTTATGAGCGGCTGAATATTATTAATCGCGACTGGAAAGAAGTTTGAAATCGTTCTGCATGAGATCAGCAATCGACTATATAACCCGAAAACCCGTTTATCTTTTACTCGCTGTTGTCCTTTTCATCACGAAACGAAAGGCGAGCGCTTATAGTAAAAAACATGCGCGTAAAGACAGGGAGATTACTGAAGTAAAATCAATAGCCGCCGTTTGGTACTGGCCCTATGATTTCCCATCCGCCAGTTACACGCGACTTGGAAAGTGGGGAGACTACTTCGAAAAAGAAGGCGTTCGGTTCGATAATTTCTATGTGGGGTCCATGAAGGAGAAAGTGGAAGAATATGAAGGCAAATCGTGGACAAAACGCTACCTCTTTTTTATAAAGATCATTCGTTTGCGCTGGAAGCAGTTCAAACAACTTCATGACTACGACGTAGTATGGATCGATCGCTGGTTTCTCCCCTACTATCCTTCAAAAGATGCCTTTTGGGAAAAGATGATCAGACAGATGAATGGAAAACTGATCATCGATAGTACGGACGGAACCGATTATGAAGGCAATCCGGACCTCATCATGGATATTTTCGGGGTGGCCGATCGCATTTCCGTCGCCTACGAAGGATTGTATAATTTTTACCGCCCCATTTTCGGCGATAAGGTCCAGCGCTTCAATTATACGATCATTGAAGATGATTATCTCATTCGGGATTCCTGGGAACCAAAAGAAAAAATGACCATCGGATGGATGGGTAGTCCATACAATTTTGAATATGTAAAAGCCATCGAAAAAGAACTGCAGAAGGTGGCAGTTGCACATCCGTTTAAGTTCGTTATCATTTGTCGCAAAGACGTTGAGATCAACATTCCCGGAGCCGAAATCGAATATCATCGTTACGGAGATGATTACGAAGAACTGATCCGTAGTTTCGATATCGGAATTGCCCCCTTCACTGAAAAGAGTTTTTCAAACACGGGAAAAATCGGGATGAAGCATCAGGAATTCCTCCTCTGCCAGGTGCCTCAGGTGTGCTCTCCGCAGGGCATTTCCGAACATGCCGTTTCCGGTGAACATTGTCTTATCGCTGATGAAATTGAAGAATGGTCAGATGCGATCATCCGCCTTATGGAAGATGAAGAATTGCGTAAACGCATGGCAATTGCAGGGCGAGAACTATGCCTTGAACACTATACATTTGACGGACAGTGGCCGCTCGCCAGAAAAGTACTGACCGAATTTTAACGGGTGACATGCAAAAGGTAGTCGTATATCCGGGATGGAATCAAAGCCTGTACCTCAAGACCTTATACGAGGGTATGGAACAGGTTGAATTTGCGTCCTATCACGGTGCACTTTTTACACTCTTGAAAAACAAAAAAAGACACAAGGCAAATGTTCTGCATATCCATTGGACTTCCTCCTATTTTGCCGTTGATGAGTCAAGGCCTTTTCGTTTTTGGCTGCGCTACTGGATTTCCATTCTTGATCTGACCTTGCTCGCAAAATTTACCCGTGTTCGTATTGTATGGACAGTACACAATCTGTACGCGCATCATACTCTTCACGAAAAAAGGGAACGTCGTGCCCGGCGTCTGCTTGGTAAATGTGCGGACAGCGTCATTGTACTGGGGGAAAGTGCGATTTCACTTGTACAAAAGGAATTTGATATTCCTGAACACAAAATCACCTCAATGGCTCATGGTAATTTCGTGAGTATTTTTGAGCAATTTCCACCCTTGAGCAAGGAGGAAGCCAGAGAGGCCTGTAAACTTCCCGTGAACAAGAAAATCTACCTTATTCCCGGGACGGTGCATTCCTACAAAGGAGCGCAACACGCAGTGGAAAGCTTTTGGGAAATCGGAGACGATCAATCTTTGCTGATCATTGCCGGAAAAATCAGTCCGGAAATGAAAACCTTACCTGATACGTTGCCGGAAAACGTGGTACTTTTGAATGAGTACATCCCTGACCTCCTCTATTACCAGTTGCATAAAGCCTGTGATTGGGTGATCCTGCCGTACGAACGTATCCTGACTTCAGCAACCCTGATTACTGCAATGGGGCTCGGTTGCCCGGTCATAACCCCTAAAATGGGTACCTTAGCCGATTATCTGGATGATCAGGGAGGAATTCTTTATGATCCGGAAAACAAGCATGCCCTCTCCGAAGCCATCCTTTCAAGTGAAAAGATGGATACAGAGAAAATGGGGAAATGGAACATTGAAAAAATAAAAAAGCCCGACTGGACTGAGATCCGGTCCGAACTACAAGAACTATACAAGGCATTGGAATGAAAAACAAGTACATTCTGGGATTGCACATCGGACACGATGCCACCACTGCATTGATCAACGAGAAAGGCGAAATTGTTGCCGCCGTGGCTGAAGAACGCCTGACACGGGTGAAGTACCATATGGGCTTCCCCTTCACAGGGATTGAAGAAGTGATCCGCATTGCAGAAATCAGCAAAACAGATATCGAAACGGTTGTTTTTACCACTGAACACATGTTCTTTCCGGGAACCGAAGAATACAACCGTCTCTTTCTCCTCTCTGACCTTGACGAGATCCGGAAGTACGATATTTTCAACAATCCGAACCAACTCAAAGGAAAATGGAACAAGATCTTCGGCCTGATCCCACTGATCAACCGTCGCGTCCAAAATAATACTGACTTCCGGGAAGAAGCCAGAAAAATGAGTCTTGACCGGGAAACAGAAGTACTTCGTAACATTGGACTCGGTCATTGCAACGCCGTTTCTTTTGACCATCACCTCTGTCACGCAGCAAGCGCTGCCTATTGCTCAGGAAAAAGTGATGGATTGGTCATCACCATGGACGGAGCCGGTGACGGTAAATGTGCCAGCGCCAGTGTCTTCAAGAACGGTGAACTACAAATGATCTCATCCGCCAACTCTGAGATTTCTCCCGGAAGATTTTACAGTGAGATTACTGGATTCTGTGGATTCAAACGCCTTCGTCACGAAGGAAAAATAACCGGGCTGGCGGCTCATGGTGATCCGGACAAATACTATGATCAGCTCCGGCAGTTTCTCCGGTTTAATCCGGATACCGAACAATTCGAATATCAATCCAGGCAACAGGGAAAGTTGGCCTCACGCTGGCGTACCTTCAAACGCATTCTCAAGAATCAGTTCACCAGCCCGTTGCACGTGGCAGAGTTTTATGACTTTCTTTGCGCACATTTCGATCCGAAGAAAGATCAGGCCGACCTGGCCGCAGCCGGACAAAGGATCATTGAGGAAGTGACCGTTGAATACGTGCAGCATTTCATGAAAAAGCATCCTTCGGGAAACATTTTACTGGCCGGTGGTATTTTTGCCAACGTCCGTGTTAACCAGGAAGTTTCAAGAATACCAGGTGTACAATTCGTTTACATCCACCAGAACATGGGAGATGGCGGACTTGCAGCCGGAGGAGCTTTCCTCCAGCTATACGGGAACGAAGGCGTTACATACAACGGTTATTGCCCGAAGGACGTATATTTCGGTGCCGGATTCAGTAATGAAGAGATCAAAATTGCCCTTGACGAAGCACATATTCCGTATGAATACGTGGAGGAGATTGAAGAACGTATCGGAGAACTGATCCACGAAGGAAAGGTCATCGGGCGATTCAATGGCCGGATGGAGTACGGACCGCGTGCACTCGGAAACCGCTCCATTATTGCTTCGCCAACTGATAAAAACATCAACGACTGGCTGAACAAGAAACTTCGGCGAACAGAGTTCATGCCTTTTGCCCCAAGCATGCTTGCCGAACACGCGCATGAGATCCTTGTGGATTACGAGTCCGGTATTGCACAATTGGCCGATCAGTTCATGACGATTACCTATGATGTGAAAAAAGAGTGGCATGAACGTATTCAGGCGACTACACATGTCGACGGGACAGCGCGACCTCAGGTTGTCACTGCCACGCAGAATTCCTCTTATCACAAAATCATCACCGAATACTACAAAAGAAGTGGTATTCCGGTAGTGATCAACACTAGCTTTAACATGCACGAGGAACCGATC
>JBNKYR010000004.1:0-11462 GCA_050300995.1 Crocinitomicaceae bacterium | reverse complement strand
CGCCATTCGCGCTTTCGGAGAAGGATGTCTGGATTACCTTGCAATCGGTAATTATCTTTGTAAATACGGTTCCTGAGACGTGCCTCTTTGAAAAAGCTTATCATCATATCCTACTTCTATCCGCCCGCCAATTTTGTCGGAGGAGAACGCACCGAAGCCTGGGCAAAGCACCTGCACCAATGGGGATACTATCCGATCATTGTAACACGTGTCTGGAACGAAGGACAAACAGATCCTTTGGGAACTGTTCGGAACAATCAATATACTCATGAAAAAAATGAGTTCCACGAAATTCATCGGGTACCATACGAAAGCACGCTGCGGGATAAAGTCGGAAATGACGGATCGCGTTTACTGAGGAAAGGACTTAGTTTTTTTCAACTTGTAAAGAGCTTCCTCTCAGACAATCCCGGTCCCGACAAAGCCATCCTGAATTGTGCAACCGAATTACTGCGGAAGGATCCTGAAATAAAAACGGTGATCGTCAGCGGTCGACCGTTTACAATGTTCAGGATTGGCTATCTGCTTCGTAAACAGTTTCCGATCCGATGGATTCCTGATTACCGGGACGAATGGACGACTCACAAGAATCCGGCGAATACGGGGTTTCTCTGGAATTTTATTCACCGGCTTGAAAAACGCGCCGAACGAAAATGGACCTCAAATGCAGATTTCTTCACCAGTGTCTCCGAGCCCTGGGTGCAATCCATCGGAGCATTCATCGGTAAGCCAGGACATGTAATCATGAACGGCTATACAGGTGAAGTCGCGAATTCTGTTCCTGAGTACAATGATCAAACCCTCAGGGTACTTTATGCCGGAACGCTTTACCCTGCCCAGGAAATTGAGGTATTCATTAATGCAGCAATACGACTTATTCATGAAAAGAAAGGATCGCTGGAAGTCCGGTTCATCGGAATCAATATTGTCCCTTCCGAAGAACAGCGCCTGCGGCAGCTTACCAGAGATTACCCTTCTGTTTTCTTCTTCGAAGACCGAAAAGAGAAAAGCAAAGTGGAAGAGGATCTGGAAAAAGCAGATGTGTTACTGCTCACTTCCTTCCGGAACGTTAAAGGATGGCTTCCTGTAAAGATGTTTGATTATTACCGAAGTGGTAAAACCGTCCTTCTCTGCCCTGGTGACTCCGACGTCATGGACCGTTTTGTAGAGGAGACCATTTGCGGTGTTTCTGTAGACAACGAAGAGAAATGCTTTCGCTTTCTGGAAGAGTGCCTCTCGTCGAAAAACGCGGGAAAAGCCCTATATTTCGCCCGCAATCTTGAAAAAGGCGCCTTCTATAGTCGTGAGTACCAAACCCAACTTTTAGCCAAAGTACTGGATGGAAAAAACACCTGAACAACACCATCAATGTCTTGTCTGCGGCAGTAATGACCTCCGTGACATGAAAGGGTACGAAAAAGCACACCTTTGTCGCTGCGGATCCTGCGGCTTTGTTTTCTGCAAGCCAATTCCTTCGGAAGAAGAACTTGTCCGGCATTACGAAGGTTATCAACGCAACGACTACCTCTCGGAGATTACAGTAAAACGCTATAACGAATTACTGGATGAATTCGAAAAGTATCGAAAAACCAATCGTATCATTGATGTAGGTTCAGGGGTCGGTTATTTTCTCATTGAAGCAAAAAAAAGAGGTTGGGAAGTATACGGCACCGAATTCACCGATGAAGCCGTTGCCATCTGTGAAGCCAACGATATTACGATCCACAAAGGAAAACTTGATCCTGCGAATTATGAGGCGGGATCCTTCGACATCATTACCTCATTCGAGGTTATTGAACACATCAATAATCCGGGAGAAGAACTGGCCAGTTTTCGCCGGATTTTGCGCGATGGAGGTCTGGTCTATCTGACCACGCCTAATTTTAATTCATTGCTGCGTTACCATCTGAAAGCCGACTATAATGTCATTTGTTACCCGGAGCACCTCAGTTATTATACACCACGGACATTGAAAAAGCTGTTTTCAGAAAACGGATTTCAAACAAAGGAAATTCAGACAACGGGCTTCAGTTTGACACGGCTCCGAACCAGTAAGAAGACCAGCGATCAACAATTTATTTCCGCCGAATCTGACGATGAAAAGCTCAGAAACTCGATTGAGAAAAAAAAATACCTTAAAATTGCAAAACGAATCATCAATGGTATGCTGACCCTGTTTGGGAAAGGCGATAGTTTAAAAGGACGATTCGTAAAGACAACCACCTAAATTGACTACAAGTTCACATCATAAATGCCTGATTTGCGATTCCACAAACCTTCGGGATCTTGAAAAATACGCTGACAACTACCTGACAAAATGCCTGGACTGTTCATTTGTATTCTGTCGAAAAATTCCGGACAAAAATGAACTGCTCGAGTACTATAACGATAACTACAGGAGAACAAGCTATTTTTCCCCCATCACAGTCCGGCGTTATCAAGCGTTGCTAGACCGGTTCGAACCCTATCGGAAAACCAACCGAATCCTTGATGTAGGGTGCGGCTATGGATTTTTTCTTGAAATCGCCCGAGAAAAGGGGTGGGAAGTTTACGGGCTTGAAATTTCACCCGAAGCCGTTTCCGAATGCCGTAAAAAAGGAATTGAAACCGTTGAAACGGAAATCCAGAATGCGCCCTTTGATCCTGAGTCTTTTGACATCGTCGTTTCGATCGAGGTTATTGAACACATAAATACTCCGCGCGAATTCGTTTCAGGTATTCATAAATTCCTTCGACCGGGCGGAATCGCATACCTCACTACTCCGAACTTCAATTCCTTGTTGCGCTACTGGCTGGGAAAAAATTATGATATCATTGAATATCCGAATCATCTTTGTTACTACACGCCCAAAACACTTCGGAAACTGTTTGCCGAACATAAACTGAATACGGCGCATATGATGACCACAGGTGTCAGCATGACCCGTATCCGGACGAGCAAGGGAAAAAGTAATCAGGATTATGTCTCCGAAACATCCGACGATGAGATCATGCGATACCGGATTGAACACAACGGAGGATTGCGTTTTCTGAAGAACACTGCCAACTGGTTCCTGAACCTGTTTAAGGTGGGAGACAGTCTGAAAGCACGTTTTACCAAATAAAAAAAGGCCGGAAAACCGGCCCTTTCATATCGTAATTTTCTCGTTTAGAACTTCAGGAGACGCGCAGGAGCACTACCATTTACCTGTAAGAAGTAAGTTCCTGTCGGAAGACTTTCAACGCGAATCGTTCCATCGTCCGTTGTTCCTTTTGCCACACATTTACCGTAAAGATCATGGATCTCATAAGCACCTTGCATGTCGCTTACATGAATTACATCTTCCGCCGGATTCGGATAGAAACTTGTAGTCGCTTCCAGGTCATTCAATCCTGCTGAACATGCTCCCGTCGTAATGGTAACCGTTCCCTGAACCGTTCCGGTATTCAACGATAACGAACCGTTTGGTGTATGGAATGTAAAATTCTCTGCAAAAACTCCCATGTTCGTTGAAAGGTTCCCTACAAAGTAATCACCTGACCCGGTCAAAGAATCCGGATCACAGTTCAGAAAATCATTTCCGAAACAAACGATGCCGTCATTGTCAAAAACCGCATAAAGGCTCTGAATGTTGCAATTCGAGAAGTCGTTCGCCACTTCGATCACATACGAATTGTAGAGATGACCTTCATTATGCATGTTATTGGTCACGTTCAGCATTCCGGAATTATCCAGAGTAGCCAACTGATCGAAAGCCAGATCGTAAACTCCCGCGGTTCCGGAGTTGATAAAATCACCTTGCACGAACATACTGTCCGTATTGGTAAGTGTCCCTGAATTGTTTACCGTTCCACCGTACATCACCCAGAAATCATTCACACCGGCGGTTCCCGAATTCTGAAAATCCGCTCCAACCACAAGGCTGTCAATTCCAGTGAACGATCCGGCATTGGTTATGTAACCTCCTCCGGAAACTAACACGGCATGTGTTGAATAAGTACCATAATTCACGATTGAGCCACCATCCGCCCAAACGGTTCGTGGTGTCCCGTCCTGAATAAGCGAACCGCCGGAATTGATCTTGATCTGCCCTGCCGTATAATAAGCATCAGTGTTCATGACAATGGCATGATTGATCGTAAGGCTGTCACCACTGGCCGGTATACCCATAGGGTTCCAAACGAGTGGGTTAAGAAAGTCTCCTGCCATCGTGGAGACGCGATTGGTTTGTGCAAAAAGGAGGGTTGGGCATAAGCCAAAAAACAGTACCAGTTTTTTCATAGGGGTATGATTATAATTGGATGCAATTTAGCACATTTCCATGTCTCTGACCAAATAAGTCCGTCTGGAAGAGCCGTTTTGCGCATCCCACAATGCGATCTGTATAAGTTTAAGTCAGCCGTGTACAAATTTCCGTCTTTCGTCCGTACCTTTGCTTCATGTGCGGAATTAGTGGCTTTATTGATTTCAACGGAACATCTTCGGAGAGTATCCTTAAAAACATGACTGCTACTCTGGCCCACCGCGGACCCGATGGCGACGGCCTCCACTTCTCGGCTGACAATAACTTGCAGATCGGGATGGGACATCGGCGACTGGCCATTATTGACCTGAGTGAACACGGGGCTCAGCCTAAACATTTCGGACCGTACACCATCTGCTTCAATGGTGAGATCTACAACTTCGGTGAGATCAAAGAAGAGTTGGCAGGTCTGGGGCACACCTTCGAAAGCCACTCGGACACGGAACTCATTCTACACGCATATCAGCAATGGGGAGAAAAATGCCTGGATCGCTTCATTGGCATGTTCGCTATTTTCCTGCTGGATCGTCAAACCAATGAGGTCTTCTGCGCACGCGATCGTGCGGGTGTGAAACCCTTCTTTTACTACGTAAAGGATGGCCTTTTCCTTTTCGCTTCCGAGCTGAAAGCCTTTCATGAACATCCGAAATTTGTTAAAGAACTGAACTACGATGCGGTGGCTGCATTCATGCAATATGGGAATGTCCCTACGCCGCATTGCATTTTCAATCACTGTAAGAAATTACAGGCCGGACATTGGATGAAATTCTCTCTTTCGAAGGCGCTGAACAATACGAATGATATCCGGGAAGTCTGTTACTGGAATGTCTACGATGCTTACAATGCACCGAAACTTGACCTTTCCTATAGCGAGGCACTTGATGAGACTGAACGCCTGCTGCAATCGGCTTTTGAATATCGAATGGTTGCAGATGTTCCTGTGGGTGTGTTTCTCAGTGGTGGATTTGATAGTGCTTGCGTAACAGCCCTGCTCCAAAAGGATCGCAGTGAACGCCTTCGCACGTTTACGGTTGGCGTTCCTGATATCGGTCTGAACGAAGCACCGTATGCCCGCGACGTGGCTAAACATCTCGGCACGGATCATACTGAAATCGAATGCACGGAAAAAGAAGCACTCGAACTGATTGCCGATCTACCCTTCTTTTATGATGAACCGTTTGCGGATTCCAGTGCCATACCAACAACTTTGGTCAGTAAAATGGCTCGTAAGGAAGTAACGGTGGCTTTGAGTGCAGACGCCGGGGATGAAGTTTTTGCGGGATACAATCGGTATGATTACATGCTGAAATACGGACAAAAACTGCATAAAATCCCTGGCTTCATGCGAAAATCGATGGCCGGAATAATGAATACCATTCCATCGGATCGCATTCCGGTTCTGCGCAACAAATACAATTTTCACAACCGCTACGAAAAGCTGAAGAACGTCCTGAAGAATCCTTCGGAAGCCTCCATCATGCTTAGCCTCAGTCAGCAATATACAGATCAGCAGATGAAGACGGTGATGCAGCATTCATTTGCCGCTTTGCCTACCGCGTATGACAGCCGGGAGTTGACAAATAATCGTACGCCGCTCGCTTTCATGATGGCTATCGACTACCAGACGTACCTGCTGGACGATATCCTTCAGAAAGTGGATCGTGCCACCATGTCGCAAAGCCTGGAAGGAAGGGAGCCCTTCCTGGATCAGCGTATCATTGAGTTTGCGGCCCGTCTTCCCGACGAGTTCAAGTACCACGATGGCGTTAAAAAACGAATCCTGCGGGATGTAGTTTACCGTTACATTCCGAAAGAAATGATGGACCGTCCCAAAATGGGCTTTGCCATTCCTGTCGCCCACTGGTTACAAACCGAACTCAGAGATTTGGTAGAAACCTACCTCGCTGATGATCGGATCCGGGAACAGGGAATTCTGAATCCGGCACATATTTCGAAATTAAAACACGATTTTTACGCAGGTAAAAAGGAATACGACACCAAGCTTTGGTATGCGCTCACCTTTCAAATGTGGTATAGCCGATGGATGAACTGAAAAAAAACGTTCTGTATCTTTCCTACGACGGCATGACTGATCCTTTGGGGCAGTCACAGGTACTTCCCTACCTTCGCGGACTTGCGAAACAGGGGTACAATATCCATTTGGTCAGCTACGAAAAACCAGACAAATTTCGGCGGTACCACCGA
Organism: Crocinitomicaceae bacterium; assembly: GCA_050300995.1. Taxonomy (GTDB): domain Bacteria; phylum Bacteroidota; class Bacteroidia; order Flavobacteriales_D; family Crocinitomicaceae; genus UBA4466. Next base: position 4,974 of record JBNKYR010000004.1, on the reverse strand, counting down.
CATATTGAAAAGATCTGCGATGAAGCCGGGATCCATTGGCACCCACAGGATTACGTGATCGGAGGCTCTTTATTGAACACAATCCGACAGGTTTCCCGTATGCGTAAGATCACGTTCTATCTCTACGATAAACACCATTTCGGAATCGTACACTGCCGGAGCTATATTGCGGCACTTGCCGGGCTTCGTCTCAAGCGAAAAAAAGGGGTCCGGTTTATTTTTGATATGCGCGGCTTTTGGGCTGATGAACGCGTGGATGGCGGATTGTGGCGACTGAGCAACCCGCTTTACCGCATGATCTATAAGTATTTCAAACGAAAGGAATTGCAATTCTTCCGGGAATCGGACTACACCATTTCGCTTACCCACAGTGGAAAAGCAGAGATTCAATCCTGGCCGAAACTGAAAAATCAGATTTCTCACATCAAGGTCATTCCGTGCTGTGTTGATCTGGAACTATTCGACCCGGAAAAAATAAATACGGACAGGAAAAGGGAAGTCCGGCAATCGCTCGGTCTTGATGAAAACACCTACGTTCTGGGATACATTGGCTCAATAGGGACCTGGTATATGTTGTCGGAAATGCTCGATTACTTCAGTACGCTCAAGAAGCGTTTGCCCGATGCGAAATTTTTGTTTGTTTCCGGTGAAAAACGCGAGTCTATTCTCTCCGAGGCAAAATCACACGGATTGAATGAAGCAGATATCCTGACCACATCGGTACTCCACAACGAAGTCCCTGCCTACCTCTCCATCATGGATGCCTCGATCTTTTTTATTCGTCCGACATTCTCGAAAAAAGCCTCCTCTCCCACCAAGCAGGGCGAGATCATGGCAATGGGAATCCCGTTGATCTGCAATGCAGGTGTTGGCGATACGGACGAAATTGTGTTGAAATACCATTCCGGATGTGTAGTACAACACTTTGATCAGGAAAGCTATGAAAGCGCCATCCCTGACGGAAACAACATGGATCCTTCAGAAACGATCAGGGGAGCACATGAATATTTCTCACTGGAAGAAGGAGTGAAACGATACCTCGAAGTTTACAAAGCGGTAAATGAGTAAACGCATTTTTATATTGGCTCCTTACCCGCAAGGCGAGGCACCTTCACAACGCTTCCGCTTCGAACAATACCTTGATGCGCTGGAAAAGGACGGATACAGCATCGAATTTCACCCTTTTCTGAACGATCGTACCTGGAAAGCACTTTACCGCGAGGGCAACTTTTTCGCGAAGGCCTTTGGTGTTCTCGGAAGCTTTTTCAGGCGCTTTCTGCTGCTTTTTAAAATTCCCAAAGCCGATTTCGTGTTTATTCACCGGGAAGCTGCGATGATTGGTCCACCGGTATTCGAGTGGATCATCGCCAAAGTACTTCGGAAGAAATACATTTATGATTTCGACGATGCCATCTGGCTTCCCAATTACAGTGAAACAAATGCCCGCTTTCATCGATTGAAGGCCTATGGAAAGATCAAACGGATTATTCGTTGGGCGGGTAAAGTCTCCGCAGGAAATGACTATCTGAAGGATTACGCCCGGCAGTTCAATGCGAACGTGGTGGTTATTCCTACGACAATCGATCTGAAAAACGTGCACAACGTTCGAAGCACACAGGACCAGGATCCTCCGAACATTGTCTGGACCGGCAGTCATACCACCATGCGCTACCTCGACGAGTTCATCCCGATACTGAAAGAACTCGAAAAGGACCATTCCTTTCATTTCACGATCATCTCCAATCAGGCACCGCAATACGACCTGCAATCACTGCGTTTCGTGAAATGGACCCGGGAAACAGAAATCAGCGGCCTTGCTGAGGGTTCCATCGGAGTCATGCCAATGGTGAAAGACGAATGGTCGGAAGGTAAATGTGGCTTCAAAGGACTCCAGTACATGGCGCTCGGTATTCCTGCTTTGATGTCTCCGGTGGGAGTAAATACTTCGATCGTTCAAGACGGTGTAAACGGTTATTTATGTTCCACACCTGAAGATTGGAAACGACGCATCACCGAGCTTCTGAACGACCGTGAACTCCGACTGGAGATCGGAAAAAAAGGCTTTGAAACCGTTGAACGCAATTTTTCGGTAAAGTCTCAACTCCCCAAATACCAGGAACTTTTTAGCGTATGAAACTTCTTTTTGCCAGCTCGAACAAACACAAAGCAGACGAAATCCGAAAAATGCTCCCTGCCCGATTCGAATTGCTCACGCTTACGGACCTGAATCTTCAGGAAGACATTCCTGAAACGGCAAACACACTGGAAGGAAATGCAGTTCTGAAAGCCAACTTTATCACTCAGCGATTCGGAATTGATTGTTTTGCCGACGATTCAGGACTGGAAGTCTCAGCACTGAACGGTGAACCCGGAGTACATTCGGCACGCTATGCAGGCGAACAGCGCAACGACGCAGACAACATCCGCAAAGTACTGACAAAACTGGAAGGAGCCACCGACAGACAAGCACGCTTTCGCACTGTCATCGCTTTGAACCTGAATGGAGAACAACACCTTTTTGAAGGAACGGTTGATGGTCAGATTCTCACGGGACCGCGTGGTACGGAAGGTTTCGGGTACGATCCCATCTTTCAACCGGAAGAGGAAAACCGAACGTTTGCCGAAATGAGCATGGATGAAAAAAACGCGCACAGCCACCGTGCACGAGCACTCAAAAAAATGATGGATTTTTTAGCTTCGCGCTAAACCTCAGATCGTCCTTCTCAAAGTTGATAATTTCGTCGACAGGCCGTACATTTGTGGCGAATTGATTTATCCATATCCGGCTTGCGAAAATGCGCAGATCCCGGTAAAAAATTTAAACCCATGTCAAAGATCATCTACACAAAAACCGATGAAGCTCCTGCGTTGGCTACCCAATCGCTGTTACCGATCATCCAGGCATTCACAAAATCTTCGGGCATCTCCGTGGAAACACGCGATATTTCCCTTGCGGGAAGAATTCTCGCCCGATTTCCGGAATACCTGAGTGAGGAGCAACGAATCGGTGATGCTTTGGCTGAACTGGGAGAAATGGTGAAGCAGGAAGATGCCAATATCATCAAACTTCCAAACATCAGTGCATCCATCCCGCAATTGAAAGCGGCGATCAAAGAATTACAGGATGCAGGATACAAAGTGCCGGATTACCCGGATGACCCATCCAACGATGAGCAAAAAGACGTGAGATCCCGTTACGACAAGATCAAAGGAAGTGCTGTGAACCCGGTACTTCGTGAAGGAAACTCCGATCGTCGTGCTCCGCTTCCGGTAAAACAATATGCTCGTAAACACCCACATTCAATGGGAGCTTGGACAGCAGATTCCAAATCGCACGTATCACACATGACATCCGGCGATTTCTGCTCCAATGAGCGATCACTGACGGTTGACAATGCAGGTTCCGTGCGTATCGAATGGGTTGGTATTGACGGTAGCATTGAAATACTGAAAGAAAACACACCACTGCTTGCAGGTGAGATCATTGATGCAACAATATTGAGCAAACGCGCGCTCATCGACTTCCTGAACCAACAGATTGCAGACGCAAAGGCAAAAGGAGTTTTGTTCTCCGTGCACCTCAAGGCGACCATGATGAAAGTTTCGGATCCAATCATTTTCGGGCACGTAGTTCAGGTCTTCTTCAGCAAGGTTTTCGAAAAACACGGAGAGACATTGGCTCGTTTGGGAGTAGATGTCAACAATGGTTTCGGCGACCTGTTGTCTAAAATTTCCACGCTTCCTGAAGGTGAACGTTCAGCAATCGAAGCTACGATCAACGAATGCTACGAAGAAGGACCGGCATTGGCCATGGTTGATTCCGATAAAGGCATCACCAACCTGAACGTCCCAAGTGATGTGATTATTGACGCTTCCATGCCAGCCATGATCCGTAATTCCGGACGCATGTGGAATGCCAGAGGAGAAGCACAGGACACAAAAGCCGTGATTCCTGACCACAGCTACGCTGAATTATATCAGGTTGTGATCGACTTCTGCAAAGAAAACGGTGCTTTCGATCCACGCACGATGGGTACAGTTCCTAACGTGGGATTGATGGCTCAGAAAGCGGAAGAATACGGATCACACGACAAAACATTTGAAATTAAGCAAGACGGAAAAGTTCGTATAGTCGATCAAAACGGATCCACTCTTCTTGAACATAACGTTGAAGCCGGAGACATCTGGCGTATGTGTCAGGTAAAAGATGCTCCGATCCGCGATTGGGTGAAGCTTGCGGTAAACCGCGCGCGTGCTACCAATGTACCTGCGGTATTCTGGTTAAGCGAAGACCGTGCGCACGATGCAGAACTGATTAAGAAGGTAAATACGTACCTGAAAGATCACGACACAAGCGGATTGGATATCCGGATCATGTCGCAGAAAGATGCCACACAGTTTACACTCGAGCGTCTCAAAGATGGCAAAGACACCATCTCCGTAACCGGAAACGTACTGCGTGACTACCTCACGGACCTCTTCCCGATCCTTGAACTTGGAACCAGTGCAAAAATGCTGTCGATCGTTCCATTGATGAACGGAGGCGGTCTTTTTGAAACAGGAGCCGGTGGTTCCGCACCGAAACACGTACAGCAATTCCTTGAAGAAGGACACCTTCGATGGGATTCGCTTGGCGAGTTCCTCGCCATTGCCTGTTCACTTGAGCATCTCGGCAATACCCTGAATAACGAAAAGGCAAAAATACTGGCAAGTACATTGGACGAAGCAACATCGAAGCTCTTGGATACGGATAAATCGCCTTCAAGAAAGGTTGGAGAAATTGATAACCGCGGAAGTCATTTCTATCTGGCACTGTACTGGGCAGAAGCACTTGCCAATCAATCAACTGATGCAAGTCTGAGCGAGCAATTCAAAGGAATTACGGAAGCGCTTGCGAGCCGCGAACAACAAATTATGAATGAACTGAACGGCGCACAGGGGCATGTAACTGACATTGGCGGTTACTACTTCCCG
>JBNKYR010000003.1:0-45179 GCA_050300995.1 Crocinitomicaceae bacterium | reverse complement strand
CGGCATTACGGAAAACTGGATGGATTCACCGGTGTGGAGACCTGCCAGAACGCCGTCTGGAAAGACCGGGACGGTACACTTTGGTTCGGGACTATCAACGGACTTTGTCGCTTCAACCCTGCCGAACTGGTGGAAAACAAAAATGCGCCCATCCTGTCCATCCGTGACATCAAACTCTTTTACGAAAGCATTCTTGACGACCATCCGGTCCTGCATAACGGGAAGCAAAGTAAAGTACTCTACCTGGGATACAGCGAGAATCATATCTCCTTTGATTTCCTCGGGGTGAACCTGAAACGACCGGAAGGCGTGACCTACAAATGGCGTTTGCTTGGCTTTGACGACCAATGGTCACCGGCCTCCCGCGATCGGAGTATCCTCTACTCCAACCTCAATCCCGGGAGCTACACGTTTGAAGTGAAAGCCTCCAACGAAGACGGTGTATGGAGTTCAGAGCCCCTTCGCTTCGAATTTATCATTGATACGCCCTACTGGAAACAGGCCTGGTTCCAATGGACGATCGGATTGGGCATTGGCATCTTACTGGTACTTATTTACGTGCTCTCCATGCGAAGGGTCCGCAAGAAATCCATTGCCCGTCAACAGCAACTCGCCCTGGAAAAAGACTTCCTGGAACTGGAACAAAAAGCAATGCGCCTCCAGATGAACCCGCACTTCATCTTCAATGCGCTCAATTCCATTCAAAGTCTCATCGGTACGGGTAAAGAAAAAGAAGCCCGTTATTACCTCGCTAAGTTCTCCCGACTGATGCGCCAGATCCTTGATAATTCCAGAAAGAGTGAGATCACCCTGGAAGAAGAGATCAGCACCCTTGAGAATTATCTGCTGATCGAGCAGTTTTGCAACGGTGAACGCTTCGATTACAGCATTGGAGTTGATGAAGGACTCGAAACCGATTTTATCCGCATTCCGCCGATGCTGATCCAGCCTTTTGTGGAAAACGCCATCAAACACGGTATGAAAGGGCGTTCGGAAGAAGCCGGAAAAGGACACATTCGCGTGCTGTTCTCCGAAAAGGACCATCTCCTCCTTTGTACCATCGAAGACGATGGGATCGGACGTGAGGAGGCACTTCGCAGAAAGGAGAGCAGCAAGGAAACTTATCACACATCGACCGGACTGTCGGTTACCACCGAACGATTGATGCGCCTTCAAAGCGAAAATGCACAGGCACCGTTTGAAATTATTGACCTTTACGAAGATGGAAAGCCCACCGGTACCCGGGTGATCCTTCGTATACCTATTGAGTGACATGAAAAAATACAAGGCGATTATCATCGACGACATTGAACAGGCCCGGACGACCATCAAGCAGGACCTTGAAACCTATGCCCCCGATTTCGAAGTTATTGCGGAAGCAGCAGGAGTGGTCGAAGGCGCCAAACTGCTGAAAAATCAACGTCCCGACATTCTCTTTCTGGACATCCAGATGCAGGACGGAAGTGGATTCGATCTACTTGATCTTTTGCCGGATATTGATTTCAAGATTATCTTCATCACTGCATCGGATGCCCATGCAATCAAAGCATTTCGCTATGCCGCCATTGATTATCTGCTGAAACCCATCGATCCGGATGAGCTGACGGAAGCACTGGAAAAATTCCGGAAATCGTCGATTGATGAAAGCGACAAATACCGTTTTCTGAATGAGCGCCTGAAGAATCACACGAAACCCAATGAACGTCTGGCACTGCACTCGCAGGACAAGATCCAGATCGTGGAAATTAACTCGATCATGCGGTGCGAAAGCAGTGTGAATTACACGACCTTCTTTTTCGAAAACGGGGATCAGGTAGTAGTCACCAGGACACTCAAAGAATTTGAAGATCTGTTAGGTGATCAGGGATTTTTTCGTGTGCATCAATCGCACCTCATCAACACCCGTTTCATCAAAGAATACGTAAAATCCGAAGGCGGACACCTGGTCCTGAAAGACAAGACGCTGATTCCTGTTTCTGTACGGAAACGTCCGGAAGTGATGAAAATGCTGGAGAACATTTAACATAGATCGAATTGTTCTCTAAGGATTTCGCGTCGCAATTCTGCCAAATTTAAATTCCTGCAAATTGCCATTTCGCAATATTACGAAATGGCAGTAGTGGCAAGCGTTTACCGTCGCCCAAAATCATGAAAAAGGGCCGCCTCTCTGAGACGACCCTTTCCGCTACTCGGGCTTCACTTCCACCCATTTACCGGGAACCTGCGCATGAATCGAATGATCGTACATTGCCTCGGTGTACACTGCGGGCTGGTAAAATTTGCCCTGGTACGTGGCGTGCAGTACAACACGGATCGTTTTCGATTCTCCCGGATCGAGTGAATAGTAACTGAGTACACGATCATCCCGGATATCCTGATACCTTGCCGAAGAACTCACCCCGGCATTGTACAGACGCGTATTCCGGATCTCCCATCCACTTGGGAACAATTGGTTGAGCGCCATTTGATCGTAGTCCTCCTTTTTACCCGGATGTCGCAAGTGAACTTCGGCGATGAATTCCGTTCCTTGCTTCAAGGTTGTCGGATCAAGGGATTTTCCATTCATGTCGGTGTAGCTCACATTCATTTCCAGCTTGCTCGCCTTCTTACGTTCCTGACCCTGTGATGGTATTTTCTCGGTAACGACGGTCACGTAAAGTGTAGAACTTCCAGTATTTTTCAATTGAACCGAGCGCTTCTTCCCCTTTTCGGAAATATACACTTTCCCGATCTTGTTGGTAGCCGTCAGTTCCTTGCCCGATCCGCCGTCGATCGCATACCGGAGCTTCGAAGCTCCTCCGGAATTTGTTAGTTTGCTATACCTCGCCGCAGCCAGGAGTGCATAAGCCGTTTCCTGCGTACTCAACCATTGTTTGGAGCCCAGTGTTCTGGCCATTTCCTTGTATGACTTCAGTGCCTCGGATTTGTTTTTAAGCAAGCACTGTACCTCCAGGATGATCGCCCGATCCCTGAATGCCGAACCGAAGGTCTGTCCGTGCTCGCGATAATCACCAATCGTACCGGAAACATCTGCTGTCAATTTGCGGGCAACCTCTGTTTGTCCGGTCAGCGCATACGCACTGGCCAAACGCCATTTTACCACCACCGAGAGATCGGATTCTTCCCGCAGACGGTTCATCGCTCCGGTTTCCGGTTGATTGGCCAGGGCCAGCAGATACAAACGATAAGCCTGCGTCAGGAACTCACTGTTGCGGTAATGCTCACCACCATTGACCACCGGTCGCCAGTTTTGGGCTTTGTCTTTTTGATACGACAACCATTTTTCTTTCATGCCCGATGGAAGACGATACCCTGCCAATTCAGCTTCCAGCAGGAAATGTCCGGCATAATTGGTGCCCCACTCACTGGTGTAGGATTCTCCCGGCCAGTAACTGAAACCACCTTCCGCATTCTGAAACAACTGGAGTCGACGGATACCTGCCTTGACATTCTCTGTGACTTCATTCTTCTCTTTCGTGCTCAATGTACTCAGCAATCCGAGATGCAATTGCGGAAAGACACTACTTGTTGTTTGCTCCACACAACCGTGCGGATAATTGATCAGGTACCCCAGGCGCTTTTCCAGATTGATGGCAGGCAATGTAGAAACCTCCAGGATCCCGAGGTTGGTGCCGCGCAAACCATCCATCAGGAGTGAAGCATTTTTGCTTTGTCCGGGTTCGAGAATGATCTCCTGACTTTCATAGTTCACGGGATTTGACGGGCGTATGTCGATCTCTATTTCCTGCACTGCCGTTTCCTTTCCTGAAGTGGCAATTACTTTCACTTTGCCGATACCGACCTTGTCCAGCGTTTTCACCTTGAAATTCACGATCTCGTCCCCTACCTGATTGAATTGGATCGTGCGGGATGCATTGTCCTCCAACTTGAACATGTCGTTCAACTCCAGACGAACATTGACGTTCTTCACGAATTTCTCCATGGCAAAAATATCGGCTGGCAACACAAATTCCTCTCCGGGTCCGAGAACTCTCGGCAATGTAGCAAGTACCATCAACGGTTTTCGGACCGCTACCGTTTTTTCGGCCTTCCCGTAGGATTCTTTGTCGCGGGCAACGACCATCACCCGGACGGATCCCACGTAACTCGGAATGGCGATTTTGTGTGTTCGCGAACCACCGCCCGGCAATTCAAATGGCCCCAAAAAAGTCACCATGGGCTTAAACCGATTGGCTTTCGGTCCGTTTCCGCGTGCACCGAACCCATCTCCTCCCACACTCAGCAAGTGATCTAGTTTGCCACTGTATGCACCGATCACATCATCGTACATATCCCAGGTTTTGACTCCCAATGCCTCCCGTGCATAAAAAGCATCCCACGGTTCCGGCGTTTTGAAATGGGTCAGATCAAGCAGTCCATCGTCAACGATTGCAAGGGTGTACGTCATTTTATGACCGTTCTTTTCACGAACTGTAACGCTCGTGGTAGATTCCGGACGAACCTTGTCTTTCATACCAATGACCGGATGCAAATGCGTCATCGGATCGTCCACTTCCACCGGAACCACGCCATACATACGGATCGGCAAGTCATTTTTGGTGGCATTGTGCGGCTGGATCAATGTTACATGAACGTAGGCGTTCGGAGACATCTCGGCCGTTGCCGGAAACGAATAAGTGGTTTCTCCCTTCTTTGTCTCGATCCAGAATTTCTGAATGACCTTTTCACTGGTTTCGACAGACACAAGTGCCCTTCCGTTCGATGGAGATGGGAAGGTCATTTTGATCGGTTCTCCCTTCACATACTTCTTCTTATCCGTCGCAAAAGCCAGCATAGATGCGAATTCGTTGTCGCTACGATTTCCACGACTCCAATACGGCCAATCGAAGTGAACGACCTCTCCGGTCTGATGACCACCAGCCTTATCTGCTGCGGTGATGAGGTATTTTCCGTATTCCTCATTGATAGCAGTCCAGTCGAAACTGCAACGTCCCTTCGAAGCTGAAAGCATTGTATCGACTACGAGGATCGCACTGTTGCGGGCAGTAAAACTTGCCAGGTCTTCCTCACCATCATACCACCAGTTCCAGTCGAGTTTATAGATCCGGACATTGATCTTCTTCCCCGACTGAAGCCCCCCCTCTTTGTTCACCGCTACAAAATCAAATCGATGCTTCCGTCCTGTTTCAAGGGTATTGTCGTATACAGAAGTAGCGGGGACCTGCATACCGATATAGGTCTGGTAGGGTGAATAGGAACGATAACTATAATCGATACTGTATTCCCCGCTCTTCTCGTATACTCTTGTCAGGTAACGCGCACGCAACATTCCAGCGGCTTCCCTGATATCCTTCAGGTCGTTCGGGAAGCGTGCTTCTCCCTTGTCGTCCAACTCACCTACAAAAAGCGTATGCGGTCGCGATTGACTACTCCGGATCGGTGAATCGAACTGGTATCTGGAAAAGTTCTTAAAGGTAGTTTTCATCGGTTCGAGGCGTACTTCCACATCCACTTTCAGGTTACGACCGCTTGCTCCATGCAGCCAGGAAGCTGCCAGAAAGCAGGAGTCCTTTTCAGTTCCTCCTTTCACATCCAACTTGATCTTCAACCGGTTTGGTTTGATGGTTTCCACTTTGAAGGACTTTGAAAAACGCTTATTTCCTACCTGTACCGTAGCGAGATATGTTCCTGTAGGCGATTCCGGCGAGGTCGTCGTGCGAAAGTCGTACACACCATTAACGTTCTTCGCCGTACTTACTTTGTGCAGGACATTTCCGTTGGGATCGTAGAATTCGAACGTAACCGGATGATTTTTCGGGAACTTGCCCAATTTGTCCTGCAACATGAAATTGATGAAAAGTGAATCCCCCGGACGCCACACACCACGCTCCGCATACAGGTAACCCTTGATCCCTTTCTGCACCACTTCGCCCTCCACATCGAACTTGCTCAGTGAATTGACATGACCATCGGTCAGTTTCATGTATCCGCGCTGTGCTCCCTTTTTCGCGATCATCAGGAAGGGTTTTGAAGACAACTTAACCTTCATCATTCCCTGAGCATCGGTCACTCCGGAAGCAATCTTTTTCCGGTTATAATCGTAAAATCCAACTTCGGCCTGCGCAATCGGTGCGGTGGACACCATGTCGGAGAGGATTACATTGGCGGTTTTGTCTTCGTCCAGTTTGAAGATCATCCCGATGTTCGAAGCAAGGATGTTGCGTTTCACCGCACGACCGTAATAGTACGAAGCATCGCAAGGTGTATCGTCGTCACTGCCGTAATACCCCCAGGTGGAATAGCCTTCAAATCCGTAGGTATGCCAGTTCCATTCATTCCAGGTTGCGGGATCATCTTCAAAGGTAAATTCCGGCTCCTTCGTTTCGGTGCTTTCTTCTTCAGACACCGGACAATCACAGATCGCGTATTCTCTTTTAAACTTAATCGCTACCTGATAAATTGCTCCCGGTTCGGTTTTGATCAGTTTTTCGAGATCGAGCACAAAGGTATTCCACTGCTTGAGTTCCTTTCCTTTTTCCTTTGTCAGGTCGATCTTTTGCTCCGCAACAATCTCCCCGAAGCGTGTCAATTCGTCGTCGCCATCCAACTCATTGACCTGAAGGAAATGATGCACATTCTTTTCAAAAATGCGGATCACACGCACATCCACTGCTTTCAGTGAAATTGCTTCAAACGGAAAAATCAGGCCCTGTGAATTCGGCAGGATTGACCCTCCACCTTTCAGTCGCACCATTGGATAGGGTTCGCGGAATATCAACCTTTTCGAATAGGCCTCATTCATACGGTACCCGGCAACATTGCGAATTCCTTTGGAAACTGTCAGCTTACGCGCTCCCTCATAGCGGTTCGGAAGGTAAACTGTCACTACATTCGAAGACACTTTATAGGTCAATCCTTCCACCCCTTCCAGTTCGATGATCCCATCCAGGTTTTGTCCCTGCAACAACGGCTCGGAAAAACGCAGCTCCACCGACTGGTCCTCATCTTCGACAACTTTGCATTCGTGCACGGAAAAATCACCAAGGCCTGAAACCTCCAGGTCCTCGTGCCCTTTGGAAAAAGACTGCGCCGGCCCTCCATTCCAGGTAACTGTGATCTTACGTGCCTTCTCCGTGCGTCGGATACTGTCGGCAACAAAATACACATCGTTGTTGTATCCATTGGTTCTCAAATGAAACGGAATCGACTTCCCGTCCAATTCAATCCGCAAGACCTTCTTCAACACCGTCGTATCCACGTAATCCGAAGTGCTGATCTCGCCTTCCAGCTTCTGGTACTCGATCTGGTACGAATTGTAATTTCGGAGACCATAAACATCCACTTCGATCTTCTGCTCAAACGTGGAGAACTGGAAAGCAAATTCTTCGTAACCGCTCTTCACATCCGCAACTTTATCCAGATCGAAACGCACCGTATAAAATTGGTTCGATGGCAATGGCGCTGCAGGAACAAAATCAATCATCCTGTCACCGATCGCCACCACCTTTCCTTCGATGGACGGCTCAATCCGAAACAGGGCATTCAGTTTTTCCTGCGGCATCTTCTCCAGATCGGAAACACCATTGGCCAGTTCAATACGAATGGCGTCCCTGCGATAGATCATACCGGAAGTGTACCCGGAAATGTATTCACTGTAGGCCGGATCAATTTTCAGGATTTCCGGCTGGGTGGGTCCACATGAGTTCAGCCAGAAGAGGGAGACAAATACAGCTGAAAGAGCGAGAAGGATTTTGGTTCGTATCATAGCTTCGATTTTGAACCAAATTTGTCTTCCTCCCCGGAAATTTCTCCCGTACTTTAATTAGGTGTCAGGATTGATTGATTAATCGTAATCGGTTTTCAATTATTTGCAAAAGCCCGAAGTATTGCTGTTTCCACTTCGGAAATTTTAACATTCGCCCATCCTTTCCGAACAACGGGAATGCGTATTTTGCAAAGAAAAAGCTATGAAAAAAGTTTACACCTCACTCTTTGCCATCGGCATGAGTGTTGCAGCCGTGGCTCAACCAACCATTCAGGCTGCCGATTACAATGCAAGCGTAGGAGAAGGTTTCGACTACCAGCGAACCAACTACGTTTCCGAGGGATCAGGCGGTGCCAATCAAACCTGGGACCTGTCTGCTATGTCAAGTACGCTGTCGAGTACGCTGACCTATACCAGCCCGAATGCTTCATTTCCTTCCACAACCGTTACGGCCGTTGAACTTACAGGCGGAGAAAATTATTACGAGTTCAATTCCTCAGGTCAGTACTGGCATGGATTCTCCGGTGGCGGTACAACCATCACCTATTCGAACCCGATGATGCAAATCGAATTCCCGTTGAGCATGAACGCCAGTGGCAATGATACGCATGCAGCTTCATTCGTATCGGGAGGATACAACTTCACGCGTACAGGGACCTCCAGTTATGAAGTGGATGGGTATGGAACTGTGATCACTCCGAACGGTACGTATACAGATGTGTTGCGCGTACATCACACAGAAGTGTATACAGACACCTACAGCCAGGGAACAATTGACTACGATGTAGACATTTACATGTGGATCAAGGCTGGTATTCACCATCCTATTGCATCGGTAACCACGTTTACTACAAGTGTTTCCGGAACGACGAGCTATGGTATTTACCTGTACGGAAATGTGGGACTGGAAGAAGCAAACGACCTTTCTTTCATGGTAGCGCCGAACCCTGCTCAGGACGTTGTGAACATCCATTCGGATGCAGCAATTCAATCGGTTGTTCTGACGGATCTTAGCGGTAAGACCATTATCGCACAGGAGTTTGCAGGAGCGACTTCCGGATCGATTTCCGTGAACGATCTGCAATCCGGTGTTTACCTTGTTTCCATCGTTGGAGAAGACGGACGTTCGTCTGTTGCTCAGCGCATCGTGAAACAATAAGATGAATTGATTTTTAAGGGGGGCTGTCCGTGAGGGCAGCCTTTTTTGCTTAGTCCGTTTCGCCGAGGAAAAGAACGTCCACCTCATCACGAATGATATCGCTCTCGTAACCTTTGGATGTCAGAAAGCGGTAGATCTTCGCCTTCTTCTTAAAGCTGTTCTGCTCACTTCGGAGGGCATCGAATTTCTGCGTCGCCAACTTACGGATGTTGTTCGTGTACGTGTCAGGATCAATGGCATTGATCGCCTTGTTGATGGAATAGTCAGAAATGTGACGCCGCTTCAGTTCCTGCCGGATCTTGATCCGTCCCCAACGCTTGATGTTGATCTTTCCGGAGACAAACGCCTCAGCAAAACGCTCTTCGTTCAGGAAGTTGTATTCGATCAAATGCGCAAGGAGCCGATCACGGTCTTCGCGATCGACTCCCCAACGTATCATTTTTTGCTCCAGCTCGTACGAACAACGTTCCTGGTACGCGCAGAGCGCTTCTAATCTTGTCTTTGCCTCAAGCAGCGAGTATTTCTGCTCCGCACCCATCAGAGTGGGATTTCCTCGTTGTTTTTATCGACAAAAGAATATTGCAGCAAGTGCTGTGACGACAAACCGCGCACCGGAATCCACTTTTTGTATTTCATCCACCACTTCACCTGTTTGGAAACAAGTCCCTTCTTGAAATACGCTTCAAGGTACGGATGCACTAACAGCGATATTCCCTTCTCTCCCCGTGTCATCAGGTAGTTCAGGTTATTCTCGATCTCATCGGCAAACAAGATCGATGCCTGTACCTCCCCGGTTCCGTTACAGGTAGGACATACCTCTGCGGTCACAATATCTGTTTGCGGTCGCACACGCTGACGTGTGATTTCCACCACTCCGAATTTCGAAGGTGGAATGATATTGTGTTTCGCGCGGTCCTTGCTCATCGCTGCCTTCAGACGGGCGTACAGCTCTTTGTTGTTCGCCTTATCATGCATATCGATAAAGTCGATGCACACGATCCCCCCCATATCACGCAATTGCAATACCCGGGCTATTTCATCGGCTGCTTCCAGGTTTGTAGCGAGCGCATTGCTCTCCTGTCCATCTGCACCTTTGCGGTTTCCGCTGTTCACATCCACCACGTGCATGGCTTCCGTATGTTCGATGATCAGGTAGCCTCCACTTGGAAGCGGAACTTTCTTACCGAAAAGCGCCTTGATCTGACGGCTCACACCGAAGCGCTCAAATATGTCCAGTTTGCCTTCGTACAGCTTGATGATCTTCTCCCTTCCGGGAGCAATATCCGCTACATAATCCTTCAGGTTCTGAAACAGGGTCGCATCATTCACGTGA
The DNA here is from genome assembly GCA_050300995.1 of Crocinitomicaceae bacterium. Classification (GTDB taxonomy): domain Bacteria; phylum Bacteroidota; class Bacteroidia; order Flavobacteriales_D; family Crocinitomicaceae; genus UBA4466. Next base: position 34,961 of record JBNKYR010000003.1, on the reverse strand, counting down.
ATATTCGAAAAATCACCGTTGAGCAGATCCCTCAGAATCGAGGATGTTTTATCAATTTCTCCGAGCACGCGGGTCGGCGGTTTTGCACCTTTGAGGTTTGCGTGCATTTTTTTCCATTTCTCCAGCAGGTTGGTCAGATCCTGATCGAGCAATTCGATCTTCTTCCCTGACGCCACCGTACGGATAATCACACCGAAATTCTTCGGTTTGATGCTCTTCATCACCTCTTTCAGGCGATCCCTTTCCTCCGCATCTTTGATCTTTTGAGAAATGGAGATCTTGTTGGAAAAGGGAACGAGCACCAGGAAACGACCGGCCAATGTGATCTCTGCACACAACCTTGGCCCCTTTGACGAGATCGGCTCCTTTGCTACCTGGACCAGAATTGGTGCCGAGGAAGAAATGATGTCATTGATCTTACCGTCTTTGGGGATGTCACTCTCCAGCTTGAAATACTGTAAATCGGCTACATTTTGCTTGCCACGTAGCGTATCCCGTGAAAACTTATTTAGTGAGTTAAATTGCGGACCCAGATCAAGGTAATGCAGGAAAGCATCCTTGTCGTAGCCCACATCAACAAATGAGGCATTGAGACTGGGAACTACTTTACGAACTTTTCCCAGGTAGATATCACCTACCGTGTATTCGTTATTTCCCTGTTCTTCGTGTAACTCAATAAGCTTTCCATCATCGAGCAGAGCAAGCCAAATGCCGTTTTTACGCGCATCGACTACTAATTCTAAACTCATGAAAGCCTAATTTAAACGTAAAAACTTAGCGGAGTCCCTCCACTAAGTTTCAAGAAACCAGTTGTCAGAAAAATTATTTTTTCTTCTTGTGACGATTTTTTCTCAGTCTCTTCTTACGCTTGTGTGTAGACATCTTGTGTCTTTTTCTTTTTTTACCGCTTGGCATAATCTTATATATTTTGTTAAACTCTTAAGTTCGTGTAGTCTGTAATGCCATTTCCCTTCAATCAGGGAAAAAAAACACTCCCGTAAAATTTACGAGAGTGCAAAAGTAATAAATTCAAATGAAAAATGGCCTATCGGCCGAATTTTCAGTCTTACTTAACCTTCACGTTTGATTTCACTTCTTCTACAAAAGTCTTCGCAGGCTTAAAAGAAGGAATGTTGTGCGCTGGGATAATGATAGCCGTATTTTTGGAAATGTTACGTCCTGTTTTTTCAGCACGCTCCTTCACTACAAAGCTACCGAAACCACGCAGGTAAACATTCTGACCTTTCGACAAGGAGTCCTTGATCGTAGCCATAAACGATTCCACGGCCTTCAAAGCCTCAACTCTCTCTAAACCAGTTTCTTCAACAATGTTTGCTACAATATCTGCTTTCGTCATATCTCCTTGATTTTTTGATGTTTACTTTTAATAATTACGCCGCCAAAATTAATTTTCTCTTTTCATTTAAGTTGTACTTTTGCACTAAAATTTTCGGACTTTTCCCTGAATGAGTGATTTTACCCTATCAATAACTAAATGGTATAGACAAAACAAACGAAATCTTCCATGGAGGAACACATCGGACCCCTACAAGATTTGGTTGTCGGAGATCATCTTGCAGCAAACGCGCGTCGATCAGGGACTTGCTTATTACGAGAAATTCATCCGTCACTATCCAACAGTGATCGACCTTGCCAACACCGATGAACACAACGTGCTGAATGACTGGCAGGGACTCGGTTATTACAGCCGCGCGCGCAACCTCTTACACTCCGCCCGAATGGTTCGTGATGACTTCAACGGAAAGTTTCCGGACAACTATCACGATATCTCAAAACTCAAAGGTGTGGGACGTTATACCGCCGCCGCCATTGCTTCATTTGCCTTCGGTGAAAAAAAAGCTGTAGTGGATGGAAATGTGTACCGCCTGCTCAGTCGTTGTTTTGATATTGCCACACCGATCGACAGCACGGCCGGAGTCAAAGAATTTCAGGCACTGGCAGATGAGTTGATCACCGACGAAAATCCCGGAGAACACAACCAGGCCATTATGGAACTTGGTTCTGTGATCTGTTCCCCGAAACCACAATGCGATCTGTGCCCGCTTTCCGATCAGTGTCTTTCACGCGCAAATAGCACCATTAATGATCGCCCGGTAAAATCCAAACGGACAAAAGTACGCGACCGTTATTTTCATTACCTTGTTTATTCGGATGGAAAGGAGACCTTTCTGGAACAACGACGCCACAAAGACATCTGGCAGCAACTGTATCAGTTCCCGCTTATTGAACTGCCGTCTGCCAATCAAACTCCTGTAAAGGACACCCTGAAGCAGGCAAGTTTTTCTTCGGAAACCGTGACGCATGTATTGAGTCATCAACGGATTCATGCAATATTTCACCACTTCAATCATCTGCCGGATGTTCCCGGAGAAAGCTGGATCCGTGTGACTCACGATACCATTCAGGATTATCCGCTCCCACGAATCATCGACCGTTATCTCGAAAACAAGCCGATGGATTAGCGGATTTTTTATACATTTAATATTTTCGACCCCGTAACAGGAAGCATATTATGGCAGGAAGCGTAAACAAAGTAATTCTCATCGGAAACCTGGGGAAAGACCCGGAGGTAAGACACCTTGAGAATGGTGCGGTCGTTGCAAACTTCCCGCTTGCGACTTCTGAAACCTATACCGATCGCAACACAGGACAGCGTGTAGAGAATACGGACTGGCATGATATCGTGGTTTGGCGAGGTCTTGCAGAAGTGGTCGAAAAGTATGTACGCAAAGGCACCAAAGTCTACGTAGAAGGGAAACTCAAAAAACGATCCTGGCAGGACAAGGAAGGGAACACCCGGTACACTACCGAAGTAGTGGCCGATGAACTGACCATTCTCTCCCGTCCCGATGATCGGGAAAATCGCCCTTCCGCACCGTACGATTCAGGAGGCACACCAACTCCTCCTTCCCGTGTGGATGACATCCTTAAAAAGGACGATGATGATTTGCCATTCTAACTCCAATACATGCAGACGATAGAACCTCCGAGTAGTTTGCCCTTTGACGGGGCGATGTATGCCGGTTTCGGAAGCGTTGAAACCACCCTTTTACTGGTTGTTCTCGTACTCCTTCTCATTTCCGCACTCGTTTCCGGATCGGAAGCAGCTTTCTTTTCGCTGAGCCCTTCCGAAAAAGAAGAACTGAAGGAAAAGGTCAACGAGAGTAAGAAAGCGTCCTTCGCACAACGCCTGATCAAACATCCCAAAGATCTGCTGGCGACCATTCTTATTACCAATAACTTTGTGAATGTCGGGATCGTGATCCTCTCGAGTGCCTTTCTTGCGAAGGTCTTCCCTCCTTCCCCCGACAATACAACCCTCCATTTCATTGTAGAGGTGGTTGTGATCACCTTCGTTCTGTTACTGCTGGGGGAAGTCATTCCGAAGATCTATGCCACAAAGAATGCTCTGCGCTTTTCATTGATGATGGCGCGACCGCTCCATTACCTCGGAGTTACTCCGCCCATTTCCTGGATCCGCAAGGGACTCGTCAAGAGCACTACGTTTATTCAACGACGAGCGCGCAAGGGAAAAGTGAACATTTCTACGGATGACCTTGAACAAGCGCTCGCATTGACCAAAGAAGAAGGCGAAGAAGACAGCGACCGCAAAATTCTGGAAGGCATCGTTAAATTCGGAAGCACAGAAGTACGACAGATCATGAAACCGCGCATGGACGTATATGCCATTGAAGCGGCCTCCACTTTCCCGGAAGTAATGGAAATGATCCTCGATTGCGGGCACTCCCGCATCCCGGTTTACGAAAACAATTTCGATAAGATCCTGGGCGTGCTCTTTATTAAAGACCTTCTGCCGCAACTTGGCGAGAAAAACGACATCGACTGGCTCGCCCTGGTGCGCAAACCGTTTTTTGTGCCGGAAAACAAAAAGATCGATGATCTGTTGAAGGAGTTTCAGGAAAAGAAATTCCACATTGCGATGGTCGTGGACGAATACGGAGGCACGAGTGGAATTGTAACCCTCGAAGACATCCTGGAGGAAATCGTGGGAGATATCACCGATGAGTTTGATGACATCGAAGTGGTGTATACCAAGATCAATGATCACACCTACCTCTTTGAAGGAAAAACGGCACTGATCGACTTTTACAAGGTAATGGGCATCGACGAAAAAGACAGTGAATTTGATATTCCGACAGCCGAAACACTCGGTGGTTTCATTATTGAAAAGGCGGGCCGGATCCTCCGAAACAATGAGTTCGTGGAAGTTGGTGACCTCAAGCTCGTGGTTGAATCAAGTGACAAAAAGCGGATCAAAATGATCAAAGCCATCAAAACCGAAACAGCCTCATGAAACGTATCCTCTCATTCGCTTTGCTGACATTGCTGCTCTTTTCCTGTGAAGAGGAAAATTACATTCCGAAGCCGCCAACCTATTTACGCCTTGAAATTCCGGAACACTCTTATACGGTCTTCGATGACGAATGTCCGTACAGCTTTGAGATCTCGGAATTATTCAGCGTTAAAAAAGTAATGGATGGAAATGTGGCGACCTGCCACAAAGACATTGACCTTGGCCCCCTGAACGGCATGCTGCACATGTCGTATATTGACATGACCGATCCCCTTGCGAACTATGTCAATTTTGTCAATGACAAAGTAGACGAGCACAAAGTGATGGCAAGTGCCATTAACGATAAGAACTTCCTCTTCCCTGAAAAACGCGTTTTCGGGACTTTTTTCGAACTACAGGGCGATGTCGCTTCTCCGTTCCAATTCTATCTGACCGATTCAACCGACCGCTTTGTCAGCGGTGTCGTGTACTTCAACTCCGTTCCGAATTACGATTCACTCAAGCCATCGCTCGACTATCTGAAAGTGGATCTGGAGCACATGATAAACACCTTTCAATGGCAGAACTGACCCGTGTTGTTCTCAGCCTGGGAAGCAACATTGAAGATCGTCTCGGACACTTGAAGAGTGCCTGTGAACTGATCGCACAAAACATCGGCCCGATCGATGAGTACTCCCACATCTACGACACACCTCCCATGGGGTTTGAGGCAGAAACCACCTTCCTCAACATGTGCCTGCAATGCCAAACAGCATTGTCGCCGGAAGCACTGCTTGAACGCATTCACGCCATTGAACAGCAAATGGGAAGAATCCGTCTGGGAGGGGGCTATACTTCCCGCACGATCGACATCGACATCGTCTTCTACGGGAACCTGATCCGCCCCTCCGAAAACCCTGTTATTCCGCATCCTTCGTATCATCTTCGAAAGTTTGTCCTGACACCCTTAAACGATTTAGACACCCCCTGGCAAGACCCTGTGTCACATCTGCCTGTGGATCAACTGTTACAGAATTGTCCGGACGACTCAATTCTGTATTTTTTTCGAAAAAAAGACTTCCTCTCCGAATAAAATTCGGCGCGCCCTTGAATACGAAAAATTTGTGTATTATTGCAATTGAAAATTTGAATAGGAATAATTTACACTTATGAAAAAGCAAAGCATCAAAGTAATTGCACTTGTAGCCGTATCAGGTATGGTTGCTACAAGCTGTGACTTACTTAAGGACCTCGATTACACGGTTACTCCGGATCCGCTGGAAATGCACGGTGATTCAGTGGCAGTGAAAGTCGACATCACTTTCCCTGAAAAAGGTATTAAGAAAAAAGCTTATGCCGACATCACTCCTACACTCGGAAGTACTTCATTGAAGACGATCCGTGTTCAGGGTGAAAAGGCAACTGGTAACGGAGAAGTTATCCAATACAAACCGGGAGGTAAAGTAACCTACACTGACGTTGTTCCATACAAGGCAGATATGGAGGCTACTGACCTTATGGTAACCGGTAAAGTTTACAAAGGAGAGAAAGAAAAAGCGCAGATCGATCCTACAAAGATTGCTGACGCAACAATCATCACTCCTTACCTGGTAAACAAAGATTTCAAAGTGATCATCGCAAAAGATCAGTTCAAGCGCGTGACACCTGAAACACAATTTGCTCAGATCAACTACGATAAAGGCAAATTCAACGTGAAGCCGGGAGAAATGAAACAAGACGACATCAAGGAACTCGAAGCATTCCTTGCTGACGCTCAAACAAACCCTAAGATCGAAGTAACAGGTGTGAACGTTACAGGTTTTGCGTCTCCTGAAGGGGAAGAAGACAAGAACAACACACTTTCCAATGATCGTTCAGGTTCAGGTAAAGAAGCAACCATGAAAGTTGCAAAAGCTGCCAAGCACGAAGGTGCACAGGGAGATATCTACAGCCTGAAAGGAAGCGGGGAAGATTACGTTGGTTTCAAGCGTGAACTCGAAGCAGACACAAAAATGAACGAAGATGACAAGAACCTCGTTCTGCGAGTTCTTGAGACAATCAAAGATCCGGTTGAGCGTGAAAAAGCAATGCGCGACATGGGTAAAACGTTCACTTACCTCGACAAGAACATCTTCCCGATCCTTCGTCGTGCTGAGATCGTAGTGAACTATGACAAGACAGGTTTCTCTGATGAGGAAATGAAAGAATACTCCAAGTCTAAGCCTGACACTATGAACCTCGAAGAATTGTTGTTCTGTGCTACACTTTACACAGACCTCAACGAGAAGCTTCGCGTATACAAAATTGCTGAAGAGCGTTATCCGGACGATTACCGTACATCCAACAACGTTGGAGCGGTATTGTACATGATGAACAAAGTTTCCGAAGCGAAAGCGAAGTTCGAGAAGTCAAACGCTGCTAAAGACAATCCGATTGCGAAAAACAACCTCGGAGCTGTTGCAGGTGTTGGCGGAGATCGTACGAAAGCAATGGATCTGTTCAAGCAGGCATCAGGTGCTGGTTCTGAAGTGAACTACAACAAAGGAATCCTGAACATTCAGGATGGAGATTACGCTGACGCTGTTTCCAACCTTGGTTCAGAAGCTTCTTTCAACAAAGCGCTTGCTCAATTGCTGAATGGTTCGCCTGCGGATGCTACGCAAACAATCGATGCTTCTGCCGATGCAACAACAGCACAAGGTTACTACCTGAAAGCGGTTTCTGCTGCACGTCAGGATAACCTTCAGGAGCTTGTAAACAACCTGAAGAGTGCAATTGCCAAAGATGGTGCATGGAAAGCAAAAGCTGCGAAAGATCGTGAGTTCATCAAGTACATGGAGAACGCATCTTTCACCGCGATTGCGATGTAAATAAATTCTTTTCAAATGAAAAAGCCCGGCCACTGGTCGGGCTTTTTCGTTTATCATTGGGTCATTTTTGTGTGAAGCCAGTGTAAATTGTTAATAACCCTGTCCGGACACATCTGCCGTTAAGCTCCTCACTTAACCGTTTTAACACCAGGGGCAACTCGCTTAACACACACAACATTCTTTCTATCAGCGCTCTAGCTGTTCAAAACTGAAACAGCCATCACTTGACTCGGATGGCATTTCGCCGTAAATTTGACTCAACCAATAAGCGGAAAACTATGATTGCTGTAGTCGGTTACTCAATGCCAATGTGCATGCTTTACGATGTAAAAACGCTTTGACGTCATCCGGGTCAACGTCTCCTCAGCAGGGGAAAAATAATCCGGACAAACCTTGTTAAAGCAACCTCGTGAAAACCTTTTTTACATCCATATTATTTGTCGTAGCGACATCCTTTGTTTATAGTCAGTGTATGACCACAGGTGGTTTCGAATCACCGGAATGGACAACGCATGGATCCGGAAACTGGACCCAGGTCACCACCGAAGGAACCTGGACGGCAACCGGTAGCTACGTAAACAGCGGTACAAACAATGGCGGTGCCAATAAATTCGGGATGAACTCCACAGGAGACGCCCTGGTTACACCTGCCTATACCGATCCCTGTGATCTCTCCTTCTATATGCGTACGTCCTCTGATCCGGATAACTGGGTAGTCGACGTTCAATACAGTACTTCCGCCACAGGTCCATGGACAACGCTCACCACTGTTACCGAAAATGGTACCGGCGGGCTGATCACCGACACATACGCGCTTATTACAGTCCCTGTGAACCTTGTGGGAACCTATTATTTCAGGTTTTATATGTCCTCTCGTTCTACTGGAAGTTGTTACCTTGATGACGTCTCTTTGACCTGTGGATGTTCATCCAACACCATTACGACCGGTGCTGTAACCGGGGCCATCTTCTCAGTAGACTGTGACGTTCCCACCACTGACGCAGGAACTGTGAGCTTTACTTCAACCGGAACATTTACCGGAGGAAATGTCTATACCGCCCAACTCTCGGATGCCTCCGGCAGTTTTGCCAGCCCGATCACTATCGGAACGCTCACCAGCACTTCGAATTCGGGAATCATTAACATAACGATCCCTTCAGGTATGGCGAGCGGAACCGGTTACCTGATCCGAATCATTTCCGATAGCCCGAGTACCACCGGGACATCCAGTGCTACGTTTGAAATTGTACAAACAGGACTTTGTACTCCTGTAATACCAACCAGTACCGGACTGATCATCAACGAATGGTCGAACGGTCCTGCAGGAAATCAGGAATATTATGAATTTGTAGTTGCCGGACAATGTGGTGAAAGTGTTGACATCCGGGGATACATTCTCGACGACAACAATGGTACATTCACCAACCCGGCAGATTATGACGCCACAGCCTCCGGTATTGCTCCGGGACACTTCCGTTTCACCTACGACCCGCAGTGGGCATCAGTTCCTGTCGGATCATTGATCGTAGTGTACAACGCCGAAGAACCAAACGGATCGCTTCCTGCGGACGACCCTACAGACGCCAACAGCGACTCTTTGTATGTGGTACCCCACACAAGCACCCTGTTTGAACGATGTACAGCTATGCCAGCATCTACCTCACCGGATTCAATTTACACACCATGTACTTACGCCACCGCCCCGTTAAACGGGTGGATGCCATTGAGTCTCCGAAACGGCGGTGACGCGATCCAGGTGCGCAACCCGGACGGAAGCTATTACCATGGAGTATCCTACGGAGGAACTGAAATGACCGGCGGCCCGCACAATCTCAAACTCTTCACAACGGGTGGATCCGGAATGTGCGGATGGTTCAACAACGGTGACTTCTTTGACGTTAACAACTGGTCGTACGGTACCGTAGCCGGAAACCAAACACCAGGACTTCCCAACAATTCACTGAATTATGCCTGGCTGAAACTCATGCGGGATACTGTAGCGGCCAATTGTCCGATCACTTTACTTCCTGTTGAACTGACAAGCTTCACCGGAGCAGCTACTGAAACGGGGAACCGCTTGTGGTGGGGAACGTCATCCGAACGAAATTCGAGCCACTTCACTATCGACCGAAGTGTAGATGGAAAAAACTGGATCCGGGTGGGCGCAGTTGTTGCCTCAGGAAATTCGGATACTTATCACCAATATTCCATCACCGATATTGAATTTGACGAGCAGGTGAACTACTACCGCCTGACCCAATGGGATACTGACGGGACGGAAAATACCTTCAATGAATATGTAGCGATTGATAATACGCCATTCAGCGGAACCAAAGTAGTTGGACGATACAACCTTATGGGACAGGAAGTAGAAGCCGATTTCAAAGGTGTGCAGTTACTCCTTTACGACGATGGTTCAACGCAAAAGGTAATCAATCAATAGCCGACAACACGGTTTAATCGACAAAAACACTCTTTCTGGTTCGGAAGGGTGTTTTTTTATGCGTGAAACTTTTTGAAAAGGTATTCCTGTTCCCGTTGTCCGGGTGTTGGACTCAATTCCGCTTCGATTCCCAGAAAATGAAGATCCATAATCGTGGAGTATCCTGACCGCGAAATCAACTTCTTCGCTGAAATGATCGCTTCATCCTGTTTCTTCCAGCCACGCATTACACGTTTCTCCATCCCTGCCAACTTCTCAGAACCAACAATCACGGCCGTTTCTGAAATTTGTGGAATCATCTCTCCCAGGAACTTCCGCGCATAGACATCCGGGCCGCTGACCACCAGCACTTCCTCCACTGTTTTTTCCTTCGGCAATTCGTAAAACATGAAGCGTGAATAAGGCCCGATGTACTCCACCGGCAGCTGTGCCTTGTTTTCCGACAACTTACCTGCCAACGAGTGATCCGGAAAGTCCATCACCCAAATACTGTCAAAACGGGACATCAGACCCCGGTGCCATCGCTGGACAAGGCCTTCATACCATCTCACCGGCAAATTCAATTGGTGCGTCACGAAGACCGATCTGACCTCTGTACTGCGAAATCCGTAACGATGGTCCGCTATGACCAGATCAATCCGGTGCTTGTGCACGAGGGCTTCCGTTTCCTTCAGCTCCCGGGCGAGCCGTCTGCGCAAAGCCCCGAAACGGGTCAACATATCCCAGGCAAAATGCCCTTTTCCTCCAAAACGGAAGGGATACGGATCATGGGCTTCGAAAACAAGTGCATCAAAATACAACTCAAAGATCTGTTGCTGCTCTTCTGAACAAGCGACCACAACTGTATTGTCCTGCGACAGTAATTTATGGATCAACCCGATGCATCTTGACACATGTCCCGACCCCCAATTCAGTGGCGAAAGCAAAATTCGTTGATTATGGATCTCCTCTGGTTTCACTGTCATTACCGTATAAAGATAAAAACTCCTGCTTCGTCCCAAAATACGGCATTTTAGATTTTTTTTGATTGTCAATCCCAACTTTGATTTTATCTTTAACGTTCAGTTAAATTGAAAGCCAGGGAATACTATGTTTGATAATAACGAATTCAAGAAATACGCTACGAAGCATCATGGCATCAGCAGTATGCACGTAGAACATTATATCGAGTCATCCATGACTCCATACATCATCGAGGAACGTCAGTTGAACATGACGCAAATGGACGTTTTCTCGCGTTTGATGATGGACCGGATCATCTTCTTGGGAACAGGGATCAACGATCAGGTTGCAAACATCATCAACGCACAGTTGTTGTTCCTCGAATCAGTGGATTCGAAGAAAGATATCCAGATCTACCTGAACTCTCCGGGAGGTTCTGTTTATGCAGGACTGGGTATTTACGACACAATGCAGTACATCAACCCAGACGTGGCAACCATCTGTACCGGAATGGCGGCTTCAATGGGTGCGGTATTGCTGTGTGCAGGTGCGGACGGAAAACGTAGCGCATTGAAACACTCCCGGGTAATGATCCACCAGCCATTGGGCGGGGCACAGGGTCAGGCTTCCGATATCGAGATCACAGCGCGTGAGATCCAGAAGCTTAAGAAAGAGCTGTACGATATCATTGCGTACCACTCCAAGCAGGAATACGATAAAGTTTGGGCGGATAGTGATCGTGATTACTGGATGACATCGGAAGAAGCGAAGGAATACGGCATGGTAGACGAGGTTTTGCTTCGTAACCCTAAATAACGTATTTTTGTAAATACTAATAAGCCCTGAAGCCTTCTGGCGACGGGCTTTTTTGTCGAATCGTATGTCAAAGAAAGAAGCAGGTTGTTCATTTTGCGGCCGATCCAGAGACGAGGTCGGAATGCTCATCGCGGGCGTTTCAGGCCATATCTGTGAAAGCTGCGTTTCCCAGGCGCATTCTATTGTCCGGGAAGAAGATCTTCATTCTGACAAGCGCGAGGCCGTGGTCAATGTCCTCAAGCCTGCAGAGATCAAACGAAAACTGGATGAATATGTCATCGGTCAGGATGATGCCAAGAAGGTATTGTCTGTGGCGGTGTACAATCACTACAAGCGTTTGAATCAGAAAATTGGCAACGACGACGTAGAAATTGAAAAATCCAATGTGATCCTGGTAGGAAGAACCGGTACCGGTAAAACCTTGCTCGCCAAGACCATTGCCAAGATGCTGAACGTTCCTTTCTGCATCGCTGACGCTACCGTATTGACGGAAGCCGGATATGTCGGTGAGGACGTGGAAAGCATTCTTTCCCGTTTGCTTCAGGCAGCCGATTACAACGTGGCAGCAGCACAGCAGGGAATCGTTTTTGTGGATGAGATCGACAAGATTGCACGCAAGAGCGACAACCCTTCCATTACCCGCGATGTTTCCGGAGAAGGTGTTCAGCAGGCCCTGTTGAAACTGCTGGAAGGTTCCGTGGTAAATGTTCCGCCTCAGGGAGGTCGTAAGCACCCGGAACAGAAAATGATCCAGATCGACACGAAGAACATTCTTTTCGTATGCGGTGGAGCGTTTGACGGGGTGGAAAAGATTATTGCCAACCGTGTGAATCGTCAGACCATCGGATTTTCAAGCAATGATCACGAGCACGTGGACAAAGATGCTTTGCTGAAATACATCAACCCCACAGATATCAAGAACTTCGGACTGATCCCCGAATTGATCGGACGTTTCCCTGTGCTGACGTATCTGGAGCCTTTGGATGCTGATGCTTTGAAACGGATCCTCACAGAACCAAAGAACGCTCTTGTAAAACAATACGTGCGTCTGTTCGAGCTGGATGGAATTGCGCTGAAGTTTGATAGTGAGGTCCTGGATTTCATTGTAGAAAAAGCGATCGAATTCCAGTTGGGTGCACGAGGACTCCGCTCCATCTGTGAAGCTATTCTGAACGAAGCGATGTACGATCTTCCATCAAAAGGAGAAACCGAATTCCGGGTGGATCTTCCCTACGCGAAAGCTCAATTCTCGAAATCCAAGCTGGCGAAGCTGCGGGTGGCTTAAGGAGTGATCAAGGATTCCCCCATTCCATACTTCTCTTCATAGTACTTTGTGTAAAGTACTACCTTTAGATCACTGCGGTTAACATCCCGGCGATTGAAAATGACAACGAAAATAATTCGCATAAAAGGTGGCGCCCGCGCGGATGTTCGCAAAGCCCTTCAACAGTGGATTGATCTCTATTCAGACAATTTACCCGACAACTTTCAACTACAGTTGTATAAAGGGAAAACTGCTGATCATGTGGTAGAAGCGGATTCACGCATCGATAATGACAGCTTCTTTTATTTGGTCAATTATCTCAATTATCCGGAAGACATCCACTATACGGTAAATATTGAAGGATTTATTCGGGGCGAAAGCAGGAAACTGAAAGACCAAAACCTTCTGATCTACATTCCTGCAACGGATGATGAGTACGACAATGTCTTTGCCGTTACTCAGGACGGTAAGCACTATAAAATTGGTTTTGATGGTAAGATAAGAGAGGTAGCTGGCTCCAAAAAATTTGCTTCCCCGCCCGATGAGAGTCTCTCAGATCCACTTAAGATTAAAGTTTCGGAAAAAAAGGCCCCGAACAAAACGGCCAGTATCCAAAAGAGGTTCAAGATCATTTCAAGGATTGCTTTGATTGCGCTGATAGCGAATCTTATGATCCCCTCCTTTTGGCATGATATAGGTCTTTTTGAACAAACTTCATGGTCCGTTTTTTTCGCGATCACCCTTTGGTTCATTATGGACTATGAAATGTTGCAATCAGATTCATTATATCTTAAATGTTTGTTGATCGCGATCGGTGTCTTTCTATATGGATACTTTTTGCACCATAGTCATATGTACCTGACGCCAATTTCTAAATCGGCAATAACGATTTCACTGTGTCCATTGACCTTTCTTCTGATACAGTGGCCGACCAGAAAACTGTATATTGAATTATTTAATCGTGAGCCGAAAATCGAAAGTCGCGGAAAGTTTGCCGATTCGGTATATACAGCACTACTTCTTATTACCTCCATAATCTTACCCTTTCAGGTAATCGATTATCTTCTGTGAACTCAGTTCTCCCCAATCCTAAACCTACAATACTTGATCACCGACCCTTTCGCGGTAAAGAGTTTCTCGTAGTGCGTTTTGATGTGGAAGAGATGTCGCGAAAGTTTACTGCTCTGCTTAAACGGAAAGAAGGTAATCGGAAAGCCTGTCGGAATCCGAGTACTTGAAGACAGGTAGACGAACGAATTCTCTTTTCGACTTATTCTGCGTCTTTTCAACTGTCTTAAGGACCCTGATAATTTCTTCATTCGCATTGGAAATCACAAGTGCCAGACCTCTTGTCTGTTGTAGCTTTTTCCACTCCTTGTGAAATTGGTCTGCAAATGACCGGGACATAAACTCAACCTGGCTGAAATCAAATTCCACCCGATCTCCCCTTTGCTTCTTCAACGAAGCAAACAGCAAAGTCGCACCCTCACGTGTATTCAATAACTCGCTCAGATGTTGAATAACTCTTATCTCAATCGCTTTCTTCATGCCCGTTGTTCATTACAAATATAGCCACTTCAATTTAACCTTTTCCATCTTAAAGATCAAACCTTTAGAGCACAAATCATTCCATGTAGTTGTACAAATTGAATTCTTTCTGATCCAATATCGGTATCCTCAAGGCAATATAACACCCCTGAACATGGATACTATCCGGGAGTGTAACCACCTCCTCTCTTTCCGCCGTCTGGATAAAAAATGCATTACCGGACATGATCAGAAATTTCCCTTTGAGTCCATTCACCAACATGTTTCTGGAGGTAGAAAGTCCGAACCCTCTACTTTCCGGAATATCCTTGGTTGATTTTCCGTAAACAGCAAAATTGAGGGCTTCGGCATGGGAACCCGGAGCGTGTTTATTGGTATCAAGATATGACTGCAACAGGCCCTTTCCAGTGTCCGTAATACAAATATCCATGAAGTTCTTTGACGGAAAGTACTGGGCAAATATTGTCCCGAATGCTGCTCCGGAATGGTCCACAATGTTCTGCGTCAGTTCATCAATTAAATAGTAAACTCCCATCGCAAAATCACCTTTCAGGCTCAACTGATTCTTTAGAATCTGGTTCAACGCAGACAGATTTTTTTCACGGCTCTGATTTGATTCAACTGACAAAGCAGTCGGAAAACGGACGATCGGGGTATATGTCTTTGCATGGTAGGACTCAAACACATCCCTCATTTGGTCCCCTCCTGCAGAGGCATAGTCGAATCCCGAATAAAAGTAAATGGTTTCCAGGTAGCTTCTGATCGAATCAACGCCATCCTTAAAGCGCATTGAAACCTTGCCACCGCTCTGTTCATGCACAGATGCAATGTGCGCCAGACCACCAACAAGAAACGGATTCACAAATATGGTTTCTGTGAAATCCATTTCGATCTCATCCTGAACAGAAACATTGTTCCTGACAAATTCCGTGAAATTGATAAACCGCAAAACCGGATCACCAAAATTATCCGCGATCCGCCTGGGTATTTTTAGTGTTGCTGTCATGGACTCTTAAAGGTAGTAAAATCGCTCTTCCAAAATTCTACAATTCCTTATCGTGCAGCACTTCTGGTATAGCGTACCGTGAAAATCCCTTTATTCCCCAATCCTAAACCTGCAATACTTGATCACCGACCCTTTCGCGGTAAAGAGTTTCTCGTAGTGCGTTTTGATGTGGAAGATGTCGCGGGTAACGGGGTCGATATTTTCGGGGAGTTCGCCGTAGAGGTCCCAGGTGAGTTCGAGACATTCGTAGCCCTGCTCCTTGATTTGTTCTTCGGTGTATTCGAACAGGAGATCGCTGTCGGTTTTCAGGTGTACGATGCCACCGGGCTTCAGGAGATTCCGGTAGCGGGCCACAAATAAAGGACTGGTTAATCGCTTGCGTGGCTTCTTGGGTTGCGGATCGGAAAAGGTCAGCCAGATCTCATCGACCTCATCTTTCCCGAAATAGTTCTCGATGAAATCAATACGCGTACGGAGGAAGGCAACGTTGTTGATCCCTTCACGGACCGCTTCTTCCGCTCCGGTAAACATACGTGCTCCCTTGATGTCGACGCCGATAAAGTTCTTTTCCGGAAAGTGCTTGGCCAGTCCAACGGAATATTCTCCCTTGCCGCAACCGAGTTCCAGCACGATCGGGTTGTTGTTCCCGAAATGGTCTTCCCGCCAGCGTCCCTTCAACGGAAATTCATCCTTGAGGGTAGGTTCGTAAAAGTTATCAAAGTCCTTAACGGCCGCAAATTTTTTCAGCTTGTTCTTTCCCATGATCAGATTCGCAATCGCGTACGGGCTTCACCGGCTACCAGAACATATATGCCTGCCGGAAGGTCCGCGCGTTTCAACACTATTTTATCACTCAACTTAAAATGCACTACTTCCTTTCCGGTCATGTCCAGCAGAATACTTTCTGCCGGTATGGTCAATGCTATTTCCAAACGATCTCCGAAATCCCGGATGCGCATGCTTTCAGCCGTTGTTTTCTCCATACCAACACTGTTGGTTTCCAGGATAAATGTACGCGCCGATACTACCTGGTTTGTATCCATTCCGCCGCAGATCGCCCAACGGTTATTGCCTAGCTCAGCGATTCCCCGAAGGTCCATAACCCCGAAAGGCTGATTGATCTCGTCGCTGTATTCATACACACTGTTGTTGAAATGCAGCACGCGCGCCGATGGGTCTACGCCTCCACTGCCGTCATAGGCAATGCCATCGTAGTTGTACGATTTTGGAGAACCTCCCACCCAGAAAATGGTGTTGTCAGTTCCACTGCACGCCGACCGGTAACCGGCATCCCCCGGCGCATCGGCCATGAGGGTCCAGGTGATATTCGTAGGATCGGCCGGATCGATATAGCCTTTCCGCATGTATTTGCGTGCGAGAAACGAACCTCCTGCTGCACCGCCGTGATAATAGAGGGTATCACCGAGAATGTAGCCAGAAGCTCCGAAAGCCGTATAATACGCACTTGCCGGTGTCTGGGTTCCGCTTTGCCACTGATCGAGTCCCGGATCGTAGATCTGCACCGCAGGAACGTTGCCGCTGTTGCTCCAGCCGGTGACCACAAAAATGAGACTGTCGCGCCACACACATTGCACGTGATCATCAATAGGCAAAGGGATCGACGCACCATCGGGAGCAAAACTTCCGGCAACCGGATCGTAGATGTGTACCTTGTTCGATGAACTTTCATTTCCGGTGGCGTACACATGGTATCCGCCGATGATGTAGATCTTATTCTTCACCACGGAAGCTGCCGCGGCGATCACAGGAAGGGTTTCAGGTAAACTATCGATTTCGGTCCATTGGTCACTGCTCACCGTGTAGCGGAAGCAACGGTTGTGAATCCCGGACCAGATCTTCGTGCTGTCGAGGCCGCCAAAGGAATACATGTATTGTTCGCCGCCGATGTCGAGTCCGCACACCGCATTGTTGGTTGTCGGAAAGGGCATCGGGCTGACTTCCGTCCATTGCCAGGTCTGGGCATTCGCACCATTGATCCAGCAGAGCAGAAACAACAGTTTAAGCGAATTCCACATAATAACCGGTGTGTTTACGCACGTTGAATACTTCACCGCCTTCAAAGATCAGGTATTGTCCCTTGATTCCGATCAGTGTTCCGCGAATCGTCGGCGATTTGTCCAGACTCAGGCTTTTTACCTTGTCCGGGTAATGCAAAACGGGGTAATGCAGTTCTGTCACCTCATCGTCATCGGAAAAGAGGTCGACGATGTCTCCGGGAAGTTGTTCTTCGAGTTCCCATTTGGTGTCTGTCAGATCAATGGATTCATCGATCTCGTTTTTCAGCATTTTCTGCCAGCTGGTCTTGTCCGTAAACATGGATTTCAGCGCCACTTCAACCACACCAGCTTCGTACCGGTTCTGCGTTTCTGCCAAACGAATGGCTGCCGAAGCACCCTGGTCGATCCAACGGGTGGGCACCTGCGTAGCACGTGTGATCCCGACTTTTACCGCACTCGAGGCAGCCAGATACACAATGTGCGGCTGGTTGTGGTTGCGCTCTTCCCATTCGGGATCACGCCCTTCTCCCAGGTGTGCACGGCACAACTCAGGACGAATGATGCATTCTGCAGCTTCAGGCGCTGTAGAAAAGCACGAATAGCAAAAGCCTTCGCCAAAAGAACTCTTTGTGACCTTTCCACACTTCTGACAATTGATGATCCCGGTCCATTGAAAACGAAGCTCCTTTCCGACCAGAGCATTCATGTCCATATCTTCGGACAGGCCAAGCATGTATCGCACCTGATCATCCAGTTCCGTCGCCATCTTGCGCAAGTTTCCTACCGCTGCCATCGCTTATTCCTCCGGAAGAATGTCCATTTTATCCGCAAAGTGGTAACAATAATCGCGGAGGTCTTCACAAATGTTATGTTCGCCCGTGGCCCGCTCGAAAGTATCCGAAAGGGTCAGCAGAGTCTGATGAAAAAACTGCTTCATTTCTTCGATCGACATATCCTTGGTCCACAAATCAATCTTCATCGTATTGTTCTGCGTGGGGTCCCACAGCGAAAGCAGCATGGCCTTGGCCGGTGCATTCTCCACATTCCCGTCTGATGCGGTCCACTTCATCCCTACCGGCAGGTTATTTTCATTCAATCCGACCTTGATCGAGATCTCGGAGGTCTTCACAATCTTATCTTCCATGTTAATCTATTTCGTATTCCTGTAAAATATCGTTGTATGGCAATGCGATGAGTTCCTTCACGCTGATATCGAATTGCTCCATGTACGAATGCACCATGCGCCACCCGAGGAACTGCCCCATCCGGTCCGGACTACCATCTTCGGGAAGTCCTGGCGTAAACGGCCCGTCGCCCACCATATTTCGTGTCGTGCGCTCGTCAATCTTGAAGAGGATCTTTTCATCCACCAGGTACTTCCAGAAGGCGTACTCGTTCTTCTTTGCCCATTCCATGTCTTCCTTTGAATAGCGCAGAATGATCGACTCATCCACATCCGGGTAGGCAGCCTCTGTCAGGTAAAGCACTTTTCCCCAGCGAACAATGTGCTCAGCCAGACTCCCGTCTACCTCATCCACACAGTGTGTTTCGATCCAACCGGTCAACACATCCCGCTCCACATAACGAATGTCAAAGGCTTCCTTCATCCAGTTGTAATAAACGTCCGGATTCAGTTGTTTCACAATCTCGTTGTCCTTTCCAAGATACTGCTGCATCCCGATTCCGATCTCATCTTCAGTACAGAACACTCCCGACTGAAAAAGCGTATTGATAAAAACGATGTTTTTCGGTAAATGGCAATCCGGCAGGTGATACTTCAGGTGACGAAATCCATCTGTGATCGTCTCCTCCATCTTTTTCTTATCGCTGAACAGGGAATCCATATCCTTGTTCATTTGCTGGATTCCGGGATCAAGTCGGTAATCGATCATTGCATCATAAAAAACCGAATCGTTTACACTTCCGATGCGCAGGCAATAGCCCATCAGGTAATTGTATATGTTTCCGATGCTCTCCTGAAATTCATGGTGTTTGGTCAGGAGTTCGGCAGAATCGGTTTCGATCAGCACTTTGTTCACATCCGTAAAGGCAATGTCTACCTGCACACCCGACGCGTCCACGTCCAGCGGATCACTGTTGCAGGAGGCAAGAAAAAGAAGACTGACGAGGGGAATCCAAATGCTTTTACGAGTCATTATTATTCTTTATTTTCGTACTCAAAAGTACTCAAAACACAGGAATTTTGAGGAAGCAGAACAAACGATAAACACGATACAATGAAACGAATTCTACTGGGTGTTGCACTGATCGCATTTACTGGTGCCAGTTTCGCGCAGGATGCCGCGGATAAAAAAGTGCAGGCAGGACTGGTTGTGGGGTATGGAATGAACTTCCAGAAAATGGGAACCAAACTGATGCAATCCGATGGTGTCGGTTCGGATCTGACCCTTGGGGCCAATGTCAATATCGGCTTCAACGACAACATTGGTTTGTCTACCGGAATTGAATTTGATTTTGAAACGCTCAAATACAGATCGCCGGCCGGGGATACTGTTTTCTACTTCTACCGCGACGAGAACAACACACTTGTTGAAACAAACAAGGTTACCAGTACGGATGTATTGTACGTGATGGACTCCCGTAAACAGAAGCCGCTTTACCTGACCATTCCGACAATGCTGATCTTCCGTACGAATTTCATCGGGTACTTCCGTTACTACGGAAAGTTCGGCTTGCGTACGAGCATTCACCTGTCGGATAAGATCACAGATACGGGAAGTCGTTACGACGGATTGGGCGGTTACGTTTCCGCAACCAACGAGAACATGCGCGCCAAGAACGATATGTTCTTCATTAAATCTTCCGTAGGGGTTGCCGGTGGTGCCGAGTGGAACTTCGTTGGTTCTACCTGCCTGCTCGCAGAGATCGGATATTATTACGGATTCACACCTTTGCACACCGATCGCAAGGAAGGAGAACAATACCTGATCGCTAATACGACGGCGTTTTCCAACCAGGCAAAGCAAAGTCAGTTGATGTTCAAGGTATCTATCCTTTTCTAAGAACCTGCGCTTTTGAATACACAAGCAGTTGCAACACACATTGTGACCTGGCTCCGCGATTATTGTGATAACGCGGGGATGGAAGGGTTTGTCGTGGGTATCTCCGGCGGCGTGGATTCCGCACTGACTTCCACATTGTGCGCCCTGACCGGAAAAAAAGTACTGGTCATCAGCATGCCCATCCGTCAGCGAAGAGAAGAATTTGATCTGGCAACGAAACATATCGCGGACCTGGAACAACGTTTCGATAACGTCGAATCTGCAATCATTGATCTTACCGAAACGTTTACGGCCTTTGAAGCGCTGATGCCTTTTGAGGTAGAAAAGGAACCGCTGACGATGGCCAATACCCGTGCCCGTCTGCGCATGACAACACTCTACGCGCTGGCGCAAAGTCGCCGCTTCCTGGTTGCTGGAACAGGGAACAAGGTAGAAGACTTCGGAGTTGGTTTCTTTACCAAATACGGCGACGGCGGTGTAGACCTGAGTCCGATCGCTGACCTGACGAAATCGGATGTATGGGCTGTGGGAAAAGAAGTTGGTGTGATCCAGGAAATTCTTGACGCTCCGCCTACGGATGGTTTATGGGCAGATGGTCGCACGGACGAAGAACAGATTGGTGCTACCTACCCCGAGCTGGAATGGGCCATGGACTTCAAAGGCGATGAATCGGCGCTAAGCGATCGCGAAAAAGAGATCCTGACGATCTACCGTGCATTCAATACGGCCAACAAGCACAAGATGCTGCCGATCCCTGTGTGTAAAGTTCCTGAAGAATTTAAGGCTTAATCAACTTCCGGCGCAAGACGCAGGACAATCCCGTCGATCTCATCCGAAATGTGTATCTGACATCCAAGACGGCTGTTGGGCTTGACAAAAAATGCCTGATCGAGCATGTCCAGCTCATCATCACTTTGCTCCGGCAATTCGGTATCCGATTCCAGATAGCACTGACAGGTGGCACACATCGCCATTCCGCCGCACTCTCCTTTTACAGGAAGTTCGTACGCCTTGCACAACTCCATGATGTTCATGTTCATGTCTGTCGGAGCCTCAAGTTCGTGGCTGACGCCTTCTCTGTCGATGATGGTTACTTTGATATCACTCATAGCACTGAATTGCGCGCAAAAATAACGAATCAGTTGAATATACGGAGCGTTTCACCACCACTCCATGCGGTCTGGTACTGTCGCAATCCATATTCGGAGCCGGAAATCGGCGATCCGTCATACAAAGAAAAAGTTGCTCCAGTGCACGTATCATTCAACTGCAGGTAATTGTTGCTGTCCGGCACAAGCGGCTGCGGGCAGGTTCCGTCAGGGTCTGCAGGTGAATGCCGGTCGAAAGCAATGAAGTCGTTCACTCCGCGGCGGTAAACGATCACGCCACGCGATCCTGCATTGACATACGCCCAACCGCTCACGCCCTGCAAACTGGAATAACTTGGCAGGGTGATATTGATCGTCACATCAAATGGAACATTCGGTACAGGATGATTGCTGTTCTTGGTACATCCGTACAGCAAGGTTCCAACCAGCAGGATAAAAATAAATTGTACCTTCATTACGTTTTCTTCTGTAGCAAAGTTATGAAGTTTAAAACGATCTATAGCATTCTTTTATTGTTGTGCCTCAGCATGAATACGGGTTGCGGAAGTACCAAGCCGAGCAAAACACCTGCTACCGTGGAAGAAGCAGAAAAACAGATTGCCAAACAACAAAAGAAATCGTCGCGGGAAGCCAAAAAAGTACAAAAAGAAGCGGAAAAGCATTA
The DNA here is from genome assembly GCA_050300995.1 of Crocinitomicaceae bacterium. Taxonomy (GTDB): domain Bacteria; phylum Bacteroidota; class Bacteroidia; order Flavobacteriales_D; family Crocinitomicaceae; genus UBA4466. Next base: position 12,943 of record JBNKYR010000003.1, on the reverse strand, counting down.
TTGGAGCTTGCAGAGCAAAGAAGCGAAGAAGTCCGTGAAGCAGAATCTGAAACGTCAAAAACGCATCACCCGCCACCGTAAAAAGAAACACAAGTAATTATTCGAGTTCAAGCAAAGCTTCGGTGGCTTCCTCCCACTGTTCCATTTGCTCGTCCAGTTCTTTCTTCAACTTTTCATATTCCGAAAGCTTATCGTTGGCAACCTTTTCATCGGAATAATCCAGCGTAGCAAGTTCCTGATCCATTTCCCCGAGGGTGTTTTCCAGCTCCTCAATACGCTTTTCGCAACGCTGAATCTGGTTCTGCCACTTGTTCTTCTTACGCTTCAGTTCCTTTTCTTCTTCGTACGAAAGTTTGACTTCCGAATTGTTTTCGACAGCTTTTGGAGTTGCCTCTGCCGATGTTACCTTTTCACGACCGGATTGCAGCAGCTCCATTTTACGCGCCAGGAATTCCTTCACACCAAAATGGTGAACCTTAAGGCTGTGATCTTCGATGTCCCAGATCCGATTGGTCAGTCCGTCCAGGAATTCACGGTCGTGCGAAACAACAATAAAGGTCCCTTCGTAATTTTTCAAAGCACTTTTCAGGACTTCCTTACTTTGTATATCGAGGTGGTTCGTCGGCTCATCCAGGATCAAAAAATTAGACGGGCTCAACAGCAACTGGCAAAGGGCCAGACGTGTACGCTCACCACCGGACAACACGCCTACTTTCTTTTCAATCTCCTCCCCACGGAATAAAAAAGCACCAAGGACTGACCGCAGGCTTCCCCGGATCTCCCCTTTTGCCGTTTCATCCACCGTTTCGAATACCGTTTTTTCCGGATCCAGCTGTTCAGCCTGATCCTGCGCGAAGTATGTGATGTTCACATTGTGTCCGTAATGCACTTCTCCTTCCCCGTCCAACACCCCCATGATGCGTTTCAGCAAGGTAGATTTACCCGTACCGTTTGCACCAAGCAAAGCAATTTTCTCTCCACGGCCCACTGTCAGGTTTACGTTCCGGAACAGCAATTTATCACCAAAAGACTTGCCCATGTTCTCCATCTCCAGCACCCACTTTCCGGGTTGTACGCTCAATGGAAACGCGACCTTCATCCCGACCACCGTATCGGATTCCACTTCAATACGCTCGGTCTTTTCCAATTTCTTGATCAGCGACTGCGCAAAGGCCGCCTTGTTCTTTTTCGCCCGAAACTTATTGATCAGTTCCTCGGTATGCTTGATATCCTTATCCTGTTGTTTTTTCGCCGAAGCCAGACGCTCCATTTCTTCTGCCCGCAACTGCTTGTACTTAGAATATGCATGCGGGAAGTCGAGCACTTTCCCATTGGAAATTTCAAGGGTTCTCTTCGTCACATTATCCAAAAACAAACGATCGTGCGAGATCACGATCACCGCTCCGGGAAAGGTCTTGAGGTAATTTTCCAGCCAACTGATGGAAATGATGTCCAGGTGATTCGTTGGCTCATCCAGCAGGATCACATCCGGTTCATTCACCAGGATCTTCGCAAGTTCCGCCCGCATTTTCCATCCTCCGGAAAAAGTTGAAAGACTTCGGTGCAATTCATCATCCTGGAAACCGAGTCCCTTCAAGGTAGTTACGATCTTCTCTTCCCAAAGAAAACCTTCACGCACCTGAAATTCGTGGTTCAGTTCGTTCAATTCGTCCAGCAGACTGAGATATCCTTCCGATTCATAATCTTCACGGCTCACCAATTGTCCGTTGATCTCATCAATGCGTTCTTTCAAACGCGTCAGTTCCACATTCGAATGGTTCAGGTATTCGAAAACGGATTGTGTCGTATCCATGCGGATGTCCTGCGTCAGAAAGCCGATCGTGCAATCTTTCGGTTTATGGATCTTTCCTTCGGAAGGCGCATTCGTGCCGGCAATCAAGCGAAGCATGGTCGATTTCCCGGCGCCGTTCTTTCCCACCAGACCGATCTTGTCGCCGCGGTTGATCTGCAGACTCACATCGTTGAATAAATAACCTTGCGGAAGATGAACTCCCAGACGCTCGAGATTAATCATGGCGCAAAGATAGGATGAATGCGGTTTCCGGCAAATACCATCAAACACAAAAACCGCCACAGATGTGACGGTCTTTCGGATCAACAATTAAACTTCTCTACTTTCTGAACACGCCGCTGATCCTTCGCCTGGTTCCTGAAGGGTCCAGCACCCACGTTGTCACTGAAATGTCACGTCCGGACGGAACCGCCTTGATCAATCCACTTGCCGCCGCCATATTGTTTCCGGTGCCCGTCACAGGGCGGTCGCCGCAGGAAACTTCCCAACTCAACACCTGGAATTTTGCATCCAGCGGTATTTCCGGCCCCAGCTTCGCGAACAATTTCAAATCTCCCGCAGGAACCTGACCTCCCGACTTGGAAGCGCCCCAGTAGAGTGTAGGATCGGGAAGGTTCATGACACGGAATTCCATGCGCTTCAGGGTCACACTTCGACCATCGGATGATTTACCGATAACCGATAAATGTGCCGTACGACCGGATCCTGAGGGCACCACCCGGTATTCTTCTCCATTTCTTGTGATTGAGGCTCCGGAAGCCGTCAATTCTGTTTTCTCGAAACCAGAAGCAGTCGCACGCACTTTGTTCTGATACCCGCGATACAATACATTCAGCTCCGGCAATTCAATGGAACCCGAAGGCTTCATCACATGCACGGTTTTCTCCCAGGGCAGCGTCTTCGCAATCCCGGCTTTGTTTTTCACGGTAATGGTTCCTTTCAGTTCCATCAGGTTGCCGCTTGCATGCAGTTGAATCTTCCCCTGACCGTCTGCCACCTCAGCGATCTGTTCTCCGTTGTATGTGACCTCTGGCTGTTTGTCGCTGTCGTATGCTACCATCATCACGTTCAGGCTAAAATCGTCACCCTCGTTGACGACTTCCGGACCGTGCGCCATCGCAAAGATTTTGTTAAACGAGTAATCGTTGCCACTCACTCTGCTTCGGATCAACGTTAGCGCATTGGCCCGGGCGGTAAGAACGTCCTTCTGCAAGGAAGAAAGCGAAGCGATTGCTGCTACTGTGGGGGCGTGATCAAAAGTCTTTCCGATCCAGTGCACATTCTCCACGTCGTGCACGTTGGAGTATTCTTCCTTCGTCAACGATTTATAGATTTCGAGGATCATCGCCTCGTCTTCCGGGTGCACTTTCGAATTTCCGATGGCAGCACGAACCAATTGGTCCAGTTCCTTCTGCGAAGCATACTTATTGATGGAAGGCGCTTTGAAATAATAAGATTTGTCGAATCCGGCATTTCCGTCTCCGCCGAGTTGGGAAGATGCGATCTTCTCGGTCAGTTCCTTCCGGTAGTCCTGCATCGATTTCCACAGTTGCATCCCCTTTCCGGTAGGATGCTTAACGTCTTCGCCGATCATAATATTCATGACTTCATCATACTTGTCCTTGCCCTGTACGTTGTCCAGGTTCATACGGATCGGTTTGAGCGGCATGTTCTTCGGATCGTATTGTTCCATCAGGATGCCGTGTTCAGGATCGATTGTGTGAACGTCTTCGCCACACGCTTCCATGATCTCAATCTTCAGTTCATCGATCATCCGGATGCGGTCGGCAGTCATCTTGTCAATCTCATCAATGACGTTCTGCAGCAATTTTGCCTTTCGCGCCTTGTCGGGATTGGTCTTGTCTACCGATGCTTCAATAAGTTGTGCTTTTCGTTCGTCTCCGCGGAACAATTCCGTGAGATTTGCTTTCTGGATATTCTCCTCAATTGCAACGAAAGCATCAAGGATCGACTTCGATACGTTGAGTGCCAAAAGTGCTGTCAGCACCAGGTACATCATACCGATCATCTTCTGTCTCGGGGTTTCTTTAGCTCCTGCCATGGTTTTGGAATTTTCTGGTTTACAGAGGGAATGGTCGGACTGAAAAAAAGTAACAGGAGCTCCTGTATCCCCGATAACAACTACATTTAAGGATCTTATGATCCTTCACTTTTTACAGAAAAGAGAACCGATCTTGCCGCTTGTGCCCGACATTTTTTCGGCATGCCTCGATATTGAAAGGTCATCGTGACAATGTTTCACCAGAAGAATCACCTCTCCGATGATCAGATCACCCATTCTCATATTTTTCTATCTTGTACCCTCCAAATGCACCTTAACCTACATTCAATCAATACCCGATGTTTGACCCCAACCTTACCATAGAAACCGAACGACTTCTGATCCGGCCATTTCGTATGGACGATATCGAAGCTTCCTACGTGATGAACACGGATCCGGAAGTGACCCGATACACGGGGGATGGAGGTGTCGTTTCGAAAGAGGAAATGGAACGCCGCATCGTCCAAAATGTTTTCGGAGATTACAAAAAGCATGGATTTGGTCGACTGGCCGTTGAATGGAAAGCGGATAACAAGTTCATTGGCTTTACTGGTCTGAAATACCTGGAGGACATGAACGAAGTTGATCTTGGATACCGTTTTATGCGCGAATACTGGGGAAAGGGTATTGCCAGTGAATCGGCCCGTGCATCGCTGCGCTATGGCTTTGAAACACTTCAACTCAACCGGATTATCGGCATGGTTCTTCCGGAAAACATTGCTTCTGTGCGGGTACTGGAAAAACTTGGTTTCGAACATGAAAAGGACATTTCTGAGGAGGGGGAAACGGTCAATGTACTCGCCCTAAACAAACACAGATGGACAAATCTCCGGCAATAAAACCGGTACCCAAACTTCCTGAACGCACGACATTCGTGTGAATAATTGAAATTTCAGACATTTGTACCATGACGGATCGAAGACAGTTTTGGGGGAATTACAAAACGATCATACTGTACAGTGTGAGTCTGGCATTACTGATGTTCCTGCTCAAGTGGCTTGAATTGCGCTTCATTATTTTCGACCACTCTTTCGAAATCTATATCGGATTGATCGCCCTGCTTTTTACGGCACTTGGAATATGGCTCGCACTCAAACTGGCCAAACCGAAGATCGAAACAGTTGTGGTGGAAAAGGAAGTATTTATCACCCGGGGCGACGAATTCGAACGGAATGAGGAGCTTATTGCGCAACTTGAACTCAGCAAACGCGAGCTGGAAATTCTGCATCTGATGGCGGAGGGATGCAGCAACCAGGAAATCGCAGGACAACTATTTGTTTCGCTGAGCACGGTAAAGACGCACAACCAGAATCTCTTCTCAAAACTTGATGTAAAACGGCGCACGCAGGCCATTGAAAAGGCACGGCGAATGAGTCTTATTCCCTGAATCGTACTTTCGTATGATTTTGTCCGGAGCACGAAAATTGTCCTAAAGTATGAGTGAAAAAACCGGGTGAATGGGCAACATTGCATCATCAAAACGAATCACATGAAAAAAAACATTCTCATTCACGGACTTATTTCCGGCGCCATTGTTTCCGGATTGATGCTATTCATGATCAGCTACATGAGCCACTGCGAAGGCAGCCTGGATTTCGACACCAGCATGCTGCTCGGTTATGCTTCCATGCTTCTCGCCTTTTCACTCGTGTTTGTCGGAACACGCACATACCGAAACAACCAGGGAAATGGTTTCATCAGCTTTGGAAAAGCCTTCAAGATCGGGTTTTTGATCGTATTGGTCGGATCGACAGTATATGTGCTGGCCTGGCTCATTTATTATTTTACCGTCCAACCCGATTTTATTCAGGAATACAGCAGCTACATGCTGGAGCAATTGGAGGCCAGCGGGGCCAGTCCGGCTGAAATTGAGCGTCAAACGGCTGAAATGGCAGATTTCGGACGGATGTACCAGAATCCCCTGTTCAATGCCCTGATGACTTATATGGAGATTTTACCGGTAGGTCTGTTGGTGACACTGGTCAGCTCACTCATTCTGAAAAGAAAAGCGAAATAAATTGCCAAACAAGGAAAGCGCTGCCGGAACGGGCGGCGCTTTTTTTGATGCATCCCTAAAGTTTCTCAACCACCGGAATCCCGGTATTCACAGGCGCCCCACGCCCAGCATAACCTCCTGAAAAAGATCGTATTTCCTCATTTCAAAAAGAAAAAAAACACTTTTCATTTGCATTCCTGAGATCTTTGTTTTTATCTTTGACCAACCGGTCAGTCAAAAAAAAATGATTGCCGAAAAACAGGAAAGATGTCACCCAGAACACCTGAACAATTTGAGGAGATCAGAGTAGAACGCAAGGCTGCGATCATGAATGCGGCTTTGCACGTTTTTGCAGAAGAAAGTTACCACCGTGCTTCCGTGGCCAAAATTGCAGAGAGAGCGGGTGTATCCAAAGGACTCATCTACAACTATTTCAAAACCAAGGAAGACCTCCTTATTTCCCTTATGGAAGGGGCCATTGAGGAGTTCATGCAGGAAATGTCGCTCACAGAAAAAGAGACCTTTTCGCGGGAAGAGTTCATCGAGTTCATTGATATTTCATTTAAGGCAGTCGCAAAAGACCCTGCCTTCTGGCGTCTCTACTTCGCCATATTCCTGCAACCGGACGTACTTTCTCTCCTGATGCAGAGCATGATGAAACACGCCACCCCTTTCATGATCCGACTCACCAATTATTTTACCGAGCAGGGATACGAAGATCCGGCCGCCATGATGCGTTATTTTTCCGCCATCATGGACGGTGCTCAATTCCATTATATGCTGGACCCGGAAGGATTTCCGGTAGAACAAGTCAAACATTTACTGATTAAACAATTCACATAAAATGAAACAAGTAATCACTCTATTCATCACCCTGCTGACCGCAAGCACTTTTTCGCAAGATCTCACAGCCAAACAGATCATCGAAAAAGCGGATGCCGTCATGAAAGGGATCAAGACTACCAAAGCAGAAATGAAGATCACCACCGTTCGTCCGAAATGGACCCGCGAAATGACCATGAAGATGTGGTCAAAGGGCGGAGAAAAATCCATGGTGCTGATCCTCTCACCTGCCAAAGACAAGGGAACGACCTATCTGATGCGCGACAAAGAAGTGTGGAACTGGGTTCCTTCCATTGAACGAAGCATTAAAATGCCTCCGTCCATGATGATGCAAAGCTGGATGGGCACGGATTTCACCAACGACGACCTTGTGAAACAGTCCTCCGTCGTTACGGATTACCATCACAAGGTGATCGGAAGCGAAACAATCGAGAACCGCGATTGCTATAAGCTGGAGCTGAAACCCAAAGATGGCGCTGCAGTAGTCTGGGGAAAGATTCTCGTCTGGGTCGACAAAAAGGATTTTTTCCAGTTGAAAGTAGAGTACTACGACGAAGACGGTTACCTGATCAACAAGATGACCGCCTCGAACATCAAAGTGATGGGTGGAAAGCGAATTCCGACCGTCATGGAGATGATTCCGGTAGAGAAGAAAGGACAAAAGACCGTCATGACCTATCTCTCCATCACCTTCGATGACCCCATCGACGATAGCTTCTTTACGGTTCAAAATATGAAACGAATTAAGCCCTGAGTTATGCTGATCAAATTAGCCTGGAGAAATATCTGGCGGAACAAGACGCGTAGCATCATCACGATCACGGCCGTATTCATTGCGGTATTGCTTAGTGATGTAATGCAGTCTTTCCAGCAGGGGATGTGGGAAAAAATGCTCGAAAATACCATGAACGTTGTCGGGCACATCCAGATCCAAAGCAAGGAATTCAAAGACGAACCGATTCTCGATAACGGGATTATGGCCAATGACTCGCTCATCAATGCCGTCACCGCCACTCCTCATGTGAACGATGTGACCAAACGTATTCAATATGGAGGTCTGAGCGCCGGCGATAGCCTGTCCCGTGTAACTCAGGTCATTGCCCTTGATCCGGAAAAGGAAGAACCGATCCTGGACATTCAATCGAAACTGGACACAGGAAGCGTCCTGAAATCCGATGATGATGGTGTGATTGTCGGAAAGAGACTGGCGGATTACTACAACTTTAAAGTGGGCGATACCATCACATTGATCGGTCAGGGCTACTACGGGCAGAGTGCCAACGGTGTATTTCCGATTCGTGGAATGATCAATTACGGAACAGCCGACATCAACAGCCGCCTGATTTTCATGCCGTACACTACCGCTGAAAAACACTTCGGAGCGGACGGGATCGTTACCTCACTCAATGTCTATATTGACGATCATGATTATCTGAATGAAGTGGCCGACGACCTGCGTTCCAAGCTCGACACGACAGTCTACCGTGTACAAACCTGGAAAGAAATGATGCCGGAACTCGACCAGGCATTCCAGGCGGATACTGCCGGAAACATCATTTTCCTGGCTGTGCTTTACCTGATCATTGCCTTCGGGATCTTCGGAACCATCCTCATGATGACTGCCGAGCGCATGTACGAATTCGGAGTAATGATCAGTGTGGGAACAAGAAGAGCACGTATCGCGATCATGGTCCTGCTGGAATCCACTTTGCTCACTGGTTTGGGAGTCGTGATCGGTTCCGGAATTGCCTATCCGATTATGTACTACCTGCATACCCATGAGATTCCTCTCGGCGGCGGCGAAGACATGGAAAAAATGATGGCCGAATTCGGTATGGAACCCGTGATCACCGGCTCGATCAATCCAACTATTCTATACATGAGTGCCCTGGCCGTGTTGCTGATCACCTTGTTGATTGTTTTCTATCCGGTCACCAAAGTACTCCGTTTGAACCCTTTAAAAGCAATGAAAAAATGATACTGAAAATCGCCTGGCGAAATATCTGGAGAAACAGACTCCGAAGTGCAGTGGTCATCGGGGCAATCATCGTGGGGGTATGGGCAGGGATCTTTGTGATCTCGCTTTCCATGGGAATTTCCGAATCGCGCACTAAATCCCAACTCGAAAATTTCACCTCTCACATCCAGGTTCATAACAAAGAATTCCGGGTGGATCAAAAGATCGCCTATACCCTGGAAAACGAGGATGAAATTGAAAACACATTGAAAAGCGATCCACAGATTACCGCTTTTTCCAGACGCTTTATCGTTGCAGAGGCCATGCTGGAATCTACCAAAGGGATCAGCAATCTCTCACTCGTAGGTGTTGATCCGGAAATGGAAAAGAAGGTCACCACCATGTCGGAGAAAGTGATCGAGGGCTCCTACTTCGGTCCGATCAAAGGAACACCGATCCTGGTGAGTAAACGTGTCGCTGACAAATACGAACTGGAACCGGAAAGCACCATGTTGATCAAGTTTACCAATGTGCACGGAGATCAGGTCGCCAAAAAGTTCCGGGTCTGCGGAATTTATGAAACGGTCAACATGCAGCACGATCTCAGTACGGTCTATGTGCTCAACACAGACCTCTTCGCTCTGCTCAACATGGACAAGCCGGCGTATCATGAAATCGCCATGCTGACCAAAGACCGACGAGACGCTTTGGCGATTTCCAAATCGCTGGAGAAAAAGATCAAGAGTCCAAACGTTGTTGAATACTGGGGAAAGATCTCCCCGGACCTGGGATACGCGGAAGAGATGATGGGAACCTCGCTGACGATTGTAATGTCCATCTTCATGATCGGCCTTCTCTTCGGGATCATCAACACCATGCTGATGGCTGTCCTCGAACGTACCCGCGAATTGGGAATGCTGATGTCCATCGGAATGAATCGCTACCGGATCTTCCTGATGATCATGTTTGAAACCCTGTTCCTGGCGCTGGTGGGAGGACCGATCGGAATAGTTCTCGCTTACCTGACCGTCGCCTATTTCGGACAGGCTGGTATTGATCTCTCCATTGTTGGTGAAGGAATGAGTTCTTTCGGTGCAGATTCCATTATGTATCCGATGATCGATCCTTCCTACTATCCGCAAATCGCCATTATGGTCATTATCACGGCCCTGATCGCTGCGATCTTTCCGGCCCGTAAAGCACTTAAATTAAAGCCTGCAGAAGCAGTCAGAGCACTTTAAAACTGATTATTATGTCTGTTATTGAAACACATCACATTTCGAAGATCTACAATCCGGATTCCGATATTGAGCTCAAAGCCCTGAACGACGTGAATCTTGCCATTGAAGAAGGTGAATTTACAGCCATCGTAGGACCTTCCGGCTCCGGAAAAACCACCCTGTTGAATATCATTGGTGGCCTCGATAATCCCAGCGATGGTCAGGTCATGATTGCCGGTACCGAGATCACCAATATGAAAGAAAGCCAACTGCTCGATTTTCGCTTGCGGAACATCGGCTTCGTCTTTCAGGCCTATAATCTGATTCCCGTACTCACGGCAAGTGAAAATGTCGGATACGTGATGATGATGCAGAAACGCCCTAAAGGAGAAACCGACCAACGGGTAAAAGAACTCCTCATGGAAGTAGGACTCGGTGATAAAATGAATAAACGTCCCGGACATCTATCCGGTGGACAGCAACAACGTGTCGCTGTAGCACGCGCGCTGGCATCCAAGCCAAAATTCATTCTTGCTGACGAACCAACCGCCAACCTGGATTCCAAATCGACGGCTGATCTCCTCGACATCATGCTGAAATTGAACAAAGAAGAAGGTTCCACCTTTGTGTTCAGTACACATGATCAACGGGTTATTGACCGCGCACGAAGGGTGATCACTCTGGAAGACGGAAAGATTGTGAGCGACGAGCGCAGAAACCCGGAAGATTGATCCCAATGTCCCCAGGTGCTATGAAACAGCTTGTCCTCGTTGTCATTTTATTGTTCGGTTTTCAATCCCTTGCGCAGGAAACCGATTCCATCCAAAAACGAAAATTCAAGGATGTAATTAATGCGCGTGGTTATGTGAAATATATGACCACCGCATCCTTTCTGAATGGCGATTCGATCATCACCGACAACCTGATCCACCATCGACTGAATCTTCGTGGGTTCATTAACGATCACTGGACAGTTGGACTTGAGCTCCGAAACCGAATCTTTTACGGACAGGCTGTCAGTCTGAATCCCTATCTGGGACATCAATTGGATTACGATCCGGGATTCATTGATCTGTCATTCACGCTGGTCGACCAAAAATCTTTTGTACTCCATTCTACCATTGATCGGGGTTGGATCAGTTACGCACGCGGAAAATGGGATGTTCGTGTCGGAAGACAACGTATCAACTGGGGAGTCAACCTGGCATGGAACCCCAACGATCTTTTCAATGCGTACAATCTTGTAGATTTTGACTATCAGGAACGCCCTGGCTCTGATGCCGTCCGGGTGCAATATTCTACCGGTGATATGTCCAACATTGACCTTGCCTGGAAACTGGGTCGTGGGGAAGACAGCACGGTGCTCGCCGGAATGTACAAATTCAACAAGTGGAAGTACGACTTTCAATTCCTTGCAGGAAATTACTACAAAGATCTTTCTGTCGGCATGGGCTGGGCCGGCAACATCAAGAATGCCGGATTCAAAGGAGAACTCAGCTATTTCCATCCGCGCAAGCATTTCGAAGATACGACCGGCGTTTTCACCGGATCCCTCTCGGTAGATCAAACCTTCGGAAAAGGAATTTACCTCAATGGCTCCTTTCTCTACAACAGTTCCGGAGTCGACTCGAGCGCGAGTCTCACGGGATTCAGTTCGCTGTTCAGCGGGCCGCTTTCCGCCAAACGCCTGATGCCTTCCAAGTACACGTACTTCCTTCAGGTCTCCGGTTCATTCACTCCGATCATCTCCGCATCACTGGCCACCTTCTATATGCAGGGAGTTAACCTGCTGTTCTTTATGCCGACGATCGGTGTTTCGATCCAGAACAACTGGGATTTGAGCTTAATCGGTTATTCCACGTTCGGCGATCTTCAGGGATTCAAAAACCTTGGGAACAGCATTTTTCTTCGCTTGCAATTCAGCTACTAGGCAAAACTACAAAAGCCCTCTGTCAAGGACAAAGGGCTCCCCGCCAGTCGTCAGCAACTAGAACGACCAAACGTCGCTTTCAAGGTTCCTGATCTCGTTCTTGATATTCTGATCCTCGTACAGCGCATCCACACCGAAACGATAATCGTCGATGTTCCTGTCGTACTCATTGCTCTCCTTGTAAATTACCGCGTTGAATCGACGTTTCCAGAACAGGTCGTCAAAGCTCATCCACTGCATATCATTGCGCTCATTGTACACGAAGTAGTTATTGAATATGTAGCGACAGTGCGGGAAATACAACCAGAACAACTCCTTCGTACCGCTGATACTTGTTACACCGTTTGCGTCCTCTTCCATCGTGTACACAACAGGCGCGATGCCCATAATTCTTACGTCCAGTACCGAACGTTCCTTGTCAAAGAACCAATCTTCCTTGATGCGGTATTGAATAATGTCTTTGGATGTATACCACATCGTATCACGGGGAGGATACTGGTAAGAAGAGTTCCCGAATTCATCGACAATTACAACGGGCTCACCATAATCATTGACGACAGGAATATCACTCTGCGGTCCAAGATATCCGAGATACCACAACAATTCGTCCCTGAAGATTGAATCCGTATAGAACGTTCCTCCCGGAGCCGGATCAATTGGATACTTGAATTCGTACCCGTCCTTTACGCCCAAACCGAAGCTCAAGGGATCATAAGGGGAAAATACACGAAGGTCACCATTCAGAACATGCGTTCGGATAATGGTCCACAGACTCCAACGCGTGGAGTTCTTGCGCCACGTTCCATATGGTGTAATCTCATCCAACGGGTAATACAGGGGATGATTGATCTTTTCGCGCAGATCAATGAACTGCCATACGCGCTTGCTCCAGATCATATCTGCCTCACGCACGTGTTCATAAGGAATCATGTGTTTGGTTGGAATGTTTTCCGGAATAATGGATGCCGGACCAGTAATAATTCCGCCTGGTGTTGCAGGAATCGGCCCGCCGTTAATGATACCGGGTTGTGCCTGCAAAGCCATGGAGAGGGCGGTACTTATGAAGACCGCTAAGATTCCGTTTCTTTTCATCGTTCGGAGTTTTGAAGAATTTACCGGTCT
>JBNKYR010000002.1:0-46429 GCA_050300995.1 Crocinitomicaceae bacterium | reverse complement strand
TGCTGTCAATATTGATCATCAGATCAATCTTCCCGCGTCCGAGTTTTTCCGCAACGAACTTACGCACCGGCGCGTCCATCTCTTTGTACTGGCTCGGAAGCCGCGTGTTCAGGTCCACCGATTTACTGTTCAGTGAACGGATCTCAACCGAAACTTTCCTGGATTGAAAACTCCCGGCAGCCTTCCCAAAGCCTGTCATTGATTTCAGCATAGGCGCAATTTTCGGGTAAAGTTAAACAAAGTTTTGGGCTATGACTGCATTCGACACGGTCACAGCGTGCCCCGGAATGAAGACTTTTCCTTACATTTATTTGAAATCAAAAACATCAACCACTATGAAGACATTCCGCATTTTTCCGCTCGCGCTTTTATTTATTGCCCTGCTTCCGGCATGCTCCTCCGAACCTGACGCTCCCAAAGAACCCCTGATCGAACGCAACGAAGAAGTCCGTAAATACATCGACGTGATGAATGAACTGGTGGACGAATACTGCACCATGGTGGAGAAGACCATCGAAAAAACAGCCGAGTTGTCGGAGAAGGAAGGTGAACAGGATGGCTTTTCTGCACTGATGGATGGCGTGAGCTTACTTTCGGATATGGCTACTTCAGCCATGAAGATTCAGGAACTTTCCAAAGAGATCGAATCCATGGAAAAGCAAAAAGAGGATTTTGAGAAAAATCTGTCTGCCGAAGATTTTAAAGAGTTCCTTTCCCTCTATACGAATACCTTGCAGCGTTTCTATGACATGGCAAAAAAGCTGAAGGAAATGGAAGAAAAGAAAGAGAACACCGAAACGTCTGAGGCTTCCTGATTACACTCTTTATGACTGCTCCCGTTTCTTCTTTAAACGAAGGAACGAACTTGAGGTCGTCAGGTAAACCCCGCTAAAGATCATCAACATATACAACACCTTCTGAAGGGTGATGGTATTGGTATAATCTTCCGCAAGCCCCATCGTACTCAACAGAAAAGCGAACGCCATAACCAACACAGGCTGCAAATAGATGTAGGCACTGGAAACGGAAGGACTGACGTATTTCAGGCCGTACACCGTCAGCAGGTAGGTCAGGAAAGTAACTCCGACGATCACAAAAATGATGACGCCGATCTTATCTCCCGGAATGGCCTGAAAATCTGTGCCGGCTAACTCCACCAATGTTGGTGGATAGAGGGTTACGTACAACAGCCCGAAACTGAACACGTACGTGATCACCGTCAGCGGAGCATACTTTTTCATCAACGGTTTTACGATGACCAGGTAAACGGCGTAGCTCGAAGCATTGATAAAAATAAACAGGTCACCCAGCAGTGAATCACCCGAGCCTGTTCCGGCCGTAAGAGTCAGCAGGGTTGCGCCGGCTGCCCCCAGAAGAATTCCCACTGATCGTCGCCAGGTAATGGCTTCCTTGAGGATAAAATACGAAAGGATCACTACCAGGATCGGGTTGATCGTCATGATGATCCCGGAATTGATCGACGAGGTGAGGCTCAAGCCGTGAAAGAAGAACAGTTGATTCACGGCCACACCAAACAAGCCGCACGCGGCCAGACGGAGCAGGTCTTTGCGTTTCACCTTTTCCCGGACGAAGAGCAATTTGACCAACCAGAACATAGTAACCGCGCCGGCCGCCCTCAAAAAAATGAATACGCTGGGCGACAGGTAATCCGGCATCACTCCTTTGGCCACTACGTGGTTGGCCCCGTACAGAGCGTTGACAAGAAACAGGGCCAGATGTGCACGAATGAGATTTGACATCACAAAAAAAGGGACGCTTCGGCGTCCCTTCAAAAGTAGGATTTCGTACGCTTATTTGCGCGTAATCACTAAACGTTCTGTCAATTGTTTTGTTTCCGTGGAAACTTTCACGAAGTAAATACCTTCCTGAAGTGCGTTCTCCTGGAATGTAACAGTCACATCACCATTCGCTTCGTTCACCACTTTCGTGGAAACTACTTTACCACTTGCGTCTGTCAATGCCACATGCAACGTCTCACCGGAAAGACCGGCTACCTGCACGCTGAAGTTTCCGTTTGATGGGTTCGGGAATACTTCAACACCATTTGCAAGCAGATTTTCACTCAATCCGATATTGTTGATCGTTACGCATGCAGAAGTGTCAGAACATGTGCCGCTGGTGATAATTACCGCATAGTCACCATTCACTGTTGCAGTGTATGACTGGTTCGTCTCACCTGTAATTGCTGTGTTTCCGTTTCCGCAATCGATCCACTGATACGTCGCGCCGGCCTGGTTTGCCGTAATCGTAGCACCTGCCTGAGTAGTCGTGTTGTCCAGCGAGCCGATCGTGAGGTTCAGCGTAGCTGTACTGTCACATCCTGCGGCATTAGTCAATACTTGTGTATAAGTACCACTGGTTGTATATGTGTTTCCATCCGTCCATGTATAGCTTGCGCATTCGCTTACTGTTGTCGTGGACGTAGTTGGTACACAGTTATCCGCAAAGTTCGGACGGATCACGTATGATACGTTAAATGAGAAATCCTCATTGTTTGACCAGCCACCCAATGGGTTCGTCGGCCATGTTACCCATGTTTTGCCAGCAGTGAAGATGGAGTTCGCAGTACCAACGGTTACGTTAGAGTCCACTTCGTTTACAACAACTACATAATCACCTGCCGCAAGGTTATAGCTACCTCCGGAAATCGGAAGTGTCCAAAGCGTATTGGTTGTAGTGTCCATGGTCATTGTGGTTGTCGAAACAATCAGAGTTGTCGGAGTACCTGAAACGTCAGTAGCATAAACACCGCCTGACAGTGGCTGTCCAACCATCACTCCATTCGCATTGGTAATGAAGATTGAAACGGAAGTGATGTCATCCGCGTTGTTCAGGGTAAACGCCTGACCCAACTGACCACCGTTTCCGGCTCCGATTCCAAGTGAGCCTGTTACGTTTCCATCGTCACGTGCATATACACTGTCACTAACTGTAATTGTATAAGACACCGTGTTGTTTGCAGGGACCGCATCTGCTTCAGTCATACCGGCAATAAATTCCACCGTATACACATCAGCTACAGAAGGGGTATATCCGGCCACGCTGAATGCAGAAGATGCTCCGGCACCGAGAGATGCTTGTGGCGTACTGGTTGCATTGTACACATTGGACATGGATCCGTCGTAAACATTGACCGTCATTGTGACGTTGGTAATCGGGCTTGATCCGTTGTTCGTAATGCTTCCCGACGCACCCAATGCCTGAATCTGCGAAAGTGGCACAATCGTGTATTCGCTTGCCGCCGGCGGATCCATTATCGCGTCATACGTACTTGCTTCTGTCACCGAGACATCGTCAATCATAAGGATGAACTGATCCGTAGAGTTGTTTCTCCACGCAAAGTACACTGTCTGGTTCGAGTACCCTGCCGCCTGCAGGTCAACTGATCGTTGCGTCCACACCGCACCATTCTCATTGGCAATGGTGAACAAAGCCGGGTTGGCATTGAATCCTGCAATGGTAGGAGTAGTGGTGGAAATACGCAATTCGTATCCGTCCGGATAAGATGCATCCTGTGCTTCCGCCTCCCATGAAATTGTATTGTTCGTAGTAAGGTTAATGGCAGGGGTAACCAACCAGTCATCGGAAGTTCCTGCCGGTGTGTACCAGGATGTACTCATCGCAACCGTATCTACCGTATTGTCGAAGTCGGCAGCAACGATCCATGCACTGGTAAATTGGGATACATTGGCATTTGGTGTGAGACCGTCATTGTCGATCACCGTCCAGCCAGCTGGCATTACACCTCCCAGGTTGCTAAAATCTTCTGAAAAAATCACCGTTTGAGCGAAGCTACAGGTCGTAACCAACGCCCCAACGAATAGTAGAAGTCTTTTCATAGTTAGAGTGTTTAAGTATTAGTTTCCTCAAAACTAAGATATTCTAACGACTTTTACCCTTATTTTTTCTTCTGAACCTTTTCAGGTGGGTTAGTAAAACTTTGAGAGGGAGCCTGACCGCTCACCTGAATCTGTGCAGATGAATCCGCTCGTTGTTGCCCTGGCTCAATTTCCGCTTGATTCGTGTTGCTTGAATTCATCGCACTTCCTGACGTTGAACAATTTGCCAAAAAAAGTGACAACAACGCACCTGCCGACAGCAACAACCACTCCTTTTTCATGATCACTTATTGAAAGAGGCAACGGCGGCTTCCACCACTTTTTTCGAATTCCCGATAAATACTTCATCCCCGTTGATCATGAATGGTCGTTTGAGGAAGGTATATTCCTCCAACATGTATTTCCGGTAATCGTCTTCTGAGAGCTTCATCGTATTCAGTCCCATGGAACGGAACTTCATGGCCTTCTTCGAAAAAAGTGCTTCGTACGATCCGACTTTTTCCTTCAGGAAATCAAGTGTCTTCCCGTCGATGTTCTCCTTTTTGATATCCTGCAATTCCACATCCGGTCCCGGATTAAGTTCCTTGAGAATCCGGGCATTCGTGCTGCAGGTACTCAGATGATAGATCTTTTTCATTATCGGTTGCGTTGTGTTTCTTTATCCTGGTCGTTGATCTCCACCGGCGGACATCCTTTCTTCGCACGCTTCGGCAGGGCAAACATATACTTCACGTGAATCAGGATCGGCCAGTAACGGGAAGAAAACCAGTAAAATGAAGGATTCCCGAAAGATCCCTTTCCGCTGACCTGATTGGAGACCACTGCATTAGACATCTGATAGCTGAGTAAGGGGGCACGCACACCCGGAATGAGATACGCGCCACGCTTGAGGCGAAACCCGAATCCCAGGCCATAGTGCAGCTGCACATGCAATGGCGAAGAATAGGCTTGCGGAATACTGTCCGTGGTAATCGGAATGGGATGAACGTAGGCGTCAGTTTTGGTGGTAACGCGATAGTCCACATTCAAACCCAGGCTATTGTCCAGGAAAAAATTCGACTTATCACCGGTCTTCTTCTTTTTGAAATGGATATTCTTGTGCAGGGAGAAACGTCCGTAAACATGTCCGAATTCAAAACGATACGGTGTCACTTCCTTGGAGCCGATCGGATTTCCCAAAGCGTCCTTGTATTGAATATCGATGTCCTGAATTCCCCTGAAATATTTGAAACCAATACCCCAGTCGTAGTAGCTGACCAATACCGTTTTCAGGGCCAGCGACAATTTCGAGCGTTTTTTCGGAAAATGAAACATCCCGATCTCAGCGTACGCTCCCAGCTGACCTTTCGGGTCGTGGGCAAAATCACCACGAAATCCGGAGCCGGAATTCACGGAATATACCTCATTGTGAAGTTTGCTCATCAGGTATGTGGCTCCCAGCTGAAACTGGAGTCCATAATTGTTCAGCGCTCGCAAATCACGTTTTCCGAAAGCCTGTTTCTTATTCGAAGGGGTCAGATCGCGCTGCGCAGAAACAATTCCGCTTAACAAGCAAAAGATCACAATGATGTACCGTTTCATACACTCAGTTTTTCAAGAATTTTGTCCATTACAGCATCCGAATCCCACTGCTCTTCAATGCCCGGCATCTCCATCACTTCGTGCATGATCCGATCCTGACGCTGACCACTTTTCAAGGCGTCGCTGTAGCGAATATCGCTGAACGTTACCTGGGAGTATAACGGCATCCATCGGTCAGGATACAGTGCGGAGAATTTCGCTTCGATCTTTTTCTGAAGAAGGAACTTCGGATCGGCCACGTAATCGCGCATCACATAATAGTTGTTGAGCGACAGATCCTGAAGGGCATCGCCATCCGGTTTACGGATGACGCTATACTCCGGAAAGATCGCGTCCCAGTTCTCGTTGTGCTTTTTCATCAGCCCGGCCAGCACCGAACAATCTTCAAAACCACCGTTCATTCCCTGTCCGTAGAATGGAACCGTAGCATGCGCTGCATCACCGATCAACGCACATTTTCCGTGATGCCACGGATAAGAGCGCATAATTGCCAGTGAAGAAAGCGGGTGATCTTCCCATGCATCGGCAATGTTCGGCATCATGGCATAAAAATCCGGGAAGGTATTTTTAAAGAAAGCATCGACCTGCTCTTTTGTTTTCAGTTGATCGAAGGAGTTTTCATCACCTTCATGTGGCATGAACAAGGTACAGGTAAACGACCCGTCCTCATTGGCCAGGGCAATCAACATGAAGCGACCACGCGGCCAGATATGCAGCGAGTTCTTGTCCAATTTGTACGACCCATCTTCATTGGCCGGCAGCAGAATCTCACGGTAACCATCGGAAATGTAATTCTGGCTGAAATTAAAACGATCCAGTTTTTGGAAAGCCTTGTAACGCACCGCCGAAAAAGCACCGTCTGCCGCAAACATGACATCGGCCCGCGCTTCGAATTCTTCTCCTGTTTCATGGTTCAGCAGTTTTACAGATGCTGCATCAAGGTCCGCATCGATGCACTCGCAATGATAATGGATCTCGGCATTCCCGTATTCCTCGGCGATGTCCATCATTTTAGCATTGACACCACCGCGTGAAACTGAGTAAATGGCCTGCCCCTCCTTTCCATAAGGTTGAAAAGTCAGGTTGCCTTCCATGTCGTGCATCGTTCGCCCGTACATCGGAATAGCGATCTTCCGGATCTCGTCACCAACTCCCACTGCATCCAGGGCATTCCAACCCCGTGTGGAAAGTGCCAGGTTAATGGATTTTCCTGCCGAAATATCCGCTTTGCGAATATCCGGACGTCGTTCATAGATCGTGACTTTGTATCCTGCCTTTGAAAGATACACGGCCCACAGCGAACCGACCAGTCCTGCCCCGATAATAATGGCGCTCTTTTGTTCACTCATCGTTTTTCATTTAACGTTTCCACCCTTTGGAGTAAGGGGTTTTGAAATAGGCGTTGCGTTCCCGCTCTGCCTTTTTACGCATGTGCAACGCAGTACTCGCACGCCACAGAACGATCCCTGCCACCAACACGGCCCCCGCCTGAATGGCAAGGTTCATGTATACGGCCATGTCGTTCAGACTTCCGCCATATCTGGCCTTCACGAGCATTTGCGCTGTAATTTCTTCCATTCTCTATTATTGAATCGCCTCCTCCAGGTACTTGCCAAAGAGGAAACAATCTTCAAACGAATTGTACAACGGCGCTGGTGCCACACGGATCACATTCGGCTCCCGCCAGTCGGCCACCACACCTTTCGCCGAAAGTGCATCGAACAGGGCTTTCCCCTGTCCATGCGCCAGGATCGATAGCTGTGCTCCCCGACGTGACTTGTCTCTTGGAGTGATCAACTCAAAGGTGCACCGGTCTTTATTGCGTTGCGAAACATCGTCGATTACAAACTCCAAAAAGCCGGTCAGTACATCACGTTTCGCTACCAAACGATCCATCCCAGCCTCTTCAAAGATCTCAAGGGATGCCAGGTGCGCTGCCATTCCCAAAATAGGGGCATTGCTCAACTGCCAGCCTTCTGCTCCGCGCATCGGCTTGAATCCTGGCTCCATATTGAAGCGGGTTTCCTTGTCGTAACCCCACCATCCGGCTAGCCGCGGCAGTGAAGGCTCATATGCATGACGTTCGTGCACAAACATTCCGGAAACACCGCCCGGTGATGAATTCAGGTATTTGTATCCGCACCAGGCTGCGAAATCCACTCCCCAATCATGCAATTGCAGGCGAATATTTCCTGCAGCATGCGCGAGGTCAAATCCTACTGTTGCGCCCACCGCATGTCCGGCTTTCGTAATCTTTTCCATATCGAACAACTGGCCGGTATAGTAGTTTACACCACCGATCATGACCATTGCCAGTTCATCGCCCAACTCTTCGATCTTGCTTAAAATATCCTCCTCGCGGATCAGGTGTTCTCCCTCCCGCGGTGCAACCTCCACCAAATGTCCGGAGACATCCAATCCGTGCAATTTTACCTGTGATTCCAAAGCGTACTGATCACTTGGAAAGGCCTTGGCTTCGCATAGGATCTTTGTGCGTTTGCCCTCCGGCCGATAGAACGAGATCATCAGCAAATGCAGGTTGGTCGTCAACGAATGCGTTACCACTACTTCCTCGTTCTTTGCTCCCACGATCTTCGCCGCCATGGACGTCAGATTTTCGTGGTAGGCATACCATGGACGTTTTGCCAGAAAATGCCCTTCGACTCCATAAGTGGCCCAGGCGTCCAACTCTTCACTGATCCGGTCGCGGACAGTTTTGGGTTGGAGTCCCAGTGAATTCCCGGTGAAGTACACTACTCCTCCTTCGTGAAATGTGGGGAAAAGAAATTTATCCCGAAAGGACTTCAGCGGATCTGCAGCATCCATTTCCCGCGCAAAATCGAGCGTATTGCTGTAATTCATTGACTGAATTTTGTGCGATTATTAGTTCCTTCCAAAGATAACAATTCGATGGCTCATGGAGGGTAGTTTTCGGTTTCTTCACAGGATTTCTCCGAAAGTTTTCTTTTTTAATACCTTCGCCACCGGACCAATCCCCGAATTATGAAATACTTCGTGCTGTTGCCCGTCGTCCTATGGAGTTTTTTCAGCTTCTCTCAACACTATACGCTTTCCGATTACACCAAGAAAGAGGTATACATTCCCATGCGGGATGGCGTGCGGTTGTTTACCACCATCTACCAACCCAAAAACGTCCGTGAAAAGCTCCCCGTTCTGATCAAACGCACACCCTACAGTATTGCACCTTACGGCGAGGGGCAGATGCCCGAAAGCATCATGCACAATCCGGAGCTTGTGGCCAGCGGATATATTTTCGTGCACCAGGATATGCGCGGTCGCTGGATGAGCGAAGGAGAATTTGAAAATACCAAACCACCCTATTCCTTTTTTGATCCCTCGCGAACGGATGAAGTAACCGACACCTATGACACCTACGACTGGCTCGTGAACAACCTGAAAGGCTTCAACGGAAACATCGGACAATACGGGAACTCCTACCTGGGGTATACTTCGCTCGTGGCTTCAGTAACCGGACACCCCAACCTGAAAGCAGTACTGGCCATGGCTCCGGTAACTAATTTCTTCTTTGAGGACTTCAATCGCTACGGTCTTTACGGAATGAATTATATGCCCGTGATGGACGTATTTGGTGTGCAAAAAAGCGGACCGACCACTGAATCATGGTTTGATGTCATCAAAGAATCTTTCGCGTATGACGCCCGGAACAACATCATGGCGGACTACTATGATTTCTTTCTGCAGCGAAGAGCGCTCAGTGATGTCTCTGACCTCGTAGACCCCGACAATTTTTTCTGGAAGAACATTATTTCCCATCCCGATTACGATGCCTGGCGTCAGGAGCGCAATTGGCTTCAATACCTCGACAGTACCAAATGCCAGACAATGATTGTGGGCGGCTGGAACGACGAACAGAACCTGTACGGTATTCTCAATTCGTACAAGAAACTGGCAAGTGATAACCCGGCATCGCAGGCTCGTCTTGTGCTTGGCCCATGGTCGCACGGTCACCCGAAAAAACGTGACAGTCTTTACTATCTCGGGGCCATTTGTTATGGTGCCGACCTGTCTAAGCTATACCAGGAGCAAGTGGAATTTCCCTACTTCGAATATTTTCTGAAAGGCAATGGAAGTGCGCCGGAATCGCGTGTGCACCTTTTCAATACCGGAGCAAAGCGTTGGGAATATTTCGATGAAAATCCTTTTGGGACCGGGAAAGATTCCATGGTGCTTTATCTGCACGCAAATGGCTCTCTCGGAAAAGTAGCGGACACGGGACAACGCACTTACATCTCCGACCCGGATGCTCCCGTACCTTTCATCGAGGATGACCACTTTCACGTAATGGCACCCAAACATTACATGACCGACGATCAGCGCTTTACATCGCACCGGCCGGATGTGCTCACCTATGTTAGTGAACCACTTACGGAAGATGTCACCGTGCTGGGCGAGGTCAAAGCACTCATTGATTTCATGACAGATCACGGTGACGCCGACCTTTACGTGAAGGTGATCGACGTATTCCCGGAGGACCGCCTTCCCGAAGCGACTGATCTTCCGGATGTAAAGATGAACGGGTTTCAACACCTGGTACGTTGCGGTTACATTCGAGGGCGTTATCGCGAAAGCTTCTCCCATCCGAAACCGTTTACGCCGGGTGAAATGGCCAAAGTAAACGTTCCGTTGCTGGAAGTCTTTCACACCTTCAGGAAAGGACACCGCATCATGGTACAGGTGCAAAGTTCCATGTTCCCGCTTTTCGACCTGAACCCGCAGAAGTACCTGGAAAATATTTACACCGCCCAAGACGAAGATTTTGAAAAAGCCATGCACACTGTAAACGGCAGCAGCTCCATTATTCTGCCGCTTGCAAACGGCGCGCATTGACAGGATATTGTTACCTTTGTCGTCCCAAAATTCAGCATGTATGGAAACAACAACCAGCATCAAACGTAGTACTTCCGAAGCACTTTTCGAAAAGGCGAAAACCTATTTCCCGGGAGGTGTGAATTCGCCCGTGCGGGCATTCAAATCCGTGGATGGCGCTCCGCTGTTCATGAAGCGTGGTGACGGCTGTTTCCTGTGGGATGAAGACGGTAACAAATTCATTGACTTCTGCTGCAGTTGGGGGCCTCTGATTCTCGGACATAACCACCCGGCAGTGTATAGTAAAGTGGTGGAAGCATTGCAGAACGGGGCCAGTTTCGGTGCGCCTACCGTGTTGGAAAATGAACTCGCAGAACTGATCCTTTCCCGAAATCCGTTTATTGACAAGATTCGTTTTGTTAGTTCCGGTACGGAAGCGGTTATGTCGGCCCTGCGACTTGCGCGCGGATATACCGGCCGCAAAAAAGTGGTCAAGTTCGAAGGATGCTACCACGGACACGTGGATTCCATGCTGGTAAAAGCGGGCAGTGGACTTGTAACATTCGGAACATCTTCCAGCGCAGGTGTGCCGGAAGAATACGCCAATGAAACGATCGTTCTTCCTCTGAATGATACGGAGGCGCTGCATGCCTGTTTCGCAGAATACCCGGAAGATATTGCCTGCGTGATCATTGAACCGATCCCGGCCAACAACGGACTGTTGCTTCAGGACAAAACCTTTTTACAGGAGTTGCGTCGCGTGTGTACAGAAAATGGTGCCCTGTTGTTTTTTGATGAAGTGATCTCCGGATTCCGCGTCGGATTTAACGGTGCGGCAGCCTATTTCGGCATTACCCCTGACATCGTGACTTACGGAAAGATCATCGGTGGTGGTTTACCGGTAGGTGCCTACGGTGCAAAAACCAACATCATGTCGTTTGTTTCTCCGGACGGACCGGTGTACCAGGCGGGAACCCTTTCCGGAAACCCGGTTGCCATGGCGGCCGGAATCGCACAACTGACCGAATGTGCCAAAGAAGGATTTTACGAAGAACAGGAAGACCGCACGCGTTACTTTGTGAATGCCATCAACGCACATGCCGCTGCAAAAGGATACGATTTTGAACTGGTTACCATCGGATCGGTTTTCTGGCTTTCTTTCGCCGGAAAGAAGCGCATTCAACGCGCAGATCAGATCGACTCGGATATGACGCCCTTCAAGCATTTGTTTGCTGCCCTGCTGGATCGCGGAGTGTACCTTGGGCCGAGTGGCTATGAAGTCGGATTCATTTCGAAAGCACATACAAAAGAACACCTGAAAACCGCTATTGATGCGTTCTGTGATGCTCTTGATGTAACACTGGGTAACGCTTAATCAGCTTCTTCGCAGGCCTTCTTGCGGGTTCGCATTTCCTCTCCGCTCATTTCAGTGTAGTTTTTGCAGGCCTCTGTCTTTTTCTCTTTGAGTTCCTGTATGTTCTGCTGATCCTTTTCCGTGGGGATTTCCGTCATGAAATGTTGTGAAGCTTCATTCAGGGCATCACCTGCTTCCAGGCATTCACAAAACTGTTCGTCCTTCGCTGGAGAACAGGCGACAAGGATCAAACACGCGGCAAAAAGAAATCTGTACATGCCCCGAAAGTAAACAAAAAAAGGCTGTCTCTCCGGACAGCCCTTTCCTTTCTTTTTGTATACTTTAACGTTCTTCTTCAATCTCTTTCTTCACCACCTTTCGCTCCTGAATTTCAACGTGACCTTTTTCCGCGTTTTCCAGTTCCTTTAATTTGGCGTCTGCTTCTTCACCTGTATACACTTCCTTGCGCATCTTCCCGCTGGTACTCGTAATGATGGTTACGGTCTTTACGCCGTCTTCCTCTGTCACTTCAATCTCCTTCTTCACTTCTTCGGTCTGACCTCTTCCATCCATCAATTCTGCCAGTTTCGCTTCCGCTTCCTCGCCGGTGTATACTTCCTCGGTAGTATTCCCTTTAGTTGTGGTGATAATGTATAGGGTCTTCACACCATTCTCGTCTTCCATACGCACTTCCTTGCGTACGTCTTCCTGCGCCTGTCCAAAAGCCGCCGCACTGAACAGCACTGCAAAAACCAATTGGAAAACTGTAGACATCTTTTTCATCCGTAATTTATAATTCGTTATCTACAATATTACGGGATTTTCCATTAACCGCAAAAAGATCAGGGACTTCGCCCGTTCTGTTGCCGCCCGAAGATTTCTACTATTTTTATTGCAAAAAGCAGCATGTCCAAACTTCCACACGTAGGCACAACCATCTTTACGGTGATGTCGAAACTGGCCGCCGAGCACGGAGCAATTAATCTTTCGCAGGGTTTTCCGAATTTTCCTGTCGATGAAACACTGGTGCGTCTTCTGAAAGAAAAGGCCGGTGAAAATGTGCATCAATACATGCCTATGGGAGGATTTCCTCCTTTGCTCGCAGCCATTGGAAACGTGGTACAATCGCAATACGACCGTAACGTTTCTCCCGAAGAAGAGATCCTGATCACTGCGGGTGCAACTCAGGCCATTTTTACCAGCATCATGGCGTTTATCGAAAAGGGCGACGAAGTTGTTATCCTTGATCCGAGTTACGACTGTTATGCCCCGGCAGTAATCCTGGCTGGAGGAACCCCCGTGCATGTTCCTCTGGACGAACACTTTCTCCCGGAATGGGATCACATTTATTCTGCTGTTTCCGAAAAAACACGCATGATCATCACCAACAATCCGCACAACCCAACGGGGCGGGTATGGTCAGCAGAAGATATGAAGGCACTGGAACGTTTGGTGGAGAAACATCCGCGTCTGCTTGTGCTTTCGGATGAGGTCTATGAATTCATCACCTTTGAATCACGGCACCTTTCCGCCAATGAGAGCATTGTGTTGCAGAACCGGTCCATCGTGGTTTCCTCTTTTGGAAAGACCTTTCACATTACCGGTTGGAAAATCGGCTACATCGTAGCGCCGGCTGAACTCATGACGGAAATCAAAAAAGTACACCAGTTCAATGTCTTTTCTGTCAACAGCGTGGCACAGGCGACCCTCGCTGCTTACCTCGGAAGTCAGGATGTTTCTACCCTGGGCGCGTTCTATCAGGAGAAACGCGACCTGTTCCGATCATTGATGAAAGACTCCCGCTTCGAATTGTTGCCGTGTGAAGGAACCTATTTTCAGACAGCAAGTTACCGAAATATCTCAGAGGCCGACGATCTTTCCTTCTGTCGCGAACTGACCGAAAAGCACGGTGTTGCTGCTATTCCGATCTCTGTATTTAATGCCGACCAACGCGATGCCCGTATTATTCGTTTCTGCTTTGCCAAAGACGACGAAACGTTAATTAACGCCACTTCGAAATTATGCAAGATCTAAGTGTTTGCCTGGTACAGGCCGAACAACGATGGGAAGACAAGGAAGCGAACCTTGCGCATTACGACGTCCTGCTGAAAAATGTGCAGGCCGATCTGATTCTTCTTCCGGAGATGTTCCACACGGGATTTACCATGAACACCTCCCTGGCGGAAACAGAAAATGAAAGTCCGGGCCTCGACTGGCTTCGCGAAAAAGCCAGAGAAAAGAATGCTGCCATCTATACGTCCCTCATCGTGCAGGACAATGATCGCTATTATAATCGGGGGGTATTTGTAACTTCTGAGGGGGACATTCAGTCGTACGACAAGCGCAAGACATTTAGTCTTGCAGGAGAGGACCGGTACTATGCGCGCGGGGAGAAGGAAGTGATTGTGGAATACAAAGGGTGGAAGATCCAATTACAGATCTGCTATGACCTGCGTTTTCCGGAATTGATAAGAAATCGACTTGATTCCAACCTTCGGCCCGCATATGACGTTCTACTGTATGTTGCGAACTGGCCTGAAAAGCGTGCTACACACTGGAAAGCGCTCCTTCAGGCCCGGGCAATTGAAAACCAGTGCTTTGTCGCTGGCGTAAACCGGGTGGGGACGGATGCAAACGGGCACACCTACAGTGGGGACTCCCGCGTAGTGGATGCCATGGGGAATGTATCGGCCCTTTCTCCGGGCAAAGAAACGGCTGTAACTATTGTTATGAAAATTAATGATTTAGAAAAAACACGTGAAATTATCCCCTTCCTGAAGGATCGGTAAATCTCACTTTAGCACGTATTGTTGGGATATACGCCGTTTCGTTTATATTTGTAACGCTTTAAACAAAAAATAAATTATGAAAAAGATCTACTTAGGTTTTCTGCTGGCTGGTGCCACGTCGGTTTCTTTCGGGCAGTCGACTCAGAAAACACCTTTGATTAAATTGCAAAATAATGAGCCGGCAATCCGCACGACTCCGGCTGTTAAGCCAAAGCCAACAGGTTATGCCAAGGCTGTTTACTGGACAGAGACATTTGATATCGGATCAACACCTCCGGGATCAACTGCAGGACCAAACTTTACGACTTCAAACGGTACCTGGACAACGGGTGGAGCAAACGGTAGTATCTGGAAGCACAGCTACCAAACTACAAGTGGTGAATGGTCTACAGGAACCAACCCATTTGCATCTACTACTGCCAGCGATGGTTTCATGTTGTTCGATGCTGACTCAATGAACAATGTGATTGCTCAGGGTAACCAGTCTCTTTACCAAACATTTACCGGTGAATTGATCTCTCCTGCTATCGACCTTACAGGTGCTGCAAGTGCTTTGTTGTCAATTGAGCAGGATTTCCGTTTCTGCTGCTTCTCAGCACATGATCTGAATGTTCAGGTGTCTACTGACGGTGGATCTACATGGTCTGCTCCTTATGACCTGGTTGGTGGTACTGCTGCAAACGATGATTTCTATACTACAAACGGAAACAGCTACGTAATGTTTGCAAACATTTCCGGTATTGCTACAGGAAACACCATCAACCTGAAATTTACTTGGGATGGTAATGCTTCCGGTAACTCACACTACTACTGGACAATTGATGACATCAACATTTCTACACTTCCTCCGGATGATATCCAGGTACAGTCTGCTTACATCTCAGGTGAAAACAACGACGGACTTGAGTACGGACGTACACCAATTGATCAGATTGATGCAAACTGGTATGTAGGAACAGTGATCTACAACTTCGGAGCAAACGACCAGACAAGCGTTGTTTCTACAAACGTTTACAACGGTCCTTCTACTTTCACTGCTACCGGAAACCTCGCGTTGATCGAATCTGATTCTACTCGTGTTGTTGAATCAACAGAAGCACTTTCACTTCAGCAGGGAACTTACTCTGGTGTTCACACTGTAACATCTTCAGGAGAACAGCCAGGAGGTCCTGAGTTCGGAAACAACACTGGTTCACGTGAATTCGAAATCGTTGGAGCTACAACCAGCTCAAGCGTCGTTCAATACTCTTTGGATGGTATCGGTGTTTACACACAGAACACGGCGGTTTCTTCTTTGGGAACAAACTCTTTCACAAGTGCTGATGCAAACGGTGAAGACGGATTGGTAATGGCTACGATGTACCACATCAAGCAATCTTGCCAGCCAGTAGGTATTCGTGTAATGCTTGCGAGCGGAACAGAAGCAAACGGTGAGATCTACACATCCATCATGGATACTTCATTGTTCTGGCAGGGAGACATGACTCCACTGTACCTTACTGCTGCAAACCCGGTAATTACAACTGCTGAGAAAAACCAGGGGTATAAAGATTTTTACTTTACAACTCCTCCGACTCTCGCGCCTGGAGCATACTACGCTGCTGCTGAACTTTACAGCTCTGCAGGAACAAACGTTGTTCGTGTATCTGACGACGAAACAGTAGAACAGCCTTACTTCGCATCTGCGGTTTACATTCCTGTAGGAAACCAGGCTGGTACTTACTCAAACGGTACTGCATTCGGTATCCGTCTGCTCTTCGGTGCATTGAACGTTGAAGAAAATGCATTGAACGGAGTAAGCATTTACCCGAACCCATCTGAAGGTCTGGTAACTGTAACAAACGAAAGTGGTATCGAGCAGACAATCGAAGTATTCGACATGGTAGGAAACCTGATCGTATCTAAGACTGCTTCTGAAAACACTACAATCGATCTTACAAACCACGCAACAGGTGTTTACACTGTTAAAGTGTCTAACAACGCTGGTTCTGTAACTGAAAGCGTTGTGATCAAGTAATTTGATCCACATCATATTTCGAACCGGAGGGCTTTGCTCTCCGGTTTTTTTATTTCTTAACTTGCCGCCATGGACTTTCTGGAACTTGGGTATTTCGGCTTATTCTTGATCTGTTTCCTGTCTGCCACCCTTCTTCCACTGGCCTCGGAAGGTGTTCTCCTGCTCTTTTTACTTGGCGGTTTTGATCCCTGGCTCTGTCTGCTCGTTGCCACTATAGGAAATACACTTGGTGGAACGACCAATTACGCCATCGGACTCCTCGGAAATCCCGAACGTTTGAAAAAACGACTGGGCAAACCGGAACGCTTCATCAAAATGGCCTCCGCCACAAAGCGCTATGGTTACTGGCTCGGACTGGTTTCCTGGGTTCCCATTATCGGCGATCCGCTGGTAGTAGTGCTGGGCTACTTCCGGGTTCCTTTCTTCCCATTGTTGCTGCTCATGACCCTGGCCAAGTTCCTGCGCTACTGGATCATTATTTTCGTCTGGAACGGTTAGTTTGCACGCACGCAACAATGCCAACTAAACCATTTTACCGATATTTGCGAAAAACAAAAACAATGTCAAAACTTACCACACTCCATGAGTTCATCATGGATCGTCAGGCCGATTTTCCCTATGCCTCCGGAGAACTCTCCCGTTTGCTGAGTGATATTGCGATCGCCTCCAAAGTGGTGAGTAAAGACGTTCGACGTGCCGGACTAACCGAGAACATTCTCGGAGCCGAAGGTAGCACAAACGTGCAGGGCGAGGAACAACAAAAACTGGATGTAATCGCTGACCGCCAGTTCATCCGCATTTTCCAGGCCGGTGGTGAAGTATGTGGCATTGCATCGGAAGAAAACGATGATTTCATGCCTTTTACCAGCGAATTCGCCAAAAAAGGAAAGTATGTTGTGCTCTTTGATCCGCTCGACGGTTCTTCCAACATTGATGTGAATGTGTCGATCGGAACAATCTTCTCGATCTATCGCCGCAAAAGCCCGGTAGGGACGGAGGCAACACTGGAAGACATGCTCCAACCCGGTGATGAACAGATTGCTGCGGGCTATGTGCTCTACGGTTCTTCCACCATGCTGGTATACACCACGGGTAATGGCGTAAACGGGTTTACCCTGGATCCTTCTATCGGAGAATTCTGCCTTTCTCACCCGGATATGAAAATGCCGGAAACCGGTCGCATCTATGCCATGAATGAAGGCAACATCAACATTTGCGAGCCAGGCATTAAAACATACATCGAAACCTACTGCCAGCAAACACTGGAAGGACATAAACGTCCGTATTCAGGTCGTTACATCGGTTCACTGGTTGCCGATTTTCACCGTAACCTCATCAAAGGCGGAATCTACATTTATCCGGACACGACTACTGATCCGGAAGGAAAACTCCGTTTGTTATACGAATGCAACCCTCTGGCTTTTATTGCTGAGCAGGCAGGAGGTCTTGCCACCACCGGACGTAAACGGGTATTGTCTATCCAACCCGATCGCCTGCACCAGCGCATCCCATTCTTCGTTGGGTCCAAACAAATGGTGGAACAAGCCATGGAATTATTGAAGTAACCCGGAATGGATGTTAAAGAACTAAAGGAATCCTTTTCACAACTTTCCCAGGTTCAGTCTACAGCGGCGCAACTCAGGGAACAAGGTGTCAAAATACGCTGGCAGGGACTCGTGGGTTCCTCAAGGTCTATTGTGACTTCGGGAGTGCTAGAGCAAGTCCCGGGACACCACCTGATCCTGCTCGAAGACAAGGAACAGGCCGCCTACTTCCTGAATGACCTGCAGGGACTTCATCCCGACAAGACGAACCTTCTCTTCTATCCTGCTTCCTATCGCGTACCTTACGAGCTCGAAAAAACAGACAATGCCAATGTGGTCTCACGGGCCGAAGTGCTTGAAAAAGTTTCACGCGGAAGAAACAGCTGGATCGTGACCTATCCGAAGGCGCTTTTTGAAAAAGTGCCCTCCAAGCGCAAACTCGTCAAGAACACACTGAAGGTAGAGGCAGGCAAGGATTATTCCATCGACTTCATGAATGAGACCCTGCTGGAAGCAGGATTCGACCGCGTGGATTTTGTGTACGAACCGGGACAGTTTTCGATTCGGGGTGGGATTGTGGATGTCTTTTCCTACTCGAATGACAACCCTTTCCGAATGGAGTTCTTCGGGGATGAAGTCGAAAGCATCCGAACCTTTGATGCAAGTACCCAGCTTTCCATCCACACCCACAAGCATGTGAACATTGTTCCCAATATTCAGGGTGAAATGGTTCGCGAGGAAAACGTTTCCCTCTTCGATTTTCTCGGTGCATCAACAACCGTTTGGATCGACTCGGTACAAACCGCGCGGACGCGTCTGGAAAACGAATACAAAAAAGCCGTTGAGATCTACGACTCACTCAACAGAGAGGTTCCACCTTCGCTTCCGTCTGATCTTTTCATTCATCCCTCGGATGTCACCGATCTGCTGAACGCACTTTCCGTGATCGAATTCGGTGCCGACAAGCACTTCACTCCGGATCACACGGTCACCTTTCACTTTAAGCCGCAGCCCAGCTTCAACAAGAATTTTGACCTGCTGTCCAAAGACCTGCACGAACACGACCGGCAGGGATACACCAACCTCATTTTCTCGAACCAGCCCAAACAACTGGATCGACTCTACCAGATCTTCGAGGACACCGAATCGGAAGTGATCTTTGAACCGGTGCATATTGCACTGCACGAAGGATTTATTTCACCCGACAACAAACTGGTTTGTTATACCGACCATCAACTGTTTGAACGTTATCACCGCTTCAAACTAAAAGAAGGCTTCCGCCAGGCAAAGCAAGCCCTCACACTGAAGGAGCTTTACAACCTTCAAAGCGGCGATTACGTGACCCATGTTGATCACGGTGTGGGAAAATTCTCCGGGCTCGAAACCATTGAAGTCAATGGAAAACCGCAGGAGGCCATCCGTTTGATCTACAAGGATAATGACGTGCTTTATGTCGGGATTCACTCGCTGCACCGGATCTCCCGTTTCACCGGAAAGGATGGAGCCGCACCGAAAATGAACAAGCTCGGCACGCAGGCCTGGTCGAACCTCAAACAAAAGACGAAAAAGAAGATCAAGGAACTGGCCTTCGATCTCATTCAACTGTATGCTAAACGAAAGGCCCAGCCCGGTTTTTCCTTCAACCCGGATTCGTACCTGCAAAACGAATTGGAAGCATCTTTCATGTACGAAGATACGCCCGACCAACTCAAAGCTACGATCGCCGTAAAGGAAGATATGGAATCCTCCACGCCGATGGACCGACTAATCTGCGGTGACGTCGGGTTCGGAAAAACAGAGATCGCGATCCGGGCAGCCTTCAAAGCAGTAGCAGACAGTAAGCAGGTGGCCATCCTCGTTCCCACCACGATCCTCTCCATGCAGCACTACCGAAGCTTCAAGGAACGTCTGGAAGGATTCCCATGCACGGTGGATTATATCAATCGCTTTAAGTCTGCAAAGGCAACAACGGAAACATTGAAAAAACTTGCTGCCGGAGAAATTGATATTCTGATCGGAACACATGCCCTCGTATCCAGCAGGGTTAAATTCAAGGATCTCGGATTGATGATCATCGACGAGGAGCAAAAGTTCGGAGTATCCGTCAAGGACAAACTCAAGACCTTGCGTGCCACCGTGGACACATTGACACTCACGGCCACTCCGATCCCAAGAACTTTGCAATTTTCGCTCATGGGCGCACGCGACCTGAGCATCATCAATACCCCACCACCCAACCGCCAGCCCGTGCTGACGGAGATCATCCAATACAACGAAGAAGCGATCCGTGATGCCGTTGCTTATGAGGTCAGTCGTGGCGGACAGGTCTTTTTTGTGCACAACCGCTTGCAAAACATCCGGGAAGTTTCCGGAATGATCACCCGGCTTTGCCCTGGGGTTCGTGTGGGCATCGGACACGGACAAATGGATGGTGCCGAACTTGAAAAAGTGATGATGGGCTTCATCAATCATGAATACGATGTTCTTCTCGCAACCACCATTATTGAATCGGGAATTGACATTTCCAATGCCAACACGATCATCATTAACAACGCCCACAACTTCGGAATCAGTGATCTCCACCAACTACGCGGGCGGGTAGGCCGTTCCAACCGCAAGGGCTTCTGTTACCTTATTGCCCCTCCCGGCCACATGATGACCTCCGAGGCCCGCAAACGCCTGGAAGCGTTGGTGCAATTTTCCGATCTTGGTTCAGGTTTCAATATTGCGATGAAAGATCTCGACATCCGGGGTGCAGGAAACATGCTCGGGGCCGAACAAAGCGGATTCATCGCCGATATTGGTTTCGAGATGTACCAGAAGATTCTCAACGAGGCCATTGACGAATTGCGTGAGAACGAATTCAAGGAACTGTTCGCCAACCGGAAATCCGACCAGTTCACTCACTTTGTCAAAGACTGCATCCTGGAAACCGATCTTGAAGTCCGTATACCGGATGACTACGTGAATAATGTGGCTGAACGTCTGAGCCTGTACCAGCAACTCGACAACATCGACAACCAGGAAGGACTGGATGCATTTGTGGCCGAACTGGCCGACCGTTTTGGCCCGATTCCGGAACCTGTAGAAGAATTGATCCGATCGTTCAGACTGCGCTGGCTGGCACAGGAACTGGGCATCGAAAAACTGGTAATCAAATCTTCCAAAATGATCGGCTATTTTATTACCAACCCACAATCGCCGTTCTACGAATCTCCGGTCTTTACCAAGGTGCTTGATTTCATGCAGAAAAACCCAAGGGAAGTCAAATTGAGCGAAAAGAACGAAAAACTGCGGATCATTTGGTCGGACGTGGAATCCATTACAGATGCTTACAACCGGCTGGACCGCGTTTTACAGGTAGAGCAGGCCTGACTGTAACATTCAGCGCAGGTTATTTGTTTTATTTCAAATCCTGCTACATGAAATACCTGCTATTATTTCCATTGCTCGTGCTGTCCTTCGGTTCCATTGCTCAACGCAACGGACACTATTCCCGGCTTGACCTGACAGTTCCTGTTTCCGAAGAAAAAGTACATGTTCTCTACAACGGTTACCTGCTCATTTTCGACCGAAATGAGTTCCTCGGAAAGGAAAAGAACGATCCGGACATGCTCGCGCTGTTCAACCCGTATGACACGCTTGTATACAATGATTATCAGGATGATCCCAGGTGCTCAGCCCGTGCAATCGGTTGGCGCATTGACCGATGCCTTGAAAACGGCAATGCGATGATCATCACACCTGCCCAAAAAAGACTCACATATATTCTGTTCGACTACAGAAAATCAAATCACAAAGGATGTTTCCGATTCGAAGACATCCGGTTTTTGAACCCGGCAACACGAGAAGCATTTTTTGAATACTCCTACAGATATGGTCGCGGTTGCGGAAGAGTAATCGTCTGCCCTAGTTTTTAAATCACCTCATGATGAAATACTTGTTTCTCCTCCTTCTGCTCCCGTTCTCCGGAAGTCTTTCCGCTCAGCAAACAAAAACCGAACGCATTGTTCCGGTTGAACTCCGGACGCCTTCTCAAGACGATCGCCTGTACATCCAATCAAACGGTTACACGATCATTGTAACCAAAGAAGCCTTGCTCAAGGAATCCCCGGGTGACCGGAAATTCGTTTTCTTTCCTTCCGACACTCTTCGGGCAGACGACCCGAACAGCTACACCCCCCTGAGCGCCTACCAGTTTCCAGAATTACTTAGCACATGCCTTTCAAACGGAGAAGCCATCATTATTACTCCACGGCAACGAAGACTGGATAAACTGAACGTGGTATACGACATGTCACAAAGCCTGATCTTCTCAAACCGAACCTGGTTCCGAAACCCTGTAAACGATGAGCTGATCTTTCAATTTCAGCGGGTGTTTACAGGTTGTCCGGCTTTCTGACCGAAGTCATCCTCACAACTGCCGGATAACTGGCAATTCTGCTAACTTTGACATATGACAAGGGCAATTGTTTGTGTCACAAACGACCTGTACACCGATCAACGCGTACACAAGGTATGCATGTTCCTCAGGGAGCAGGGTTATGATGTATTGCTTGTCGGACGTAAACGCCGCAACAGTCTTCCCCTGGAAGAACGCCCTTACCGTACCCACCGGATCCGGTTACTGTTTGAAAAAGGTGCAAAATTCTACGCCTTCTTCAACCTTCGCCTGTTCTTTTTCTTGCTTTTTCACAGGGCCGATCTCATTGTTTCCAATGACCTCGACACCTTGCTCGCCTGTGCGACAGCCAAACGCTTCAAACCAAAATCGCGTCTGGTGTACGATTCACACGAGTACTTTACGGAAGTACCGGAACTCATCAACCGACCAAAGGTTCAGAAGATCTGGTTGCGGATCGAACAGAGAATCTTTCCGAAACTAACGGATGTTTACACCGTGAATCAGAGTATTGCCGACATCTATTCGTCTACCTATGGCAAAGCAGTAAAGGTGGTCCGGAATATTTCTCCTCGGTGGCAATCGGAATCCATCCGGGATAAGGCGAGCCTTGGCATTCCCGAAGGAAAACCACTGATCATTCTTCAGGGAGCAGGAATCAATGTAGATCGTGGAGCGGAAGAAGCCGTGGAAGCCATGGCCGGATTGGACGCCATCCTGATGATCGTCGGGGATGGAGACGTAATTCCACAACTGAAAGAGCATGTTCGTGCGCTCGGGCTTGAAGAAAAAGTGATCTTTTTCGGAAAAAAACCGTACACCACTTTGATGAACTATACCTTGCATGCCGACATCGGGCTCACACTCGATAAACCGTCCAATCTCAACTACCGGTACTCGCTCCCGAATAAGGTATTCGACTACATGCACACAGGTACGGCCGTTGTCGCGACAAAAATCCGGGAAGTGGAGGCGGTGGTGCGCAAACACGATATCGGTGAGATCGTCGATGAACTGACAGTAGAAAACCTCCGGTCAACGATACAATCCCTGCTCGACAATCCGGAAAGATTGGCTCAATGCAAGGCCAATTGCGAAAAGGCTGCACAAACGGAAAACTGGGAGAACGAAACCCGTGTTCTCGCCGAAATCTACCCGCCGGTTGAGTAAAAAGCGCTTGCATATCATTTCCCTGGATGTTCCTTTTCCTCCGGACTACGGAGGAGCTATCGACATCTTTTTTCGCATTCAGGCCCTTCATCAACTCGGCTATTCGATCGTGCTGCATTGCTTTGAGTACGGACGTGGACGCTCACATGAAATCCTGGAACAGTGCACTGAAAAAGTGTATTACTACTCTCGAAAAAAGCCATTGATTGACTGGTTCAGTTCTGTGCCTTTTATTGTAAAAACACGCAGCAACAAACAACTGATCCGCCGCTTGCTTGAAGACGACAGTCCCATCCTTTTTGAAGGTTTGCACACGACCTACTATTTGAGCGATGAACGATTGAAGAGACGTATCAAGCTGGTTCGGACACACAACGTTGAACACGAATATTACAGTGAACTTGCACACAACGCCAGCGGTAAGGAACGGCTTTTCTTCCTGAGTGAAGCACGCAAGCTGAGGAAGTACGAACCCGTCCTGAAGCACGCAGACCATATTCTCGCGATCCAGGAAAACGACCTCATCCACTTTCGGGAATTTCATCCGAGTGTGCACCTGCTTCCGGCATCGCTTCCACACATCCGTATCAGTGAGCACATTAAAACCCAGGCCTATTGCCTGTTTCACGGGAATCTTTCCGTCGCTGAAAACGAAGATGCTGCCGAGTGGATCATGCAGGCACTCTCCGGTTCCGGAATCCGGCTCGTGATTGCCGGAAAAAATCCATCCGGAGAATTACGTCGTTCCTGTTCAGAAAACGGGGCCGAGTTGGTTGCCAACCCTTCTCAGGAAGAAATGGAGTCGTTGATCCTTCATGCGCGCATTCACGCACTTTATACGAGCCAACCAACCGGTTTGAAGCTGAAATTGCTCAGCGCCCTCAGCACAGGTGGAAATGTACTGGTAAATCCGACAATGGTGATCGGCTCTTCATTGGGTAGTTGGTGTGTCATCGCCGAAACACCGCAAGAATTTCGTGACGGAGCCGAACGTCTTATTGAAGTAGACGCCTACCCGGAACAAATCGCCGAGCGACATGCTTACCTGACCGAGCATTTCGATACGGTCCGTAACTGCCGTCTGTTCGACCAGCTACTTAATGTTGAATGACCAGACGGTGGTATTCAGGTGCCCCGTGCTGAATGATACGTAGCGTATAGACCCCTTCCGTCCAGGTATTCGTGTTGATCACAGATGATCCAGCCTGTGTTCCTTCATAAACCAACTTTCCCTTCAGATCAAACGCCGAAATTTCGATCACCTCACTGCCAGCTACTTCAATGACCACATTCCCGTTTGCCGGGTTCGGATAAACCTTTAGTAAAGCTGCTTGCTGTTCCTCCAGACCAACAGCCTGAAGCAGGTCATTTGCCACACAAAGATCAGGGATGCCGTACCCGAGGAATCCGTCCGGTGTCGAATACTGGCTGGCACTCATCCGCAGTGCATTGAAGATCTCCTCCACTGATTTCGTAGGATTAGCCTGAATAAGACAGGCCGTTGCACCGGCCATGATCGGCGTGGCGAAAGAAGTCCCGTTTCCAAAGGTCACATCTCCAGCAGGGGTAACTATCACGGCGTTCTGTCCACGGGCTGCGACATCAGGCTTTACCTGTCCGTCTGCATTAGGACCTACGGAAGAGAAGTATGCATAATTGTTGAAGTAATCTACTGCTCCCACACACAAACCGCTATCAGCATCACATGGTGTGGAGATGTTGGAAGGTCCGGAGTTCCCGGCAGCTACTACTACAGCAATTCCTTTAGATGCCGCCACATTCACTCCCATGGCCGCCACTGTTGTGTTTCCATCAAGGTCTGCATAAACATGGTTGGTCAGTGTATCATCGAAATCAAAATATCCGAGAGAGATGTTGACGACATCCACTCCAGCTGAATCACAACGTTCCAGGGCAGCCACCACATTGAACTCTTCGATCATGGTTTCCGAATTAACATCCTCCGCCAGGTAAAATGCCAGATCCACATCTGCCGCGGTTCCCACAAAACCGTCAGGGTTCGCTTTTTCACCTACGATGCATGAAGCCACCATCGTTCCATGATCACTTGAGTTGTACACCGGTCCGAAACCTGCTACAAAGTTGTGGCTATCAAGTAGCCTGTTCTCCAGGTATACGCTATCAAAATAAATATTGTTGTCGATGTTGTTGAACCCTGCATCAATGATACCCAGAAAAATACCATCTCCCGTGTAGCCTTGTTCATGCAAACAATCCAGGTTGATCTGATGCACCTGTTCGTAGCCAAAACCATACTCAATTGTCTTTTCGGAACCTCCGAACTTATCAATACCAGACGGTTTTACCGGGGCAATGGCCTGAATTCGCTCGATGAAAGGGTGTTTGGTCATGAGCACCTCCACCGACAATTCCGTTTCATAACTCACCGCATTCAACCAGCGCGAAACGTTCAGAATACGTCCGTCTTCGCTAAGTGCAGCCAACTGTGCCGGGCTCACAATGCGATCATATGCATTCATGGAAATCCCTTTCAGGGAGCGGCGTTGAAGCGATCTGGACGAAAGTTCTACCGAAGGGTTCTGATCGGATTTATCACCAAGAAAAACAATCATTTTCTGCTGGGCAAAGACAAGGGGAGAACTCGCCAGCATGGCGCAAATAAGGAGTTTTAGTTTCATTGTGACAAGTTACGGAATTTCTATTCTTTTTCCTCTCATTTCTGCGTGTCGCCTGTAGCTCCTTCTCCGGAAGACTTCGAAAGAGAACCTTTAGCCGAGGCGCTCGAGTCGATCTCATTTTCCTTGAAGGCCGTCGGAACAAGATCCGGAATAAGCTTCAACACCAAGGGAAGCAACAAGGTCCCGCCGGGAAGCATGAAAATAGCGAGGGCTGGAATAGACTTCGCTATATCTTTAAATTGTGTTTTAACCGTTTCACGTTCTTCCGGTGTCAGTTCCTTTGTTGCGGATTTTTTGATCAACGCAACGAGTTCCTTGCTTTCCTTTAACTCGGTAGCCAGCTTGTCCTTGTTGCGCGAAAGCACTTTCGACCAACGTTTCGTGAGACTCGAATAGACTTTTTCATACGAGGGAGAATCCTTCATGAATTCGGCCTCTTCTTTTGTCTTCAACAGGAAGTTTTCGATCATCCCAAGGTTCTCTTCCAGTTCGTCGGCCGGAATTTCCAGATGTATACACAACTCGTTGAGAAAATCGCTTTCAGTATCTTCCAGTCCTCCGCCGGAAAGTGCCGTCAGAATGGCGACATCCAGAATGAAGCGCTTGAGCAACCAGTGATCTTTGACGAAACTTGAAAAATCATCCAGACTGGCCCCATCGTGAAACCGCACTTTTACGGTATCGCGATCGTCGTCATCAAGATTGGCTGAGGCAAGAAAAACATTGAAAAGCATTTTTTCCTTTTCCTCCAGCACACCATCCGAATAGGCTGCCAGAATGATCGCCGTCAGGGCATTGATCGCGTACGAACTGTAGCTCTTCAGGGCATCATCGTTTTCCTTGTGCACAAAATCATCAAACAGAATGACATCCAGGTAGGAAAAGGCATTGCTGAGTGAATTCACCCACCACTTGTTTTCCAGCTTCAGTTTGATGTCGACCCGGTTCGATAGGATCCCTTCCAGCTTTTCTTCCCGGGATTCCTTCAGGAAAAATCCAAACATTTTCCGGATGGTACTGGCATTGTGATGACCGTAAAATGCATACAACGTATCCATAAATTCACCTTTGTCAAATGGCCGGTCACTTTCCTCCTGTAAATACACAAAAAGCAATGATTCGAAAAGGAGCAATTTAAGTTTCTCCTCCCGTGTCCAGCCGGTATCATCAAGGTTCCTGGAAAAAATCATACGTGTCGGTAACCCGAACACAATTCCGCTGTTGGCCAGTGTCAGATGGATAAAATGGAGTTTCCTGAGTCCCCCGGGACGACGGACCTCCAGCAGTATTTCTCCTTTTTCGGCCAGATCAAAGTATTTGTTGATCCAACCTTTGGCACCGGGTGATAACATGTATTCCTATCTAAAGGCATAGCGCATGGAAAAACCAGCCATCCAGCCAAATTTCACTTCCGGAACAATCCGCAGGGATGGTCCCGTATCAAGTGCTAAGTTAATAGGAACTACGTTAAAAGTATACTCCAAACCGATAGTTCCGTTCGCACCTGCCCAAAATCCGGTGGTTCCCTCCACACCGGGACGCCCACTTGCTTTTACCCAATAGCCGGCGTCAGGGCCTGCTCCCCAGTACCAATCAAGGTCGCTGGTCAGTATCTGGTTGCGGATGTACATGGCCTGAAGCCAGACATAGCGACGACTTCCTCCCAGATTTACCTCAAAGGCGGAAGGGCCAGAGAAAAAATGCTTCAAACTGAGTTCTGCAGAAGGGATATCCAGTGTAGTGAAATCGGATTTGACTCCAAGGGATGTCACATATTGCTGAGCGTTCGACGCACAGACTACCATGGACATGAAGGAAATAAGAAGGAGTTTGTTCATGTTCCGGATTTTAGAGGCTTATATCCAGAACGAAAAATATGAGCCGTTTATTCTACGCGAAGTACAAGCGGGTATGAAACCGACCCGTCTGCTTTTTCCCAAACACCCATCAACTGATTGTTCTGCCACTCACATTCAATTACGGCAATTTTCTTTCCGTTCACCTCTTCGTGAAATTTCATCTTGCCGTTGTCCATGACCTCGCCGTACAGCGCGATCGGCTTCTTGTACTTGTTATACCAATACACACCGTTCAGGTAGGAGCCCGAAAGGCTGGAAAAGATTGCTGTGATCGGATATTTGCCATCGAGATAGCCCGAGAGCACCTTATTTTCCGGCAATAACTGATCTCCGCTAAAACTCAAGTACTTTCCGTGCAGAATCTTCGCTCCTTTTTCCGATAAGTAGGGTTCAATATCCGAAAAACGCATTTCCGTGCTGAATTCCCAAAGATCATCGAGAGCAGCCATCATGTGATTGGAGCAACGTTCGGCCGTAAAAACAATGGATGAATCCTTCAGGTAAAAGGTCGACGAGGGAAAACCGGAACCATTGAACCAATTCAGACAGTCTTCATACATCTCACGCTTCTCATTTGCAAATTCATCGGCATCTGTCAAAGTATCCAGGTAATATCGGATCTCCGAAGCAAAAATGTCCGACACGATCTCTCCCAACTGGTCCGCAGACTCCGGGGTAAACAGATCGGACAGTTGAATATACTCCCCCGTCTCCGTCAGGAAGTTGAAATCCGACGAATAATATTCAGTATATGCTCCGGTTCCGGCATAACTGATCGTGATGGAAAAAAGTTTTCCATTGTTGACATTTACATCGTAGGAAAATTCAGATTGCCCTCCAATTTCTCCTTCCGGCGGAAAGACCTCGGAAAAGATATTCTTGTCCTCATTCCCCGGGTCGTATACCGTACTCAACATGCGGTATTGCAATACGGTGTTGATCTTTGTTGCAGCCCATTCTGGGCTGGCACTCTTATGCTCGGGCGGAATAACTTCGGGGAAAACACTTTCCTGATCCCAGGAATCAACCCCGTGTACCTCCCGAATCGAAAAATACTGTGCCGAAAGACTGAGCGGCAACAAAAAACCTATGACAATCCAAGAACGCATAATCTGCTTTTATAGTTTCCCAGCAACCACAAACGCCTTTCGCTTCGTAAATTTCAGTTCGCCATCCGTTGAAAATGCTTCAAAGACGGCAACATATGCCCCGATACTGGCTTTGGAATTGTCGTCTCGGGTACCGTCCCAGATAAACGTGCCGCTGGACGCCAGTAACTCCGACTGGAAAACCGTAGCGATTTTCCGCCCGCGATCGTCATAGATCGTGAAATCAGCAACCAATCCCGGTTCGGACATTTCATAGTTGATCTCTAAAACATCTTCGAACCCGTCGCTGTCGGGAGAAATTGTCTCACTGGTAAAACTGAACTCCCCATTCGAAACGGCCGGATAGTACTGTGAGTTCTTCAGACCCGGAGTCCCAAAGCCAATTGTTTCAGCTGCTGTGTGCCAGTTGTTGTGATCATTGGAAGGGCCTGCCGGATCAATCCGCTCCAGAGATTTTCCATCGAAATCATCCAGGAACTGAAAATGCCAGTCTTCGCTGTACGATACCATATCCATCACCTGCTGTGTCTGGATCAGGTACACAGTTCCCGAATCATTGGAATAAGTCGGAAGATCCATTTCTACAAACGTACCTATGCCATGTGTTGGGAACGAAACCTGAGCTTCTGCAGTATCTTCAGCCAATACCACATAACTGTCCGGGTAAAGCAGGTAATGAACGGCCACCGTTTTGTTATTGTCGATCGTGTCGTTATCGTAATTGGCCATTTCCCACCCGTAGAGGTCGATCAGTTTGTCGGAAGTATTGTACAATTCCACCCAATCGTAGCCACCCGTAACGGGGTTGAACAGGATCTCATTAATGATCAGATCACCACTGACCGCTGTTTCAGGCAGGGCAAAAACTCCCGAAAGAGATGCCTGATTCTGCCAGCAATCAGCAATTCCGTCAAGCGTGATCGTATAGCTTTGCGATGGCACAAAATTCTCCACAAATTGCAGGGTAAACATCGTCGGAAAGGTCTCCAGAACATAGTTGTTCTGCACGGTCAGCGATGGTGATATGGAAACTGAAGCATTCGCAAGAGACGTTGAATCCATCCCCTCGGAAAAATATACCTGCAGGTAATTCGGGGCCAGTGCCAGCAATTGCGAAATGGATGGTGGGCCGGTGTCCGGTGTGTTGTCGAAAATGGAATTGACAGCTCCGGGAGTTCCACCAAGAGCGCTCGTACTCGCCGCCCAGTTATCTGCGCCCGAACACGGTGCTTCCGGATTGATGCGTTCAATGGAATAACCCCCGCTACTCTTCGCAGGATCTACGTACCAATCGTCGGTATAAGTGATCGAATCCAGTTGCACTCCCAGGTCACTCCTGAGCACAATATTGTCGCCGCTGTTATTCAGACTTGGGAAACTCGTCACAGCCGTCGCCACAGCAAAGGAGTCCACATTTGAGGTACTGCACAGGATCATATGATCACCAGGCTGTAACCATCCCTGCTGGATTGTTCCGGCGCTGGACGCATCTCCGAGCTTCCAGCCATTTACGTCAAAGATCTTGGTGCTGACGTTGTGAATCTCCACAAACTCTACCGAAGGTAATCCGACCTGAGGGTCAGGATCGCACATGAATTCATTGATGATCACATCACCGGGAGAAGGAACATCGGCTACGAGGTAACTAAAATTCACCGACTGCGTTCCGGAGACATTGCTGTTGATGTCTGCGATATTGTTCGTGGTCAGCGTATACGTCGTTCCATTACTTAGCGGTGATGAAGGCACCAAATGCACAAGTGAGGGGTCAACGCCATCCAGTGTTGCCGTTGTTGCGGAGAGAAAGGGTTGAATGTCATAATTGAGAATGGTTTCGGCCGATGTCTGGTCAAGCGCTTCATCGAATTGCACATCGATCAGGTTCGCATTGATGGCCGTAGCAGAAAACAACATGGGCGGCGCAGTATCTATGATCTCATCTCCCACATACACGTCGTCATAATAGAATGACGTTGCATTGCTCATTGTGTACACATCCTCAAAACCAAAATGGGTTCCCAACAGGTTTGCCGGATCGTTCACCGTTCCGGCCAGTGCATAATTCTGACCGCCGCTTCCGTCAATATAGAGCGACCAGTTTCCGGCATTATCACGAACCACCCGGATACTGATACTGAAACTCGAAGCAATCTGCCCAACCGGTCCTGACAACAAAGGAGTATCCGAACCGCCGCTACGCTTGATCAGCTGCACGGCATCGTTGGAACCAGCCTCTCCCAACTGCAGGTAAAACCCGTCCGGATTGGTGCTCAAATCGGCACTGGCCGCCGTCAGAAAAATCCGACCGTAATTGCTGCTTGAAGGAGAAAAAGACTGACGTGTCCAGATCCGCCATTCCTTTCCGTCCAGTGTCGCCAGGCCATGAGGCGTGCTCAGATAAGACGTGGACGCAATCGTGTTGTTGAGTTGTACCTGAAAGGACCCGTTGACCAGGTAATCAGCGCCGGTTCCTGACCAGACAGGGTTTGCCGTGAAATCGCCATCCGAAAAATCATCCGAAATCTGCGCCGGTAAAACCCAATACGTTAGAATAAACACAAGTCCTAAAAAGTACCTCATTGTTTCGTTTCTGAATGCAGCTAAATATACTAAATTTGGACGATCAAAAGGTAAACTCAGGAATCTATG
Organism: Crocinitomicaceae bacterium; assembly: GCA_050300995.1. Classification (GTDB taxonomy): domain Bacteria; phylum Bacteroidota; class Bacteroidia; order Flavobacteriales_D; family Crocinitomicaceae; genus UBA4466. The sequence goes on along the minus strand of JBNKYR010000002.1, from coordinate 14,587 downwards.
AAAGTTGCTGTTGTCGGCGCAACCGGGATGGTTGGTGAAGTAATGTTGGAAGTGTTAAAGGAAATGCGTTTTCCAGTAGAGGAAATCATCCCTGTTGCTTCTGAAAAGTCGGTGGGAAAACACATCCGTTTCGGCGAAAAAGACATCGCCGTGGTAGGCCTTCAGACAGCAGTGGATATGCGTCCTGAAATCGCCATTTTTTCCGCGGGTGGTTCTACCTCCCTGGAATGGGCTCCGAAATTTGCTGAAGTCGGAACAACTGTTATCGACAATTCTTCCGCATGGCGTATGGACCCCGACAAGAAACTCATTGTTCCGGAAATCAATGGCGACCAGCTTACTGCGGAAGATAAGATCATTGCCAACCCGAATTGCAGCACGATCCAGCTCGTGATGGCCCTCAAACCTTTGCACGATGTCTATGGAGTGAAACGCGTCGTCGTTTCAACCTACCAGTCGATCACCGGAACGGGCATGAAAGCAAAAACCCAAATGGAAAACGAACGCAATGGTGTGGAAGGAGAAATGGTGTATCCATACACGATCGACCAGAACTGTTTGCCGCACTGTGATGTTTTCACGGAAAACGGCTACACAAAAGAAGAAATGAAGCTCACCAACGAAACGAAAAAGATCCTCGATCCGAAGATCAATGTTACGGCAACTGCCGTGCGCGTTCCGGTGATGGGAGGTCATTCCGAATCGGTAAATATTGAATTCGAACGGGATTTTGACCTTTCGGAAGTCCGACGTCTATTGCACGAAATGCCCGGTGTGGTTGTGAAGGATGATCCGTTGACCAATACATACCCGATGCCGCTTTACTCGGCTGGTAAAAATGACGTGTTTGTCGGACGTATCCGAAGGGATGAATCACAACCGAACACACTGAACATGTGGATCGTCGCCGACAACCTTCGCAAGGGTGCTGCCACAAATGCCGTCCAGATCGCACAATTGATCGTTGAGCGCGGACTGGTAGGAACTCCGGTTGCCTAATATTCCCCGCCGATCTTTCGTCGGTTCAGTGCCGGTTTCTTTTCGAAATGCGGCAATCGCGCCGGTTTAGTGGTGAGTCCAGTGGTATCCGTCAGTGCCTTCATGAAACGAACAAGATCCTTCTCTTCTGCTTTGGTCAATTTCAAGGAGTCAGACGGCAAAGTCTGGTGTTCAACCTGTAATCCGTTCCCGATTCCTCCACCGTCGTTGTAGAAAGTCACCACTTCTTCCAGTGTCTTGAAAACACCGTTGTGCATGTATGGCCCGGTAAGGTCAACGTTTCTGAGCGATGGCGTCTTGAAGGAATGCCTGTAGAAGGGAACCTGTTCCTGCAACAAGTGGTTTGCATAACGGCCCAGGTCCGGATCAAGCGTGTAAGGCTTCACGGACTTTTCAGGAACACCCAATACCTCGGATTCACTTTCGGTATAGAACGGGGGGACCAGTCCAGCAAAGGTTGGCGCAAAATGACAGGTCGCGCAACCCGCCTTGCCCGCAAAAAGATTGAATCCCCGGATAACTGCAGGGTCAATACTGTTGGTTTCTTTGCGCATGTAACGATCGAATTCCGAGTTGAACGATCGGAGAGACGCTACATAGCGGGTGATCGCATTGTTAATGGTATTTCGCGTGATGCCCTCCACACCATAAGCCTCACCGAACAGTGATCGGTATTCTTCCGATTCCCTCAAACGCGTAACGATGGTGTCGTAAGATGTGGCAAACTCATCGGGGTTCAGTACCACGTGATCCATTTGGGAAGACAGGCGGTCCACCCGGAGATCATGAAAGAATTTCTCGGAAAAAACAGCATTGATAAGAGTTGGTGCATTGCGCTTTCCTCCTTCCCTGGTACCCGTTATCAACGACGTTTGAAGGCCATCTGTAAAGGCTCGTTCCGGAAAGTGACAGGAAGCACACGCGCGATTGTTGGTAGAGGAAAGTACCGGATCGAAAAACAACAATCTGCCCAGAGAAATCCGTTGTTCATCCTTTTCCCTGTCCGTGTATTCGGCATAGTACGACGCCCGAAGAAAATTATCTGCGAAAAGACTCCCTGCAGTATACTCAACTGCCTGTGCGGGAATGTTTCGCTGACCCGGTAATTCGATCCGAAGTTCCTGCTGCATTTTCAACGTGATCTTCCATAAGGGATCGCTGTAAGACCTGTGAAAAGAAGCCCGATCAAACGTATTAAAATCCCCTTTTTGCAGAAGTGCTATCCCCTTCTCACAAAGTGTTTCCAATTGTTGCCAGGTTCCGGATTCGGCATACGATCCATACGGATTCATTGTTTTCTTCAGTCCCTCGAGTGCTGCTGCTGATTCCGCCAGCGATTTGTCCGGATTTCCGGGAGAATCAAAACCCGTGATTCCCATGGAATTGATCCGGATGATCCCATAGCGAACCGCTTCAAAAATGACCGGATCCGAAAGGAGTCGCTGCCTGCCCTGTTTCCCGATGCGACCAAGTTCGGTGAGCAAATCCTCCAGCAGACCTTTCAGTTCGGCTACATCGTATTCATCCGAATAAAGTACTTCTTCGATCCGCTGAAATCCGCTCGGTTCCAACACTACAATACCCGGAACTTTCTTCTGCAGTTTGGGAAGCGGCGCTCCGTTGATGGACAAATTAAATTGTTCAGGATCAAGGTAGAACAGCAGGTGTTCAATCCGTTTGAAACACAAGCGCGCAGAAAGGAATTGTTCCTGCAAAGCTTCCGATTCTTCGCCATTTGTAGCACGATCTTTCAACGTGCCGAGTTCTGCCTGTAAGAGCTCGAGTTCTCCGGTGAACCATTCTATTACCTGTTCATCCGGGCCGGTTTTTACGGTTAGTTCTCCCCTTCCGGAAATCACAAAAAGGCAGCCGGCTGCTACCACAAATAGGATCAAAAAGTACTTCATCTATTCGAAAAAATCCCCTGGACTTCCGCCCAGGGGATGATCATTTGCAACAGTTAACTTACTGAATAATCAGCTTCTTGGCCTGACCTGCGCTATTCTTGATCACGTAGGTTCCGGGCTCCACATTCATAATATCCAGGGTGTCGGTATCACGCTCCACACGGATCAGTTGTCCTTGTGAGTTGTACAATGCCACATCCATTTTTTCTCCGAAATACACGTAACGTGAAGTCGGGTTCGGATACACCACGAAATCATCTTTGTCCGCCTGCAATTCATTCAGACCTGTTTCGTCCATAAAATCCCATCCGGTCAGTGCAATTGTCACTGAGTTGTTGTACGGGAATGGATTGATCGCGTCCGGGTGCTGAGAGTTGAAGAACAGTGTCTTTCCATCCGGTGTGGCACGCACCCCGGTAACTTCCGCTCCTACAGGAACCTGAGCGATTCGGATCAGGTTGTCAATTGTCGGTGAGCTGATGCTCATGTCCAACAGGAACAATTCGCATGATTTATTGGAGATTCCCGCAGGCATACGTCCGTGAGATGTTCCGTTCAAATCCTCGCAAATTACCATGTAGCTTTTCTGACCCACTTTCATGAAGGTCAAACCATCAGGATTTGAAAGGTGATGTGAAGGATAAGAAGAGATTGGAACGCTCGCCTGGTTGTTGAATTCAGGACCTGCTTCAAGTGCCACAGAAATGTCTTCGTTGGCATCCAGACGAAGAACGCGTCCGTAGAAATCAACGTAGCTGGAGCTGAACGCATCGGTAGACTGCGCTGCAGCGCGTGCTTCGTGATGAGCAGCAACGACACCACCTTTGTACATGTCGTCTCTCCATGAAGATCCTGGGTTGTCACGACCTGTTTCAGTCAGATATACGTTTCCGTCAGCCTCATTGTATGCTACCCACTCAAGGCGGTTAAACATGGTTGCTCCCGCATTCACCGCGTCTTCTGTGAAGCTCAGCATTTTGTCGAGACGGGTATTGTCCATTTCGATCCATTTTTCACCGTCAAAGCCGTTCACGTTGTATGCTGAAACAGAACCTCCGTAGCTTCCGTTTGCTTCATTGGTAGAGAGCAGGAATGGTTTTCCGGTAGGGCTTGAAGCAGCATCGATAAACTCCAGACCTTCCGGGCTCTGATCGATTCCATTTTTGTTGAAGTAGTTCACAAAGAATGCTGCCGACGGCGTCGTGATATCATATACCATTACTCCTGCAGCTCTTTCGAGTCCGATGTACGCAAACGTACGACCTCCAACTTTTCCGACTGCAATTGATTCCGGCTCGGAACCTTTGTCGTCGTCACGGTTCGCAGGATAGTTACCGCTGAAACGCTCCGCCAGGATCTGACCGAATTCATTTCCGCTGTCAAATACCAGGTTTCCGTTCAGATCCCAGATAGAGAAAGAACGTCCTCCGTATGCGTACAGTTCGTCGAAATCGCCATCGTTGTCTATGTCCCCCATGGAAGTAGTGATCTTCAAACGTCCAAGTTGGTCGCCCTGCTGGATCGTTGCAGCATTCGGGAATACAGTCGGATCAAGCACAACGTCTTCTACACGCGCTTCCTCCGAGTAACCTGAATAATCGCGGGAATCTCCCTCATTTGCCGTAATAATGTATTCTGTTCCACCGATCTCTACTACATGGAGCGCATCGGGAAGGTACATTCCGTAAAGATTGTCCCAGTTCTGGAAGTTTCCGATCAGGTTGTCGTCATCTGAAGCATCGATCATGTTTGAAGGATTGCTGTAATCTTTGAATCCGAGTGCGATGATGTTCTCTACAGTAGCCGTTGCGATATCTACTACAGCGATCGCATTGTTTTCCTGAAGTGTCACATACGCTTTTGTAGAAGCAGCGTTTACTGCCACGTACTCTGGTTCAAGGTCAGCTGAAACATCGGTTGTTCCGTTTCCGAAGATACGTACGCCCGGGATCATCCCGATCGTGTAAGCATCGAATGTCGCGTTCTGAACCGTTGCCGAAGTGATTCCGCCTGATACGTTGATCACTGAAATGGATCCGTCAGGGTCAACCGTGTAATCGTCACTTGGTTCACCTTCGTTGGCTACGATCACGTAGTTTCCGTCAGGTGTAAAGGTGAGCATGTCAGGAAGTGCTCCGACAGTTACAGTATTCAACAGGTTAAGGTTGTTGTCGTAGAAGAAAACCTGTCCTGCGTTTTGTGTTACCGCATTCGGAACAGCTACCGCAAGCACTCCGTTGTACGTGTCTACTGAAGTTGGTGTCGCATATGCGCTCAGATCAATGAAATCAATGCTATCAATAACTGATGGGTTCGTAAAAGAAAACACAGTTACCCCGCTCTGATCGCTGTTGGTTGAGTAAATCCGCTGATTCACATCATCATACGTTGAGATTTCCGAAAATGCATTTTCGAAAGAAGCGTGATGAGAAAGACGCATTTGCTGATCGTCAGCACGGTATGCATATACTGTTCCGCTGGTGAAATCTCCCGGCGTATCCGCAACGAACTTCGTCAGCAAACCAGGTGTTGCATCCGCACCAGTATAAACAGTTTGATTATCTGGCATTACCACACCACCTTCGAAAGCCTGGCGTCCCCAGTTGTACTGCTTGCGCACAGCCATCGCTTCGCGTGGATCAACTTCCACCATCCAGTTGAAGTTTTCAAATTTGCGGATCGTCTCGCCATCCGCCATGTTGATTCCGCTTCCGTTGATCATGAAATCGGTAGTGTCCAAAACACCAGTACCTCCCGCGTTGATGCCATTGTTGCTTGACTGCCACCATTCTTCCGCAGTCCAGATACGTCCGTCTACTTCCGATACAATTCCCCCGCAGTTCATTCCGGTCTCACCTACAGTGTTTGCGAAATCCACGTTGAAGAACTTTCCGTTTCGTCCATCGGTAAGTGTTTGTTCAACAACAATAATTGAATCGGTCGCTGCATCGCGACGGATCTTGAAAACGGTCATCCCTCCACCATCACCGATGTTCGGGTCGGAAGTAACCATTTCATGGTTCACTGAAAGCCATCCGAGATCCTGTGTTCCCGGTGTTTCATCCGGTGTAAACCCAATGAAATCATGCCATTGTTTTGCCGGAAAAGCCCCGGCAGGGTTTCCGTAAGTAGCAGTTGTCTGAACTGTGTCGTGACCACCGATGAAAATGACCTGTTTTTGAATGGGTGACGGTGGAACGATAACTTCGTCCGGCACCAATTCGAAATCGATCTCAGGATCAAATCCGATCTGTGCAGAGGCAGAACCTGCCATCAAAATTGCTCCAAGGAGCATCAGAAATTTTGTATTACTTTTTTTCATACCGAAGTGTTATGAGGTTTCGGCACAAAGTTCCTGAGCATCCCTTCAAAGGCAATTAAGGGTTAAATATCTTCTTGTTATTTTTCTTTTTCCAAAAAAAACTGAATGTTGCGAACCGGCCCGAATTGTTCATTTTGATTTTAAATCGGGTTGAAATACGTTTCTTTTTTAGTTTACGAAAGCTTTGCAGCTCCTCTTTTCAAAGGAGAATCCGTGTTAATTTTTTTCGGAAACACACCCGACAATTGCAGAAATAGCTTCTAACGATCCAACAACGCTTCTATAGAATATGGTATGAGTCGGCGGGAAATTTCCCCGTTGACCTTTCGCTTATTGACAAGTTATTAATTTAAGGGTTCTGAAATCCAAACGATGCAACTGCGCGCACTTCTTATCACTCCTTTGATCCTTACTATTCTGTTTGGGTGCTCAGAAGATGAACCCGGAGAGGTACACACCTGGACAAATGCACTGGTGCATGAATCCAGTGCCTATCTGCAACAACACGCACACAACCCGGTGGATTGGTTCCCGTGGAATAAAAAAGCCATAGACCAGGCCCAAAAAGAAGATAAACTAATGGTGATCAGTATCGGGTACTCTTCCTGCCACTGGTGCCATGTGATGGAAAAAGAGTGTTTTGAAGACACTACGGTAGCCCGGGCCATGAACGCTTCCTATGTTTCTATCAAGGTAGACCGGGAAGAACGTCCGGATATCGACGAACGCTACATGAAGGCGGCGCTACTGATGAACGGTTCGGGAGGATGGCCGCTCAATGTAATTGCCCTCCCGGATGGGCGTCCTGTATTTGCCGGAACCTATTTCCCAAAATCCGACTGGCTGGAAATTCTGGCGTTTTACAGTGAACTATACCAAAATGACCCGGCAAAGTTGCAGCGACAGGCAGATCTGGTCGAGTCGGGTTTATTCGAACCCACACCGGCCCCTTCCACTTCTGAAATAAATGTTGCCGACGAAGCGCAAAACATTGGTCGCTGGAGTCAGTTTTTCGACCGGGAAAACGGAGGGTTGGTCGGAGAGCAGAAGTTTCCCAATCCGGCATTCTGGAATACAATGTTGCACATGGGGTACTCGCATTCGGACTCCATGTTGCTCAATTCTCTCTCCACTACGCTGGACCATCTCTGTTTTGGCGGCATGTATGATCACGTCGGGGGAGGTTTTTTCCGGTACACAGTCGATCCGCAGTGGCATATTCCCCACTTTGAAAAAATGTTGTACGACAATGCGCAACTGGTAAGTTTAGTGGCACAGGCCTGCGAAGCAGATCCCCGGGAAGAGTACAGACAAGTCGTTATGGAAACCCTGGACTTCATCGAACGGGAAATGACTGGCGCAAACGGGGAGTTTTATGCCTCCCTGGATGCGGACAGCGACGGAAAGGAAGGAGCCTATTATACGTGGGATGAACAGGCCTTCTCGACCGTCTGTAAACAAGAAGCATCCGTGATGAAACGTTATTTTCATGTCAGCCGACAAGGATCATGGGAGGGAACCAACGTGCTTTATTGCGACAGGTCTCCCGAGTCGTTTGCCCGGGCCGGGGGAATTGATCCGAAAGCGTTCAATGCGCAACTGAAAAGAGTCAAAAAATCCCTGTTCGATGCAAGAAGCCAACGAACTCCACCGCACACGGATACCAAGTGTATTACGGCCTGGAATGCATTGATGCTTCAGGGATACATTGATGCATACAAGGCCTTTGGCGAACCGAAGTACCTTGAGTGTGCCCTCCGAAATGCGCAATTCCTGCGTGACAAACGCCTTGAAAAGGACGGGAGTCTCTGGCGGATCAAATGGAATGAAAAATCCGGGGTCAGGGGCTTTCTCGAAGACTACGCAAATCTTTCACTGGCTTACCTGGAATTGTATCAGGTCACTTTTGACAAACAGTGGCTTACCTACTCGGAAAAACTGCTCACGAAGGCAAGTAATATCTTTCGGATGAAGGATTCTCCTTTTCTGGCTTTCAGTGAAAACGATCTCGGAAATCTCGGCAAAGGCGTTCCTGTGGAAGATGGCATATTTCCTTCCCCGAATTCGACCATTGCACGTTGTTATCAGGAACTGGGGAATTTACTTTATCGGCCCGCCTATATTGATCGGGCCAATGAAATGCTGCGCATCTATGATCAATCGGCTCTTCAGAATCCCTTTACCTATGGTAGCTGGCTAAAAGTTCGCAGGCACTTTTCTTCGCCCTCATTTACGGTTGCCATTGTCGGGGACAACTGGCAATCGGTCCTTAAAAAACTTCAGACGAACTATCTTCCCCAATGCCGCTTTGCTGGTGCGACACGCGAAAACGGACTGGAAATCCTGAAAGGAAAATATACTCCGGGAAAAACCATGATCTACATCTGCATCGACAATGCCTGTCTGCGTCCGGTTACTTCTGTTGACGAAGCACTCCGTCAGATTCGATCCTATTAATTCCGAATAAAAACCTGCGGATAGCTGTTGTTGACGGGCAACAAGTAGGCAGGTCTTCCGCCGATCTTGAGACGGGAAATTCCCTTGACGTTGTTCCAGGCAAAAAAGCCGGACGCCTTTGGTTCAAGTGCCGAAAATCCTCCTTTCCCATCACCTAACAGGCAAACCCCACGCCCGGCATCGTAGCGAACTGTTTCGACTTCTGCTTCGTACATATTACCAACGGTAATAAGATCCGGATTGCCGTCCTGATTAATGTCTTCGATCAGCACTCCCAGGATCGGTGAAAGCTGAGCCAGTGTCGGGAGGTGCTGCATTTTGAAGTTCCCGCTTCCATCGTTAATGAACACTGCGGAATACAATGTGCGGGCTGTTTTGTGAAGAGCTGTTCCGAGTTTCCCTCCGAAAAGATCCTCCATATCACTTTCTGCATACGACTTGTAGCTCGGACATTTTTCCGTGATGAAAGGCATCTGTTGTGAGCTGCATTCTCTTCCCCGAACAGGCAGGTTCTGCGTTTCATGGAAGGTGCTCAGAACGGCATCGTACGTCCCATTGTCATCAAAATCGGCGCCGTAAATATTGAACGGACGATCGTCAGAGGCCTTGAACTTGCAATTCTTTCCAAGGTTTCCAGCCACAAAATCCATGTCTCCGTCGTTGTCGATATCCGCAGCCGTCAGACTGAACCAAAGCCCCTCGGTTGCTGCATCCACTTTTTTCGCCTCGAATTTTCCTCCTTTGTTGATGTATCGCTGCAATCCTCCCCACTCGCAAACCAGGGTCAGGTCAGCTTTTTTGTCTCCGTTAATGTCGACCAGTTCGGCACCGGAAACCAGGCCCGGATATTCCAGTGACTTATTCCAGGTTGCCGTGACGTCGCGGAAGGTGCCCCCTTCATTGAGGAGCAGATAACTTCTCGGGGATTCAGGGTACTTGCCTGGAACGATGCGCCCTCCCACAAAAAGATCCAGGTCGCCATCACCGTCGATATCGCCGGAACGCACCACTTTGGTGCTCGTGATCATTTCAGGCAGGCCGCCGGAACGAATGAAATTCCCTTTACCGTCATTGATGTAAAGACGGTCCTGAAGGTCGGATGAGTTCGCATCGAAGTCATTCCCGCCGCTCGTCACATAGAGGTCCGGGTCACCATCACCATCTGCATCAAAGAAATGGGCGCCAACATCTTCGAAGGCAGTTTCACGAGCGAACGGAGAGTTTTCCTGCAATTTAAACTTGCCCGTTTGCAGGTTTTGAAGGTACAGGGCTCCCGCCTGATTTTTGGCTCCTCCTATGAACACATCATCTGTCCCGTCACCATTCACGTCGGCAACTGCCACGCAAGGTCCCATGTTCGAAAAGGCATGAGGAAGCAGAACCTCCCGGTCAAAATCGTTGAAACTGTTCTCCGTATGCCTGAATTCGATCGGCAGGGAGGTTGTAATGTCCGTAAAGTAAACTGCTGGCTGGTCGACTGCAATCGTAGTAAATGAAGCCGTTGCGTAATCCAGCACATGTTGCTGATCAATTTCAACACCCTCCAAAACCGTTTGCTTTCCATCCGGCCAGGTGATCTCAACACGATCTACAGCGGTCAATGACCCCAGCCCGAAATGGAGTACCGGCTCCACAGAAGACTGGAATCCACGCGTGGGTTGCAGATCCTGAACCTGAAACCCTCCCTCGTGATAGATTCTGATCCGTGCACCGTACGCAAATGTGTTCTTTTTCGGTCCTTTTAATGCAAAACGAATGTAGTGCTTCTGTCCCTTTAAACGATTTTCATACACAGACGCCACATCATCCAGGTTGTTGACGATGAGGTCCAGGTCGCCATCATTATCCAGATCCGCATAAGCAAGTCCGTTTGAGTTTACTTTCCGATCCAATCCCCATTCCTCTGATTGGTCAGAGAAATGCAAATCGCCGTCGTTGCGAAAGACAAAATTTCGCTGCTTTGTTGCCGGCGTGAATGAAAAGACCTCATCAATGGTCAGCTTCTCTTTCTCTTTGATCCGATCTTCCAGTTCCTGTTGAAAATCGCGGTCTTTAAGATCACGGTGCTGGCCGTTGGTAATGACAATATCTTTTTTCCCGTCATTGTCCAGATCGGCAAATAACCCTGCCCAACTCCAATCCGTTTTTGCCACACCTGCAAATTGTCCGATCTCACTGAAAGTCCCATTGCCGTTGTTCATTTGCAAAGTGTTGACCATGTACTGGAAGTGGTTTCCGGTCTGCACGATCCTCCAGAATTTTTCGGTCGACATGCTGGCCATGTTTCGCTTTGATCGTTCGTGCGACGGATAGGCCATGTCCAACTCCAGGATATCCATGTCTCCATCGTTATTGAAATCGGCAATGTCTACCCCCATTCCAAAGTTGGACACGTGTTTCGTCCGGATATTCAATTCTTCGGAGAAGGTTCCACCCTTATTCATGAACAGGTAATCCCGGTCTTCGTAATCGTTGGCCACATAAACGTCCGGCCATCCGTTATTGTCGATGTCTCCGACAGCCAGCCCGAGACCAAAGGCGTGGTTGTTGATGCCCATTTCTACGGAAACATTCACAAATTTGCCACTATCGTTTCGGTAAAGCCGGTCGCTTTCGTTTTTTCCGGATTGAAATAACTCCATGAGTTCGGCACGAGTGAACGCGAAAAGTTCCCGCGGATGATTCAACACATACACGTCGAGATCGCCGTCACGGTCGTAATCAAAAAAAGCCGCCTGGGTAGAGTTGAACGAATCATCCAATCCCATTTCGGCTGCCTTCTCCACAAAAGTGCCATCCCCCTTATTGATGAAGAGTCGGTTACTTGCGTCCTTGTACACCGCCGGATCACCGCCACGACACACGTAAATATCCAACAAGCCATCTCCATTGACGTCTGCGAAAACGGAACCGGTGCTCCAACCATTTGTCAGGCCTTTGAGTGCTTTTTCGGTCACGTCCTCGAAAACCATATCTCCCCTATTGAAATACAAACGATCTCCTACCTGATTTCCTGTAAAAAACAAATCGGGAAGATCGTCTCCGTTGAGGTCACCCACCGAAACACCGCCTCCGTTGTAAAAGTACTCGTAGGCGAGTCCGTTATTCCGGTCGTCTTCTTTCAGCGAATTCTTGAAGGTGATATTCGTTTTTTCCTGGCTCAGCAATTGAAAAAGCGGACCTTCCAGCGGCTCGGTTTCAGGACCATCGCTGCCACCACAGGCAGCAAGAAAAAAAACAAGAAGGGCAAAGATAAGGTGTGCTCTCATGTGGCGTCGGTTTGGTACAAATATACAGCTACCTTGCAATCAGAGGCCTACAAAAGTTGGGGATCTCCGGATCGTAGATTATTTCCGGAAGCGCCACTTGTTTCGGAGCACCGATCCCCGGAAGTCGTCCAGCTTTTCCGTGACATTCTTATTGCTGAATTTCTGCATCAACTTAAATGTTCCGCGCGCCTGTTTGTATTCGAACTCATTTTTGAAGATCGGTACTATTGCCAGAAAGTGCACGGTTTTTCCATCCACCTCAACCGGTGCCAATTCTTGTTCGAGCAGCATCGGATCGGCCAGAAGAAAGAAATTTTGCTTCATTGTTTCCGACAGGGAAGGTGCCCCTGCTCCGCATGGCATTGTATGACCGTGTCCGAACCAGGTTTCCTTTTCAACAACAAACTTCGCCAATCGCTGAATCCAGTGAAACGGCCAGTTCATCCGGTCGTTGGAGGCATCCTCCCATTCCCAGTAATCGGGCAGACAGAAATAGAGCTCGTTGTGCTCCCTCCCCTCCATCTTCTCCGGAACCGGCATTCGATAATTACGAAGCCCATTCGTAACCACAACCGTCACAGGAGATCTCAACTCCAGATCGATGACCAAAAGCGGCATTTCTCCTTCTTTCACAGGGACATCCAGAACGCGGTGTTCTCCGAATCGCTTTTGCAGGACTTCTTTCACGCTACAAATATACCTGCTTCTCCGGATTACTTGAGTACCTCCGACAAGGCATTCCAGAATTCTTCGCTGGAGTGCACACAACCCTGCTCGATCATTCGGTGAATTTCGGCTTCGCGCTCCCCTGAATAATTTTTCCCTGTTTTGAACAATGTCAGTTGTTCCGGAGTCTTCACCAATGCTTCATGAATGGATTCAGGAGTCGAAAGATCAGCTTGCGCATCCGGTTTTACATTCACTGAGATCAGTTGGATATTTTCCGGATCCAGCCGGAAAACCATACAGGAATTCTTTGAACGGAATTCGATGAAGCGGATCTTCTCATACACTTTCTGAAGCACCGTGTCCGAAAACATCTCAACCAGAGCAATGGCCTTATCCGGATCATCACTGTTCATCTTCTCCCACTCTTCTCCGTGAACGCCATTCACAATCAGAAAGTGCGTGAAATCCTCTTCAAAAAGTTGTAGTTCCTCGTCCGTCAGCAATCGGTATTTCATGCGACAAAGATACCACTAGCGCACGTATTTATAGTGGGTCTCTTTGGAGACTTTTCCCTTGTACACATATTTTTCCAGCGTCAGAAATCCTTCATCGTTGTAGTCATATTCAAACCGCGAGGCCTTTTTGGAATCTCCTTTCCTGTCAATCGTGATCCCCGTCATCAAATGATTGGCGTTATACTCAATGGTACGGACGTAATCAACTTTGTCGTGCTTGTTATATTGGGTATACACTTCCTTCTCCCTGCTCTTTTCTGCAACCCATTCCAGGTGGTCCTCATTTTCCCAGCATTCGGAACGATAATTCAGGCTGTCGCTGTTGTGAAAGTGTTTGTATAATCGCACCTTTCCACCCTCCTCCTTTCGGGAATACTGAATATAAGAACCATCCGCACTTTCTTCCCGGTAATTGCAAACCTGGGTTTCCGTTTTGGAATTGATGGCCTCACCCTCCGGTTTGCATGAGTAGTCCCATCGCTTCAGTACTCTGCTGTTTTTCATGAAACGCTGCTGTTTCAGGTCCGTGCCCTCATACGAATACAACATACTGTAGGACCCGCCTCTGATGGCTCCCTGCGATTGCACCTGTGAAAAAATGACCTTCCCGGCTTCATTGTACTGTACCGATGTACGGGAAGTCAGGCGATCTCCCACAAAGGTCTCTGAAAGAGCCAGCCGACCATCACTATAATTGTACGTTGTAACCACAGGCTGCTTTCTTTGTACGGCATAAACATGTACAAGCGTGTCCGCGAAGTAAGAAATCGTTGTAACGCTATTCGGACGTTCAATCCGTATTGGCCGTTGTGCTGCATTCAGCTCGTAGACGACCTTTTCCGATTTTCGCCCGTACTGAGTTGTTTTTTCAACTCGTGATACTTCATGACCATCAATGGATTCCAGTAGGCGTGACTCATACATCATCGGATCGACACCTTTAAAAAAGGAGATGCGATTGAGGTAATACTGGCTGTTCAAACGTCGTTGTGCCAGCAACGAAATAGAAAGTGAGCACATCAAAAAAGAAATGAGGAGTGTTTTCATAAGTGGTTTTTGTTTTTCATAAGTGCTTTGCCGAAAATCGTTACAACGAAATGTTCCGAAAGGCTTACATTTGCGCCATGAGTTCAAAAAAAGGCATTGCAATTCTTGGCGCTACAGGTTCCATCGGCACCCAGGCCCTTGAAGTGATTGCAGCTTATCCCGATCATTTCCGATTGGAGGTCATGACTGCCCACAAGAATGCCGATCTGCTCATCGAACTGGCTATACGCCATCAACCCAACACCGTTGTTATTGGTGATGAACAGCAATACCAAAAAGTAAAGGAAAATTGACGCCCTTAGGTGACCGCCCGACCAAACCTTATGGTCGATCGATCATGTCTTGTGGCCTCCTGGCCCTATTCAAATTTCTAAGTAGCCATCACAACTCTACAAAGTATGG
>JBNKYR010000001.1:0-52988 GCA_050300995.1 Crocinitomicaceae bacterium | reverse complement strand
GCAAGGCAATTACTGCTTGTCAGCCTCCAGTTCTTTCACCCTTTGTTCCAATTCGAGGATGTACAGTGTAAGTTCTTCGATTTTCTCCATTTGCATTTTTTGCATCTCACCGATACTGAGTCCGGATGTTTCGATTTCTTCGGCGCTCGGAATGTTTGGCAGATGTCGATTTTCGGAAATGTAGCTCTTCAATTCGGCCAGTGGCATTAGGGAGTAGTTGTCCGCGAATACGTAATCTGCCCATGTGCTGGAAAGACTGATTTCTACTTCTTCTGCACGAACTTTTCCCGCAACGGATAACAAATACCCGGTCGTTTTATCGGTGCCGATACCTACATTTCCTCCGTGGAACATAAACTTATTGGCAGCAAGGAGCAAAGGAATGTGTGCACTATTTGCGTCGTTTTGTGCGGAAATTGAGACTCCTCCGGGACCGGCTAGTTCCCATCCTCCAAGGGTAATATTTTTGTTTGTTCCGGAATGGAAGAGGCCGTTGCCGGAAACATGCAGGGCTTCAAGTGGAAGTGTGTTCCCAATTCCGATTCCCACATCGCCGTTCAGATTGGTTTTTCCGGAAACGTGGAGTCTGTATCCGGTATATTGACTCTGATGACCGATACCTACACCGCCTCCACCATCAAAATAGGTATTATTTGATGAACTTGCCGGTCGGATATAGTTATTTCCGTTGCTGTAAGGCAGGTATACGTTTGATTTGATCTGGACGCTATATGGTGTGTAGGTTGTTCCTCCGTTGAGCGTCCAGCCATTTTGGGCGTTTACGCCAATGGATAGGCAGGCAAAAAGTCCTGCAAGGATGAATGTTTTCTTTTTCATGTTCTTTTGTTTAAAGGGTTATTACCTCGAAACTAGGCAGAACACAGATCAATTTCAGGGGGAATGCGTAGCTGGCATTATCCAATTCCCCGTTGGTCGGAAATGGAGGAGATTTGGTAAGAGTGGGGCGTTGTTACGGAACTGGGAGAAACAAAAAAAACGCCTGTTACCGGAGTAACGGGCGTTTTATCCAACTATTAAAAAGATTTCCTGTAAGAAATCGGGTAGAACGCTTAATTGTTCAATAAGGCTTTTACCGTATCGGCAATCACCTTACCATCGGCTTTTCCGGCCAGCTTTCCTGAGAGGATCCCCATCACTTTGCCCATGTCCTGCGGACCTGTAGCACCGATGGAAGCAATTGCTTCGGCTGCTTCGACACGCACTTCTTCCTCGGAGAGCATTTTAGGGAGGTAGGCTGCGATAACATCGGCCTGGAATTTTTCTTCCGCGGCGAGGTCTTCGCGTCCTTCCTTTTTATACAGTTCATAGGTTTCCACACGCTGCTTGTGCAACTTCATGACAATCTTCATGGCTGCTGCCTCGGTCACCTCTCCACTTCCGGATGTAGCTTCCAGCAGCAACTTCGACTTGATGTCGCGAAGTGCAGCGAGTTTCTCCTTTTCTTTGGCCAGCATCGCGGCCTTGATGTCGTTGTTTATCTGATCAACAAAACTCATCAGTCTACGTTATCGTGAAGAAATGAATTATTACTATTCAACGAGGAATTACCTTCGTCGTCTTTAGAAACGCTGAAACGGCTGCTATTGCTTTCCTTACTCGGCACACTTTCATCCAACGTGATGTTGCGACGTACATAAGCCGGCTCGTTTTCGAATTCCTGAATACCGTCCGCTTTCTTCAGTTTCTGCGTATACTCCTGGATGCGTGTCAAACGCTCCTGGGTACGTTTTTGCTGCTCTTCGGGCGACAAAACCTGCTTTGATTCGTCTGATCCTTCCAGTTCCATTTCGGTTTCGGAATCGTCTTCGAGTACAAGCCGCGTCACCGGTTCTTCTTTCGCTTCAGGAGTTGGAGTGGTGGATGCGGTAGGCTCCGCATTCATATTCCAGTCGAATTCCATTTCTTTCTGCTCTTTCTTCGGCTCTTCCCGCTTGTCTGTAGCAAACCATGATTCGCGTTTCGGTGTCTCATCTACTTTCTTCAGGAAAGGCTCTTCCTGCTTGGAAACTTCTTTCGCACCCGACCAAACACTTTGCTGTGTAGGAGAGTTCAACGGAGATTTGATCTCTGTCTTGCGCTCTTCGTTCAGTGTGGTAACTTGCTTTTCAGGTGCTTTTTCAAAACCTGTCAGCGGAGTTGATTTGAATCCGGTAGCGATCACGGTCACACTCAGTTGGTCCCCGAGTGAATCGTCTTTGGCATGTCCGAAGATCACATCAGCAGTGGATCCTGCGGCATCCTGAATATAATCCGTGATCTCCGTGATCTCATCCATCAATACTTCTTTGTCGCCGTACGTGATGTTCAACAATACGTATTCCGCACCGCTGATGTCGTTATCGTTCAGCAATGGAGACTCAAGTGCTTTTTCAACCGCACGGATCGCGCGATCTTCACCTTCTGCCGCAGCGCTACCCATAATGGCAACACCGCTGTCACGCATCACAGTATTCACATCGTTAAAGTCTACGTTGATGGCTCCTGTTACAGCGATTACCTCGGCAATTCCACGAGCGGCTGTCGCCAGGATGTCATCCGCCTGTGCAAATGCATCACCAATAGAAAGGTTTCCGGTGACCTCACGCAGACGCTCGTTGTTGATCACGAGCAGGGTGTCCACGTTACTGCGCATAGCTTCGAGACCTTCTTCCGCCTGGATACGACGTTTGCGCCCTTCAAAGTTGAAAGGAACCGTTACGATACCTACAGTGAGGATACCAAGTTCACGTGCTACCTGTGCAATAACAGGAGCAGCACCCGTACCGGTACCACCACCCATTCCGGCGGTAACGAATACCATTTTCGCTTCTTTACTCAGGTAATCGCGAATATCTTCAATGTTTTCCACGGCTGCATTTTTCCCGATCTCAGGCAAAGATCCTGCACCGCGACCTTCGGTCAGCGACGGTCCCAATTGAATTTTGTGGGGAACAGGTGAAATTTCCAGTGCTTGCATGTCTGTGTTGCAAATAATGAAATCCACACCTTTAATTCCGAGGCGATACATGTGGTTCACGGCGTTGCTTCCGCCGCCACCAACACCGATCACTTTAATGATCGAAGGGTTTTCTTTTGGCAATTCGAAATCCATATGCTCGTTTTTAATAGTTGTTGTGTTTGTTTGTTAGTCTTTTTCAGTTTTCAGGTACGTTGTTCTGCTCTGTATGTCGAGCGGATCTTGAAACGTACATTCTATCGTTAATCCTCCTCAGCAAACCAGGTTTTGCCGCGTTGGATGATCGTATCAAAGAAGGAACCGCGTGTTTTTTCGGAGTGTGTTTTCACGTCTCCTGAACTCGCAGCTTCCGGTGCCGAAGCGCTGGCCTTCTCCAGGTCTTCAAAGCCTTTCAGTACCAAACCGATACCGGTTGCATACATTGGGCTCTTGATGCTTTCATTGTTTGTGTTTGCCAGGTGCTCGGTAGGATAACCGATACGGGCATCCATGCCGGTCACGTATTCGAACAACTGCGTAATGTGGTCGAGTTGGGATCCACCACCGGTCACCACGATTCCGCCAATCAGCTTCTTCTCGTAGCCGGAGTTGCGAATTTCGAAGTGTACCAGTTCGATGATCTCTTCCATACGTGCCTGAATGATACTTGCCAGGTTACGCAGCGTGATCTCGCGTGCAGGACGCCCTTTCAATCCCGGGATGGAAACAACCACATTGTCCTGAGTGGCACTTGCCACTGCAGAGCCGAATTGTTGTTTCACCATTTCCGCTTTTCGCTTCATGATGGTACAACCTTCCTTGATGTCCTCGGTGATCACATTTCCTCCGAAAGGAATCACAGCCGTGTGGCGAATGATGCCTTCGTGGAAGATTGCCACGTCAGTAGTACCACCACCGATATCTACCAGTACCACTCCGGCTTCTTTTTCTTCTTCGGTCAGTACGGCCTCAGCAGAAGCGATTGGCTCAAGAATGATGTTCTTTACTTTCAACCCGGCACGTTCCACACATTTGTGGATGTTCATGGAAGCTCCGACATTTCCGGTAATGATATGGAAGTTGGCTTCCAGTCGAACGCCTGACATCCCGATCGGATCTTTGATGCCCTGTTCGTTGTCAATGATATATTCCTGCGGGAGCACGGTAATGATCTGCTCTCCCGGAGGCATGGCCATCTTGTACATGTCGTCTACCAGACGGTCGATGTCCAATTGCGAAATTTCGTTCTCAAGGTTTGTACGGGTGTAAATACCGCGATGCTGGATGCTCTTGATGTGTTGTCCGGCAATCCCTACATTCACGGAGTTGATCTTCAACTGCCCGTCAATGCGTTCTTCGGCTTCTTCAACAGCCGCCTTGATGGATTGAATTGTCTTGTCGATATTGGAGACCATACCGCGCATCACACCCAGTGACTCCGTCTTACCCATGGACAGAATCTCGATCTTGCCATGCTCGTTCTTACGTCCGACAAAGCACGCGATCTTTGTTGTTCCAATATCTAAACCTACAATTACTTTACTCATCGGTTTTCTTTTTCTTGCAAACTATTTGGTCTCTGTACTTCAGGCTGATCTCCGAATAGGTATTCCAACCTTCAAACGGCATCGCCTCCTTGTAAAATATCTTTAGCTTCCGGAATTTCTCCTCCACTTCCTTCTCTGTATACGCAGAACCAAAGATTATTTTCTGATCCCCGACCAGTGGTACCAGTACGAAGTCTCCGTTCTTTTTCAGGTGAACCTGCCCAATCAGAGAATGGAAAACGGGATCGTTACAAACATAATCCGAAATACGATAGATATCATCGAGTTTTCGAATACTTTTCAAGGAATCATTGTTAATAATTTCGGGTACCGGATTGCTGGTTGCCCGGTCACCAATTTCCCCTGTAAATACTAGGACTCGGGCCGTATGGGTCGGGATCGTTTCAACGGTGTTTCCTTCGTTGTCCAGATAGTATGTTTCACCAAACAAATTATAGATGCGGGCAATGGGTTTTCGCATTTCAACGTCGATCTTCCACTCTCCGCTGATCCGTTGATACACTTCGACCTTCCGTACCTGCGAAATGGAAGCGATGTAATCTTCAATGGCTCCGGTGTTCAGTTCTGCGCGCGTTTGTCCTTCGAAAAGGAGGCGTTCCCGGCGCAGTCGCTCCAGCAGTTCTTCCCCGGTGATGAAAGCGTTTTCGCCGTCAACATGCACAACTACCTCGGGAGTGGGTACGGCTTGTCCCCGGAGTTCTTTGCGGACCATAACGCCTAACACGATCACACCGATTGTGAAGAGGCTCCAGAGCGTTATTTTGATCCACTTTTTCATGCTTGCTGAAGTGCGTTTTGAAGAGGTTCAACAATCAGGTCGATATCTCCGGCTCCGATGGTCAGAATGACTCCGGCTTTGCGATCCGAAAGTGTCCTCACTGCTTCTTCCGGTGAAAGTACCCGGGCGTGCTCAATTCGGAGACTTAACGCGTCACTGGTGATGCCCTCCAGCGGGGTTTCCCGGGCAGGGTAGATCGGTAGGAGGATGACCTCGTCCAGTTTGCTCAAAGCATTTACGAAGCCCTCAAAGAAATCACGGGTGCGGGTAAAAAGATGAGGTTGAAACACACCCGTGATTCTTTGTTCCGGGTATAGTAAACGTACCGATGCGACCAATGCCTCGATCTCTGTCGGGTGATGGGCATAATCGTCGATGTAGGTCAGACTTTGTGTGCGGACATGGTATTCGAAGCGACGTTTTACTCCTGCGAAAGAGACAAGTGCTTTCCGGATTACCTCTTCGTTGATGGAGAGGAAGCGAGCCAGTGCAATGCAGGCGATGGCGTTTTCGGTGTTATGAATTCCCGGTATACCAAGTTCAATATTGTTCATGGGGCCTTCCGGAGTTTCTAGATCGAAGAGGAATTTTCCGTCAGTGTAACGAAGGTTTGATCCTTTGTAATCGGCTGGCCGGTCAATGGCATAGCTGATGCTGTTGGGAGCCTGTAGATGAACGTCCACATGATGAATGAGAACGCCTTCCGGTGAGATCAGGTTGGCATAGGCCTGGAATCCTTCGAGGAATTGTGTATTGTCGCCGTAAATATCAAGATGGTCAGCATCGGTGGAAGTGATGATTGATGCATAGGGGGTGAGTTGCAGGAAAGAGCGGTCGAACTCGTCGGCTTCAATAACGGTGTACGGGCTTTCCGGATGGCTCACGAAGTTAGAGTTGAAATTGGTTGAAATACCGCCGAGAAAGGCGCTGCATTTCAGTTTGGATTGGTCGAGCAGGTGTGCGAGAAGTGTGCTTGTAGTGGTTTTTCCATGGGTTCCGGCCACGCACAGGGCTTTGCTGTCCCGGGTGATCATTCCAAGCACGGCGGCGCGTTTGAGTACTTCGAATCCATTGTTTTGAACGAACACAAGTTCGCCCATGTCCTTTGGAATGGCTGGCGTGTACACTACCAGTGTTTTCTCTCTGTCAAGAAACGTTTCGGGGAGTTGATCGCCAAGGTCTTCATAGTGCACGGCAATCCCTTCACGTTCCAACTCGCGGGTAAGTACTGTATTCGTTTTGTCGTACCCGGCAACCTGCCAGCCCTTTTGATGAAAATAGCGGGCCAGTGCCGACATTCCAATCCCGCCGATACCAATAAACCATGCGCGGTCAAAACGGGCGATATGGGGCAGGTCTTTTTTCACGCAAGGATCTTTTCGAGTTCGTCCACGATTTGCGCAGTTGCATTGGGTTTTCCGAGCGACCCGATGCGTTCTGACAGGCTTTTGCATTGTGCCTCATCACTGATGAGTTTCAATGCCGTATCGATAAGTTTGTCCCGGGCTTCAGCGTCTTTGACAAGGATGGCGGCGTCTTTTTCTACGAGGGCCATGGCATTCTTTGTCTGGTGGTCTTCGGCTACGTTTGGTGAAGGAACCAGAATGGCGGGTTTACGAACCAGGCATAATTCGGAAACCGAAATGGCTCCGGCACGTGAGATTACAACGTCGGCGATTGCGTAGGCGAGATCCATGCGCGCAATGAATTGTACAAGGTGAATGTCTCCGAGTTCTTTTCCTTCCAGGGCAGCTTCGATGTGTTCATGGTATAATTTCCCGCATTGCCAGAGGACCTGTACTCCGGATTGTTTCAAAGTGTCCAGGTGTTGTAGCACGCTTGCATTGAGGGTTCGTGCGCCGAGGCTTCCGCCGATGATCAGAATGGTTTTTTTGGAGGGGTCGAAACCGTAGAAGTCATAACCTTCCTGTTCCTTTCCGACAATGGCGACCATATTTTTACGGGTCGGATTTCCGGTCATCACGATTTTATCGGCCGGGAAAAAGCGTTCAAGTCCTTCGTAGGCCACGCAGATTTTCGCGACATTTTTGGATAGGAGCTTGTTGGTTTTTCCGGCAAAGGCATTTTGTTCCTGGATCAAGGAGGGAACCCCTAACATGGTAGCTGCTTTCAGGGTTGGGCCACTGGCATATCCACCCACACCAACAGCGACTTGCGGAGCAAAGTTTTTTACGATCTTCCGGGCTTTCATAAGACTGCGGATGATCTTGAACGGCAGCAGGAAGTTGGACAGTGCCAGTTTGCGCTTCAACCCAATGATCTGCAATCCTTCGATGGGATATCCGGCCGCCGGTACTTTTTCCATTTCCATTTTTCCTTCGGCTCCGACAAACAAGATCTCGGCTTCCGGGTTCCGACGTTTGATTTCATCCGCAATGGCAATGGCAGGGAAAATATGCCCCCCGGTACCTCCGCCTGATATGATTGCGCGTTCGATTTTCTTCATGCCTTAAACGTTTTCGAGGATGACTTCAGACTCCTCTTCACTGTGGTTATCGTTTTCTTTCCCTGACAATTGTTTGTTGGCAATACTCTGAACAATGCCTAATGCAAGGCAGGTCATGATCAGGGCTGATCCTCCCATGGCAAGTAAAGGCATGTTTTGTCCCGTTACAGGAAAGATGCCGGTGCACACCAGCATGTTTACACTGGCCTGACTGAGTATGAGGATGCCGATGGAGATGCAGACATAGGTATCGAACATGTTGTCAGCATTGAGTCCGATCCGCATGATCCTGTAGAGTAGAATCAGGTAGAGCAGGATCAGGATTCCGGCAGCGATTGGTCCCATTTCCTCGACAAAGCTGGAGTAGTAGAAATCGGCATAGGCTTCGGGCAGGTATTCCTTTAGTTCGCCGTCGCCTACTCCCTGGCCTCCGAGCAGGTGACGGTCGCCAGCATCTGTCCAGTTAATACGTCCGTTGTAAATGGCAAGTTGAGCGTTCAGTGCCTGTGCGTTGTCGATTACATTCTGGTCGTCGTTGATCCGGTTGAAGATTCGGTTCTCCCAGGTTTCATAACGAGGAAGCAGGTTGAGGTCGGGCGCGGCTTTGTGAATGAGCACAATAAAAGCCAGTAACCCGATTCCTCCTCCGATCAATGCGGCAACTTTCATGAATGGCACCTTGCCAAGGAATAAGAGCGTCAGGCAAATTGCAAACAGGATGGCAGCAGTCGAGAAGTTATCCTTCACAATCAATCCACAAATAACAATAATGGGGATAACTACCGGCCAGAAGCCTTCTTTCCAGTTGTTGAGGAGCTTTTCCTTTTTTACGAGCAGACGCGATACATAAATGAGCAGGGCCAGTTTTGCAAAATCAGACGATTGGAATGTGAGTCCGACAAACGGGATTTGCACCCAGCGCCCGGCGTTGTTCACCCGCGTTCCGAAGAAGAAGGTGAAGATCAGCAGGGCAATACCAAGATAGAAGCCGAATTTGGAGAGCATAGACACGTATTTCGGGTCCTTGCGATGGACCCAGTACATGACGCCCAGCCCGATAAATACATAGATGAGGTGCTTGAACAAATACTTGAAAGGAGTGCCGCCTTCCATCTTGATGAGGATAGGGACAAAGCTGTAGACGCTGACCAATGAGAACGCCAGCATCAACAATGTGATCACCCAGATCACCCGATCACCTTTCAGATATTTGAGGAGTACATGCATTTATTTGTGAACCTCAATGAATGTTTCAAAAATGGCTTGCCGGTCCTCGTCTTCACTCGAGGTGAACAGGAAAACACTCTTTTCCTTCTGCATTGCCTTTAGCAGCCCCAGGGCTTCAATCGTTCCTTCGAGGCAGGCAACGTTAGGGATTGCTGCCAGCAGTTCCCGGGGAACATCAACCAGTTCGTGATCGTATACAATCAGTGATTGCAGGTTGTCGACCAGTGCGGGATGTAATTTCAGGGAGCGTTGGATCTGCTC
This sequence comes from Crocinitomicaceae bacterium, assembly GCA_050300995.1. Taxonomy (GTDB): domain Bacteria; phylum Bacteroidota; class Bacteroidia; order Flavobacteriales_D; family Crocinitomicaceae; genus UBA4466. Next base: position 43,731 of record JBNKYR010000001.1, on the reverse strand, counting down.
GTGCTCGCCTACCCAATGCACAGCAAAAGGGAAGGAACTGATCACTGTAGTTAGTGCGTTCAGGTCCGGATTTACCCAGGAGAAGGTGTCCATGCCAAGTACCTTTCCATGGGCTTTCATGGCGTGTATCTGGGAGGCTTCCCGAAGTCCGCGCTCACGTGCCTGAAGCAGTTGTTGCTCCAAATTCAGTTGCTCGGTTTTCTTTTCCATTAAAGTGCTCTTACTGCTTTTTTGAATTCGTTTCCGCGGTGCTCGTAGTTCTCGAAGAGATCAAAGCTAGCACAAGCCGGAGACAGGAGTACAGTTTCGTTCTTTTTGGCAAGACGGTAACCGTAAGCAACTGCTTCCATTGCTGTGCTTGCTTCCACAATTGTTTCAATGTCGTTGCGGAAACTTTCGATGATCTTGGAGTTCTCTTTGCCGAGGCAGATAATTGCTTTTACCTTGTCGCGTACCAATGGAAGTAATTCGGTGTAGTCATTGCCTTTGTCGACACCTCCTACGATCCATACGGTAGGTTTGTCCATGCTTTCCAGTGCGAACCAGGTGGAGTTTACATTCGTCGCTTTGGAATCGTTGATGAACTCGATGCCGTGTACTTTGGCAACAAATTCGAGACGGTGTTCCACGTTGACGAAGTCGGAGAGACTTTCGCGTACAGCTTCCTTTCGAATCTCGAGAATTCGGGATGCGATGCCGGAAGCCAGCGAATTCTGAGTGTTGTGCTTGCCTTTTAGGGCTAAATCGTGAATTGACATAGTGAACGTTTGGTTTATATTTATTGTTATTTGTTCCTTGCTGTTGACATACCCGCCGAAGGGGATTTCTTCCCTGATGGAGAAAGGTGCCTTGCGTGATGGGATGTTGCGTTTTTCGACTTCTTTCCGAATGATCGGATCGTCGTAGTTGTAGATGAACCAGTCGTTTTCCGTTTGGTTCTGCACAACACGCATTTTTGAATCTGCGTATTGCTGCATATCGTTATTGTAGCGGTCGAGATGATCCGGCGTAACGTTCAGGAGGATGGCAATATCTGCACGGAAATCGTACATGCCGTCAAGTTGGAAGGAGCTCAGTTCGAGTACATACCAGTCATAATTCTCCCGCGCTACCTGCTTGGCAAAACTTTCGCCGATGTTGCCGGCCAGTCCTGCATTAATTCCTGCTTTTTTCAGGATGTGATGCGTAAGCAGGGTAGTGGTCGTTTTTCCATTGCTGCCTGTGATGCAGATCGTTTTAGCCGTGTTGTAGAATCCTGCAAATTCGATTTCTGAAATGACGTTTATTCCCTTTTCGAGCAATGCTTTTACGGGAGGTGCTGTTTCCGGAATACCCGGTGACTTCACACAAAGTGTCGCTTCGAGGATCCGGTCCATGGTATGCTGACCTTCTTCCCATTCTACGTCTAGCGCTTGCAGTGCTTTCTTGTGTTCAGGAGCAATGTTTCCGAAATCGGAAACAAAAACATTCCAGCCTTCCTTCTTCGCAAGGATGGCTGTCCCGACACCGCTTTCACCGGCGCCCAAAATGACGATATGTCCCGGGGTTGGCTTCAATTAACGGACTTTCAGGGTTACGATGGTGACTACGGCCAGCAGAATGGCGACGATCCAGAAGCGTGAAACGATCTTGGCTTCGTGCAATCCTTTCTTTTGGTAATGGTGGTGCAGTGGTGCCATGCGAAAGATGCGCCGGCCCTCACCGAATTTTTTCTTGGTGTATTTGAAGTAACCGACCTGGAGAACTACTGAAAGGTTTTCGATCAGGAATACACCACAGAGTACCGGAATGAGTAATTCTTTACGGATGGAGATCGCAAATACGGCTATGATCCCTCCGAGCGCAAGACTTCCGGTGTCGCCCATAAATACCTGAGCCGGGAAGGAATTGTACCAAAGGAATCCGACACAGGCTCCAACAAAGGCTGCAATGAAGATCACGAGTTCTTCTGCCATCGGGATGTACATAACATCCAGGTAATCGGCGAATTTGACATTGGTACTCACATACGCAAGGATGGCAAGCGCGATCCCGATCACGGCTGAGGTTCCTGTGGCGAGCCCATCGAGTCCGTCGGTCATGTTGGCTCCGTTTGATACGGCGATGACAATGAAGATGACCACCGGGATGAACAGCATCCACCCGTATTTTTTGGCCCAGTCGCCGATCAGCCAGTTGTAATTGAATTCGTTGTTTTTGATGAATGGGATCGTCGTGGTCATATCGTCTGTTACGATCCATTTGGAATCATCTCCTTCATCCATGTCGGCGTGCATATTGGTTACCAGTTCTTCTCCGGGTTGCAGCACATAATTGGCAGGCACATTCTTGTGTACCTGAATATCCGGGTGGAAGTAGAGGATGCACCCGACGATCAGTCCCACGCCAACCTGGCCGACTACTTTAAATTTTCCGGCGAGACCTTCTTTGTTTTTCTTGAATACTTTGATGTAATCGTCAATGAAGCCGATCATGCCCAGCCATACCGTAGCCAGCAACATGGTGATTACATAGATGTTGTCGAGCTTGGCGAACAACAGTGTTGGGATCAGAATCGCTGCCAGAATAATGAGTCCTCCCATGGTAGGAGTTCCGGCTTTTTGCAATTGACCTTCCAGACCGAGATCACGTACGGTTTCTCCGATCTGTTGTTTCTGAAGCAGGCGGATAATTCGCTTTCCGAACAGCATGGAAACGATCAGGGAAGTGATCAAAGCCATTCCGGCCCGGAAAGAGATGTAGTGGAAAAGTCCTGCTCCGGGAAAATTCAATGAGTCGAGATAATCAAACAGGTAATAGAGCATTATTTCTGAAGTTGTTTAAAGAGTTCCTGAACAATGGCCAGGTCGTCGAAGTCGTGTTTTACGCCTTTGATTTCCTGGTATTTCTCATGGCCCTTCCCGGCAATGAGGATAATATCGTGGGGATTCGCCATCGCTACAGCTGTTTTGATAGCTTGCTCGCGATCGACGATGGAGAGTGTTTTCTTGAAGCTCACGGCGTCCACACCGGCCATCATGTCCTGGATGATCGCGTTCGGATCTTCTGAACGTGGATTGTCGGAAGTGAGGATCACCTTGTCGGACAGTTTGCAGGCAATGGAAGCCATTTCCGGACGCTTGGTCTTGTCTCGGTCGCCACCACAGCCCACCACAGTGAATACATTTTCGTTTTTCGTGCGGATGTTCTCAATGGTCTTCAACACGTTCATTAGTGCGTCCGGGGTGTGTGCGTAGTCTACAATGGCAGTGATGCCGCCCTCACTCCGGAAAAACTGGAAACGTCCGTCAACCGCGTTGAGCTTGCTTAGTTCGGTCAGAATATCGGTTTCGTCTTCTCCGAGTTCAATAGCGATGGCATACACGGCCAGCAGGTTGTAAGCATTGAAGTCGCCGATGAGTTTGGTCCACAATTCTTTTCCGTTGATCGTCATGACAAGTCCGGAGAATTGGTTCTCAAGTACCTTTGCGCGGTAATCGGCCATTGACTTCAGTGCATATGTGCGCTTTCTTGCGACGGTGTTTTGCAGCATGACTTCGCCGTTCTTATCGTCAAGGTTGGTCAGGGCGAAGGCGCTTTTCGGAAGGCCGTCAAAGAAAGCTTTCTTCACCTGAATGTACTCCTTGAATGTTTTGTGGTAATCCAGGTGGTCGTGTGTGATATTGGTAAATGCTCCGCCGGCAAAGTGCAAACCACCGATGCGGTGTTGGTGGATGGCATGCGAACTTACTTCCATGAAGCAGTGAGAACATCCTTCATCGACCATTTCACGGAGCAGGGCGTTCAGGTGGATGGGGTCGGGTGTTGTGTGTGTAGCCGGGACATCGCGGTTGCAGACTTTGTTGACCACTGTAGATAGTAGCCCGCACTGATAGCCGAGTTGCGTGAACAAGGTGTAGAGCAATGTAGCAATGGTGGTCTTGCCGTTGGTACCGGTTACACCAATCAGTTTCAGTTCTTTCGAAGGTTCGCCGTAGAAATTGCTGGCCATGATCGCCAGGGCTTGATTGGTGTTTTCTACGCGAATAACATGGCAGTCCTCTGGTGCTTCGACTTCTTTCGATACAATCAAAATGCGGCATCCGGCCTCCATCACCTGAGGGATGAAATCGTGCCCGTCGCGTGCACTTCCTTCAATGGCAAAGAATACGGATCCGGCCCTTGCTTCACGCGAATCAAAGGTCAGATGGTCAGTCTGTGCGTCGGTTCCGCCACTGACCGCCAGGATTTTTACACCGTACAATATGTCTTTCAGGTCCTGCATATCATTTCAATGTGAGTACGACAACCACACCTGCCTGTGGAGTGGTTCCCGGTTTAATGGATTGTTTAACAACTCGTCCGTAGCCTTCTACACGTGCTGACATACCTGTGCTTTCGATAAGGTATACAGCGTCTTTGGCGGACATTCCTCGTACATCCGGCACTTTGGTTTTGTCTGCGGAACGTCGGCTGACTTCCACGCGTTCTTCAACTGCGGCTGTATGCACCCACTTGCTGTCTGTATCCGATTTGAAAGGGATGTTCAGGGCTCTGTAGGAGGTCAGCAGATCGAAACGGTTCCCGTCCAGCGAGATAGGAATACGGTCGGCGGAGGTTTGTCCCCGGTTCACCGGATTGTGGTACTGCAGGCTGGATGCGTAAACCTTGTTGGCAATGGCTGAGAATACCGTTCCCGAGACCTTTGCTCCGTAGATCTCGTGAGTCGGTGCAGAGATCACTACAATGCACGAGTAAATGGGGTCGTTGGCCGGGAAATATCCGGCAAAGGAGGCCTGGTATTTCTTTTCGCCGTTTTCCCCGTAGCGCTGATCCTCGTTCAGTACGAGTGCGGTTCCTGTTTTCCCGGCAATGTCAAAATAGGCGGATTGAAGTGCGGAGCCTGTTCCACGTTTTACCACTCCTTCCAGGCATTCCTGAACGTCTTTCAGGGTTTTGTCTGAGCAGATCTTTGGATTGATGATCTCGGGAGGGAAGGTTTTGATCACTTCATTCCCACGGCGAATTTCTTTTACAAATTGTGGTCGAACCAGCGTTCCGTTGTTGGCTACTGCATTGTAAAATGCAAGTGTCTGCATTGGTGTCTGCAGGAATTCGTATCCGATAGCCATCCATGGCAGGGATGTACCATACCATTGGCCTGTACCTGGCTCGTGCATTGTAGGCCGTGGTTCTCCGGCAAGTGCGAGTCCCAGTGAATCTGCGAGCCCGAAGCTCTTTAAACGGTCGATGTAGGCTTGAGGTTCGCTTTTGTAGGCGTCGTTGATGATTTTGGAGAAGACATTCGATGATTTTTCAAAAGCTTCCTGAACGGTGATTTCGCCGTAACCGTAACCGTGATTGGAATCCTCCAGTTTGAGGTCGTAGAAACGGTAAACTCCGCTCGCATTGACTTTGTCCCTGATCGTGACCTTCCCGTCTTCAAGTGCAGCCATGAGAGAGGCAAGCTTGAATGTGGACCCGGGTACTTCTTTGATCCCGATGGCCTGGTTGTACATTTCGTAGTACTCGCCGTCGCTTCCGCGTGTCAGGTTTACGATCGCTTTTACGTAACCCGTCTTCACATCCATCACGATGACACAGCCGTTGCGGGCTTCCTGTGTTTTCAGTTGGTTCAGTAGCTCGGAATGTGCAACTTCCTGAATTTCTTTGTCAATGGTGGTTACTACGTTGGCGCCTTCTACGGCTTCTTTTGTTACCGGCCCGATCTTCTTCCATCCATTGGAGATCTTTTGCTCGATCTCTTCACCTTCTTCGCCACGCAGGTATTCGTCATAAGCTCCTTCGATACCGACTTTCAGGATTTTTCCGTTGTCCAGTTCCTTGACATAACCAAGGGTACGTCGCATCAATTCTCCGTGAGGTAACTTGCGGATGATCGTTTCCTGATTGTCAATGATGCCTCCTTTCAGACGTCCAAGCTCAAAAATGGGCATTTCGCGCAGACGTTTGCGTTCTTCGCTGGTGACCATCTTGCGGATCAAGAGGTATCGGGCGCCGCGTTGACGACCGTCACGGATGTATACTTCATATTCGTGAGCAGTCTTGTTCGGGTACATTTTAGCCAGTTCGCGACTGAGGGCAGAAATTTCAGCGTCAAAGATGCTTTGCTCTACAACAGTCGGGTCCATGTGAACATCATAGAAGGAAACAGAAGTAACCAATGGGGTGTAATTCGCGTCGAGAATTTGTCCGCGACGCGGGGTTCTTTTTACCGTGCGGGTAGGCATTTTGTCCTGTCCGTCGCTCGACGCCATGAAAGTGGTTTCCGCGTGATCGATTTGCAAGCCGATGGTTTTTGCAAGCACGACGAGCATCACGATGGCAAACCCGAAGTAAACCAGGTAAGCACGCCAGTATATGTCCTTTCGTTTACTCATCGTCTTTTTTGATTCGGATCACCTTTGTTGGGTTTACTGTTTCTTTCAGTCCGGAGGATTCCAGTTTTCGAACCAGCTCCAGTCGTCGTGTGTCTTCTTCCAGTTTGGCCTTCGCTTCGAAATAATCCGAAGTGATTACATCCAGTTCCTTCTGGGTTTTCAGTACATCGGCAGTCAGTTGTTTTCCGTAATAACCTTTTGCTACTATCAGCAATAGCAGGAGCATGATGAAAAAGATGAAGTTGAGGTTGTTGAGGATGAACTCACGCGTCAGGAAGTCTCCGTTCAGGATCTGGATAAAAGCATTCGGTTTGCCCGGGTTGGCTTTTTCCTTGCGTGGCTTCTTCTCTTTTTTCTTTTTCTTCTTTTTTTCTTCCGCAGCGTTTTGCTCGTCAAGCTGCGATCGGTCCAGAAATTCATTTTCCATTGCGTTCGGCTATTCTGAGTTTGGCACTGCGTGCCCTGTTATTTTGGTTTATTTCTTCTTCACTTGCAGTCAGAGGGTGACGGATCACCTCTGAAAAATCTTTGATAAGGTTGCCGTAGAAATCCTTTTCGATTTCTCCGCTCACCGAGCCACGCTTCATGAAATTCTTCACCATACGATCTTCCAGTGAGTGGTACGACATAATGACCAGGCGTCCTCCGGGAGCCAGTATTTCACTGCATTGTTTCAGGAAATTTTCGAGCGCCTGCATTTCGTCGTTGACTTCAATCCGAAGTGCCTGAAATACCTGTGCGTAGTACTTGTGTTCCTTGTGTTTCGGTGCACAGGGCTCAATGATCTCCAGCAGTTGTCCGGTTGTTTTTACAGGTCGAGATGTTCGTGCAGAAACAATGCTGCGAGCCAGTTTTCCGGCATTGGGGATTTCTCCATAGGTGCGGAACAGACGAATCAGGGTTTCTTCCTCGTAGTTGTTGATGATATTGGCTGCGGATACATCGGCTTTCTGATTCATTCGCATGTCTAATTTGGCATCAGCACGGAAGGAAAATCCGCGACTTGCTTCGTCAAACTGGTGGGAAGAAACACCCAGGTCTGCCAGAATGCCATCTACTGAACGGATTCCCATTAGCTTCAGGTGATTGGCAAAAAAAGCAAAGTTGGCTGGCACAAAATCGAAGTTTGGAGCTTCCCAGGTGTTGGCGGCTGCATCGGGGTCCTGGTCAAAAGCAATCAGTCGTCCCTTGTCGGAAAGTCGTTCGAAAATGGCACGGGAATGACCGCCACCACCAAAGGTGACATCTACATACGTTCCGTCAGGGTTGATGTTTAATGCTTCAAGGCATTCCTGAAGCATTACGGGGACGTGGTATGTTGGATTATTCGTCATGATCGGTGTCTCCCATTACTTCATCTGCCAAATCAGCAAAATCCGTCATGGAGCCTTCGATCATTTCAAAGTACTTCGCTTTGTCCCAGATTTCAATTCTGTCGTTGTAGGCAATGAGCATTGCCTCTTGTTTCAAACCAACACGTTCCATATGTGTGACCGGAATCAACACGCGACCGGCGTTGTCAAGGCTTATCTGCTTTGCTCCCTGATGGAACAAGCGGTAAAACATCCGGTTTTTTGGTTTGAAAAGATTGAGTTTCGAAAGTTTCTCACTGACTTTTTCCCATTCTGACAGAGGAAAAAGGGTGAGACAGTCTTCAAAACCCTTGTTCAACATGAAATCCCGCTGACCTGCAGGAGGGAGCTGCTTCCGTAATCCGGAAGGAAACAGGAAGCGACCTTTCGCGTCCAGTTTTACTTCATATTCTCCAACCAAGCCTGCCATGACGATAGATTAGGGGTAAAAATAGTTGATTTCTACCACTTTTTACCACCGAATTTCATATTGTTGATAATTATAAACGAAATTAACAAAAAAAGGTTTCGAACCAAATCCGCTATATCCCAATAATACAGTAAAAATGGAGATTTTCGTTATGTGGTAAAAAGTGGTAAATGAAAAATACATTGTGAAAAACTTTCCGGTTATCCGCAGGTCTGAAACAAGGGGGAAGAGGCTTCATTAAAATGAGGGTGCAATGCGGTTATCCGCATTTGGATAATTGGCGAAAAGTGTTTCCCGACGGGAGATTGCAGGGCGGTTTCACATTCGATTATTTATCTATCTTTAGCACTCAAACGGTGTGGGTTGAAGAAAATTCTGGGAATATCTGCTTTCTACCATGATTCTGCTGCTGCAATTACGATCGGAGGAGAGGTTGTCGCTGCCGCTCAGGAGGAGCGTTTTACACGAATCAAACACACGGAAGACTTTCCGGTAAATGCGATCCGCTATTGTCTGGATGAAGCTGGGTTGACCATCGATGAGCTTGATGCTGTTGTGTTTTACGACAAGCCCCTCTTGAAATTTGAGCGCTTACTGGAAACTTATATGGCCTTTTCCCCGAAGGGACTCATGTCATTTCTGAAGGCGATCCCTGTTTGGCTCAACGAGAAGATGTTTCTGAAGAAAATGATCCATGAGGGTCTGGAAGAAGTGGGGGTGTATTCGAAAAAGGACCTCAAACTCCTGTTTCCGGAACATCACCTTTCACATGCGGCCAGTGCTTTTTATGTATCGCCTTTTGAGGAATCTGCCATCCTGACCATCGATGGTGTGGGGGAGTGGAATACCGCGACCATTGGTCTTGGTAAGGGGAATAAGATCAGTATCCTCAAGGAGTTGAATTTTCCACATTCGGTCGGATTGCTCTACAGTGCATTTACCTATTTTCTTGGTTTCAAGGTGAATTCCGGCGAGTACAAATTGATGGGGTTGGCACCTTATGGAAATCCTGATGCCGAACAGACGCGCCAGTACGTGGAAAGTATTAAGAAGCACCTGGTAGATATCAAGGAGGATGGCTCGGTCTGGCTGAATCAGAAGCATTTTAATTACGCAACCGGTCTGCGCATGGTGAAGGATAAATCATGGGCGGAATTGTTCGGTTTTCCGGTGAGAAAACCCGATGATGATCTGGAGCAGCATCATTGCAATTTTGCTTTGGCAGCACAGATCGTTACGGAGGAAATTGTTTTGAAAATGGCAGAGGAGGCCCGGCGGATTACCGGTTCGAAAAACATCTGCCTTTCGGGTGGGGTGGCATTGAACTGTGTGGCAAATGGGAAGTTGCTTCGGAAAGGAACTTTCGATGAAGTGTATATCCAGCCGGCTTCCGGAGATGCAGGATGTTCACTGGGGGCAGCCCTTGCAGTGAACTACATGTATTTCGATGAAGAGCGTGAGATCTGCAAGCCGGATGCGATGAAGGGGGCTTATTTGGGGCCTGATTATTCGGATAAAGAGATCGAGCGGATGACCCGCAAGGTGAAGGGCGTGTACGATTACTATGCTGATTTCTCAAAATTGGCTGACTTTGCGGCTGAAAAGCTGGCCGAAGGAAATGTAATCGGTTGGTTCCAGGGGCGTATGGAATTCGGTCCGCGCGCGCTGGGTGGTCGAAGTATTCTGGGGGATGCCCGTAACGCCGACATGCAGAAAAAGCTCAATCTGAAAATCAAATACCGGGAAGGATTCAGGCCTTTTGCACCTTCGGTTTTGGCAGAAGACACGAAAGAATTTTTTGATTTGGATACGGATTCTCCATACATGCTTTTGGTGGCGCCGGTTGTGGAGAAAAGACGTGCAAAACTCCCCGAAAACTACAATGAAATGTCTTTGTGGGATCGGTTGTATTGTACACGTAGCGATGTACAATCGATTACGCATCTCGATTTTTCAGCCCGCGTTCAGACGGTTCACAAAGAAACAAATCCGCGCTACTGGGAGTTGATCAATGCGTTTAAGAAACAAACCGGTCAGGGAGTGGTCGTCAATACCAGTTTCAACGTGCGTGGTGAACCGATTGTTTGTACGCCGTATGACGCGTATCGCTGCTTTATGAGCACGGACATGGACTACCTTGTGATCGGAAATTTCGTATATTGTAAGACCTCGCAACCGGACTGGGAAAACAAAGAGAAGTGGATGGTCAAATTTAAAATGGATTGATGACAGGATCGGAGGTTCCGTCAGAGGGAAAGTCTTCAAAGCCGAAAAAGGTGAAGAAGAAAAAGACGCTCAGGGAACGTCTCATCAATCTCTCCATTTCTTTACTCGTTACCTTTCTGATGTTACTGGTGGGCGAGTTCATTGTTCGTGCTCTCTACAAAGACACGATGGTCCTCTTTCCAAGGTATCACACCGATTTTACCTATGGCGATTATACGATCCGGGGAATTCGTCCGAACATGGCATTTACCCATACGAGTGTTGATGGCGAATTTGATTTTGTAACCAACAACAAAGGATTTCGGAGCAACAAGGATATTCAATACGAAAAAGGCGAGGGTGAGGTGAGAATCCTTTGTCTTGGTGATTCGCATACGCAGGGATACGAAGTGCAACAGTCGCAGGTATTTACGGCTGTACTTGAACGCCTGTTTGAAAAGGATGGTAAAAAGGTGACGGCGATCAATGAAGGTGTTTCGGGAAGTGGAACAGCTGAACAATTGGTGTTTCTGATGAATGAAGGCTATAAATACCATCCGGATTTTGTAACTCTCGGTTTTTACAAGAATGATTTTGACGATAATGTGCGAAGCAATCTTTTTGTGGTGCGCAACGATTCATTGATGCCGAAAAGCTATGCATACATTCCCGGGGTGAAGATCCAGAATTTTATTTACCGCTTCGGACTGTTCCGGTGGTTGGGCGAGAATTCCTACCTCTACGGACTTTGCTTCAATACGATTTGGGATTCAATGAAGAAGAGCAAGATTGATGAATCCAGAAAGGATGCTGCGAAGTACAACGAATATGCGGTGGCGGATGATAGTGAAGTTCAGCTGTACAACAAACAATTGGAAGTGGAACTGATCAGGGAAATGTACAGGTATTGTCACGACGAATTGGGGGTTCCGCTCATTATCGTGGATATTCCCCGGGTTGGGATCAAATCGTCTATTCCGGATGATATCCTGACCGATTTCCGTGCGAATAGCGATACGCTTTTTTATACGCCGGACCTGAAAGCAGATTATGCAAAACTGTCGAAAGTACACGTAAAACACGGGCACCGGCATATTTCGAGTGAGGCACACGCCATGATTGCACGAAAAATTTTCCGTTACGTGAACAGTTATAAGCGTGAATGATCGCGGAAAAATGTAATTTAAGAACCAAAGCACACATCTATGAGTTTTTTGAAGGATCTCTGGTTATTTCTGAAAGAACGGAAGAAATTCTGGCTGGTACCCATCATTATTGTCTTTTTGCTTCTCGCGATACTGATCGTATTTGGAGGTAGCAGTGCGGTGGCACCATTCATTTATTCGATATTCTGATATGACATCATCCGGCAAAAAGAATTCGGCAAAAACAGTTCTGACCATTTGCGTCGGGTTTATGGTTGTGTATCAGATCACCAAGATGGAATGGGCACTTATTGTGGCTGTTTCCGTGGGCTTGCTGGGGATTGTTTCCACTTTTCTGAGCGATCTGATTGACATGCTTTGGATGAAACTGGCCAGGGTGCTGGGGATGATCATGCCGAACATCCTTCTGACCATCATTTTTTACCTGTTTCTTTTCCCCATTGCTGCGCTCTCACGATTGTTCGGGAAGAAGGATCCGCTGTTCCTGAAGAACAGAACCAAAACATTGTGGGTCGATTCCAACCGAACCTTTGATCAGGCCTACTTCGAAAAAACCTGGTAGCGTTTTAGTGCCGGGATTTTTACAATTACACTTTCTTTTTTGATGTACTTTTGCGGCGTGTCAAACGAAGCAAAAAGCTGGTTGTATCTTTTGATCCTCTCTGCCGTGTGGGGAAGCTCTTTCATTCTGATGAAAAAGGCTATGTTCACGGAAACAGGGCATCAGATCTTTTCGGACACGCAGGTGGCGGCATTGCGTATGCTGATCGCCTCGGTTGTGTTGCTTCCCTTTGCTGTGCGTGCGCTGAAGCGAATTGAAACCTGGCGCGAAGGCTTGATGCTGGCGACGGTTGGAGCTTGCGGCAATTTCTTTCCGGCTTTTTTGTTTACTTATTCGGAAACAGGGATCTCTTCGGGTTATGCCGGAATGCTGAACAGTTTTACGCCAATTTTTGCGCTGATCATTGGTTTTGTAGTGTTTCGTCAGCGCCTCACCCCGGTGCAATTACTAGGAGTTTTTATAGGTACATGTGGTGTGGTCTTACTGATGATCTCGGGGAAAGATCTGTCCATCAGCGGTGGATGGTCGCACATCCTGGCAATCGTGCTGGCAACCTTTTGTTATGCGATCAGCCTGAACACGATCAAGTACACTTTGCAGAAGTTCAAAAGTTTTGAGATCACCTCGCTCTCCTTTTTATTCCTCTTTCTTCCGTCCGGAATCATTGCCTGGCAGAGTGGTGCGTTCGGTGAAATGAAAACAGATCCTCATGCCGCGGAAGGAATGACAGCTTTATTGATTCTGAGTATTGTGGGAACTGCGTTGGCCGTTATTCTTTTCAATAAACTTGTGACGATCTCTTCGGTATTGTTCGCAAGTAGCGTAACCTATCTGATCCCTGTATTTGCGGTGCTGATCGGATTGTATTTCGGGGAAACTATCACGTTGGCGCAGATTGGCTCGATGGGGCTGGTTCTTGGCGGTGTTTTTGTGGCAAACTACCTTGCTCGCCACATGGCTCGAAAACAGCATAGACCTGTATAGTTTGGCGGAAAACCGTTGCCGATAGTATGGATTCACAATCCGGTGCTGTGTAGCTTTGAGGATGATGAAGCAGCTCGTTGTTATGATCCTGGTAGCATTTTCACATCTCGTTTCGGCGCAGGTCGATTCGGTATTGGCAATGAACATGCCGGATTGGGCGCTAAAGGCGCTTAAATCGAATCCGTTGATGGATAATTACGTTGTCATCGGGAAAGTCAATCCTTTTTACCTTGAAGAAGATCTCAATGGCGATGATCTGTCGGACATTGTGTTTTGGGTGAAACTGAAGGCTGGCCGTCAGGAGGGATTGGCGATTCTGCATCGTGGCAACAATGATCTGTATATTGTAGGCGCTGGAAAGGACATGGGAATGGGGTCTGATATTTCCTGGAGTAATCGTTGGTTTGTTTACCGCGATCAATGGGTTTACAATTTCAACGACAAGAAAAAGAAGTTCATGTTGCCACACCCGGGAATTGAAATTGTTCAATCCGAAAAAACTTCCGTGGTTATCTATTGGGACAAGCGCCGTTACAGTTCGTACATCAAGCATATCTGATCGCCGCCGGAAGGTGCGTTCTGCTTACCTCTGTCGATTTTAGTACATTTACCCGAACTAAAACCTAATGAATGCTCTTTTCATCGTCGGGTGAATTGTTGGTTGTTGCATCCTTTCTTCTCTTGCAGTTACTGCTGCGACAATGGACCCGGAACGCATTTCAAAAAGGACTTTTACTTCTCGGAAATCTCGTAATTCTTTCAACTGTACTGACATGGGCGACCTTGCTCATGCATGGCTCGATCACACTCGTTATTTATTTACTTGGGCGGTATGTTTCCCGAACCGGTGTTTCGCGTGGGAAGGCATTGACAGCAACAGGAATCATTACCGTGATTCTCCTGTTCTGTGTCCGAAGTTATCCGAAGACCTTTGGGATCTCCTCTTTTCAATTGACGGACGATCCGGGAACGTTGTTGCAACGGCTTGGGATCAGTTATATCATGTTCCGGCACATTCAGTTTTTGGTAGATTCCTTCAAGCGAAAGATCAGGCACTTTGCCTTTATCGATTACCTGAACTTTGTGCTCTTCTTTCCGAATTTCCTTGCCGGCCCGATTGACGTTTATAACAATTTCAAGCGTTGGAGCGACCGCCCTGAAGATACTTTTAAGAAGGCGTTGATCCTTCCCGGACTCGGGCGTATTATGGTCGGGTTCATCAAAAAATACGCGCTGGTCCCGTTGATCTATGTCTCGGCAATCAGTTATGAACCGTGGCTGGAGACCCTGGGAGGTGCCGGTGCACTGTTGATGAGTCTGTTGTATTATTCGATGTACATCTATCTCGATTTTTCAGGGTATTCGGATATCGCCATTGGTTCCGGGTATCTTATGGGGGTTCGGACCCCGGAGAACTTTCGAATGCCTTATCTGGCGACCAATATTTCAGATTTCTGGAGGCGTTGGCATATCACTTTTTCGACCTTTCTACGCGAATTGATCTTCAAGCCGATCGTGAAGGGAATTTCCAGGTGGAAGATTAAGCCTCCTCGGTTAGCGGTCTCCATTATCGGATATATACTGACGTTTTTCATCTGCGGTGTCTGGCACGGCGATACGTCCAATTTTATCTGGTGGGGACTTTGGCATGGGGTAGGACTTTCCGTATATAAGGCCTGGAGTTCAACGAAGCTTCACGACCGCATCCATACTTCTTTCGGGAAGAAAAAACTGGACTGGATGCTTTCGGTTGTTGGCTGGTTGCTCACATTCAGCTTTGTAACGTTCGGTTGGGTCTTCTTTAACTATGCGAATCAGGATTTGGAAACTGCACTTAAACTATTGTTACCATGAGAACGCCAACTCAGTTTTTTGATCGCCTGAACCGTCTTTCTGCTATGCGGGAAGTGGGGTATGGTGCACTGATTTCGGGAGTTCTCTTGATTGCTTTGACAGGAGGATTGTATTTTTTCACGGAAGATCACTACCTGGTTGATTCCGGCGAAGACCAGTTTTTGGAGGTGCGTGCGAACCACGTGAAGGAGAGCAATGCCTATTTCCATCACTTTTTGGAAAACATCCGAAAAAACAAAGGTGTATTGATTCTTGGTACTTCCGAATCTGTACCGATGGACGGGTTCAATTATTGGGAATTGTTGAATGCTGATCCCGAAATCGACAATCGTTTTTCTGTCTTTTATGGTGCCGGGCGCTTTTGTGAGATGTACATTCCGCTCATCTTGTCGGATCCTGCAGCCTGGAAGGAGCAGGAGGTTCTTGTATTTGTCAACCCGACCTATTGGCGGGAAACACTGAATCACGCCGATGAGGAATACCTGTCTCGTTACCTCAATGATTTATCTGTCGAACCTGCGCGGGAAGACCTGGGGGGCAATTTTGATAGTCTTTACGGTGTTGTGTACGAGTCTCCGGTGTCGTGGGTCGATAAACTCAGCGGTGCGATCAATAATGAGGTTCATTCATTGTACTACAACAATCTGAAGTCGGTTTTCGGAGAGGATCGGGGTGACTTTGTCCCATTTGATACGCTTTCCATTCCGGAGGATGTGGCGGAACAGGCGCTGTCGTTTTCGCAGGAGGCAGTGGATTCCGCGTACAACGCATGGGATGATTACTTGCACCTTGGAATTTCACCGGAATTGATGCCGTTGGTCGACAAGAGCTCCGATTACCGGTACACCGCCCTTGAAGAATTTATTGAGGTTTGCAGTGAATACGATGTGGATGTCACCTTTGTGTTAGGGCCGTACAATGGTGTGCTTGCCGGGGAGGTGGCTTCCGAAGAAACGGTGGCCGACTATGAACAACTGATGCAGGATCTACGCAATTTCTTTGAAGCACACGAGCAAAAACTCATTGATGCCTCGGATCTTTCGGAACGAAAATGGACCTTTAAGGATGCGCAACATCACAGCAAATATGGGGCCTATCTGATCTATGAACGAATTAAGGAAGAGTATGAATAAGCGCTGGATTCTTCGTGTTTTTCTTGGGTTGATATTTACGGCATTACTCGTTTATATGCTGATGAACCGTTCGGAGGAAACTATCAGTTTTATGTACGCCGACTTCTGAAAAATGCAATAAAGAAGTTTTAAACGTTGCGATGTAAACAAAAAAGACTATCTTTGTCGTCCGTTTTTCGGAATAGTATTAATCATTTAAAGAGCTATTATGTACGCAATAGTGGAGATAGCAGGGCAGCAGTTTAAAGTGCAGAAAGACCAGAAGATCTATGTTCACCGTTTGGATGCAGAAGCAGGAAAGAAGGTTGACTTCGATAAAGTGCTTTTGATCGAGGATGGTGGAAAAGTGACACTCGGCGCCCCGGCTATAAAAGGTGCGGTAGTTTCCGCGAAAGTGGAAGAGCACGTAAAAGGAGACAAAGTGGTTGTCTTCAGAAAGAAACGTAGAAAAGGATATGCCAAGAGAAATGGACATCGTCAGTATTTTACTGCGTTGACAATTTCGGATATCAAGGCAAGCGGTGCAAAGCCTGCAGCGAAGAAAGAAGCTGAACCAAAGGCTGAAAAAGCTGAAGACGCACCGAAAGCTGAGAAAAAGCCTGCAGCTAAGAAGCCAGCGGCGAAAAAACCAGCAGCCAAGAAAACGGAAGCGAAAGAAGAAAAATAAATGACAGACTAAAGACGGTAGACAGGTGCTAACGTCTGAAGTCTCAAAATAAAAAACGATGGCACATAAAAAAGGAGTCGGTAGTTCGAAAAACGGTCGTGAATCGGAAAGCAAGCGATTGGGCGTTAAGATCTTCGGAGGACAGGCGGCAATTGCCGGTAATATTATTGTTCGCCAGCGAGGAACACAGCACCATCCTGGTGAAAATGTGGGAATCGGAAAAGATCACACGCTTTACGCGTTGACTGATGGACTTGTTGAATTCCGCAAAAGAAAGAACAATCGTTCGTATGTATCAGTAGTTCCATTTGAAACTGCAGAGGCGTAATTGAACTGAAAATTGATACAGGCGGGTCTCGGTTTCGGGACCCGCCTTTTTATTTGCCTGATTTTAACCAACAGGCCATTAGTTCGAGCACATTTAACTAAATTCGCAGCAAAATTTCCCGACAATGCTAGAGATTCAGCGTATCCGAAATGAAAAGGAAGGTATTATCGAAGGCCTTCAGAAACGACACTTTGACGCACGTCCTGTTTTGGATGAAATCCTTTCACTCGATGAACAGTGGCGTTCGAAAAAGACAGAAATGGAGAGTGTAGCAGCCCGAATGAACCAGATCTCAAAGGAAATCGGACTGTTGTTCCGTGAAGGGAAGCAGGAAGAAGCAAACGCGGCGAAGGAGCAAACTACCGAGTTGAAGTCCGCTGAAGCATTGTTGAAGGAAGAGGTCGAAACACTGGAGGATAAGATTACCCAGCTGATGTACCAGTTGCCGAATGTGCCAAACGATTTGGTGAAGGCCGGGCGCAACGAAGAGGATAATGAGATCGTGGCGGAGTATGGTTCTGTACGGACTTACGATTTTGAACCGCTTCCGCACTGGGAGCTGGCTGCAAAGCATAACCTGATTGACTTCGAACTGGGTGTAAAGATTACCGGTGCCGGTTTTCCGGTATACATTGGCAAGGCTTCACGCCTGCAGCGTGCATTGATCAGTTTCTTCCTGGATGAGGCTGAGAAAGCAGGTTATGAGGAACGACAGGTACCACATGTGGTCAATGAAGCCTCCGGATACGGAACAGGGCAATTGCCGGACAAGGATGGTCAGATGTACCGTATTCCAATGGAGAACGGTGATTTGTTTATGATCCCTACTGCGGAAGTTCCCCTGACGAACCTTTACCGGGATGTTATTTTGCCGGATGAAAATTTTTCGATCAAATTGACAGGGCATACACCATGTTTCCGCGTGGAAGCCGGATCTTATGGAAAGGATGTGCGCGGTTTGAACCGTTTGCATCAATTTGATAAAGTAGAGATCGTACGTGTGGAGCATCCGGATAACACGGCAAAGGCACTGGAGGAAATGCTTGAGCACGTGAAAGGGTTGCTTGAAAAGCTTGGATTGCAGTACCGCATTTTGCGCTTGTGTGGCGGAGATACTGGTTTTGCAGCGGCGATGACGTATGATTTTGAGGTTTACTCTGCTGCTCAGCAAAAATGGTTGGAAGTGAGTTCCGTTTCCCGTTTCGATACATTCCAGTCGAGCCGTTTGAAACTTCGTTTCCGCAATGCGGAGAAAAAGACGCAGTTGTGTCACACCCTGAATGGATCAGCACTGGCACTGCCAAGGATTGTAGCTGCATTGCTGGAAAATTACCAGACAGAGGATGGCATTGAAATTCCGGAAGTACTTCACCGATATACTGGGTTCACCAGTATTTAAGTTGCGTAACGTTGCTCGCAAAAAACGTTCTAACGAACATGAAGCAACTGATACTCTCCTTTTTCTTTCTGCATGCGCTAAGCTTGTTCGCTCAGCAAGACACGTTGTCTCTTTACTTTGAGGTTGATGCTTATCGTCTGACAGCAAAACATTTGGAGCAGCTTGACGAACTGCGGCAGAGACAACCTGAACTTTTGTTCCTTGAGGCACATTGCGATACAAGCGGCTCAGTGCATCACAACGATGTGCTTTCCCAAAATCGTCTGACTTCGGTACTGGAAAAACTGGATCTGCCTGGGCTTCCTGTGATGAATTCCTATGGCGAGCGAAAGGCCGGTGAGGCACGCGATTATCGGGCGGAACAGTTCCGGCGAGTGGATATTATTTACAAAATTCCTGTGATCGCTTCCGGTGGGGAGGAGGTAACGGAAGTAGAAACCGTTCAGGAAGAAGTGGTTCCGATGCGAACGGCCATCGAACAATTTTTAGCGGATAGCCTGCAGAAAGAAGTGACCATTCAACTGACGATCCTTTTTTACAATGCATCCGGAGCATATCTGCCGGAATCAGAACCGGAATTGCAGGCCTTGTTGCGTTTCATGCAGGACTTTCCGAACATGACAGCACACATCCGTGGTCACATCTGCTGCCAGCCATACATGGAATGGGACGGGATTTCCGAAGCCCGTTCGCGAACCGTGGCCGATTACCTGATCGATCGGGGGATTGCCAGAAGTCGCATAAGCAATAAAGGTTACGGGTCGTCAAGACCTTTCCGCGATCCCGAACTCACGGAAGAGGATCGAAAACTGAACCGGCGGGTAGACGTGATCTTCACAAAACATTGATCTTCCGATAGCAGTCCTCTGTTTTTCTTTTTCTCGTAACTTTAGGTGCGTGAAATGGTGGCTTCTGATATGTCTGGCGGGAATATTGCTGGCGTGTTCCGACTGGCAACGGCCGGGGCAGTTGGAAAAAGTCGAAAAAATCTCAGATGTGTTGGAGAATTTGACACAAACCCTGGATGAGATCGGGGGCGACCGTCTCGATGAAATGATCAGTGCTGCGGAAACTTTGGAGCAACGTGTGGAGGAGATCGGTCCCGATACGCTATCCTACGATCTGGCAGTTCGTTTGGATCATTTTCATCGAATGGGACTGGAGGCAGCTGCCGTTCGCGAACAAGTGGAGCAGTTCCGTGGATTGGTGGAGGAACGGGAGAAATGTGTCGGAGAGTTGAAAGGAGATATTGAAGCAGGCAGTGGTCGTCGCGACAGATACGATGAATTTATCGCGTTTGAAGAAGAGCAATCAGGCTTGTTGCAGGAACGAATTGATGCCTGCCACCAACGTTGGGAGGAAGCCGTACATATTTTTGATGAATTGAACGTTATATTACCGAAGGAACTGGATGAACGCTTCGGAACACCGGTGGTACAATAATCGCCAGTAGATGCAATGATGAAAAAATGGATTTTTCTTTTAGGCCTGTTGATGCAGGTTCATTTGCTTACCGCACAAACGTCGGATCAGCAATTGGCACAGCATTATTATGGAAAGGGGGAGTTTGACAAGGCTCTGATCTATTACGAAAAATTGTATGACAAGGATCCCTCCAAGTTCTACTTTTCTCGTTACCTGGAGTGCCTGGAGGCAACGGGAGATGAGAAGACGGCGGAAAAAGTCCTCAAAAAGGAAGTCGGGCGTCACCGTGGAGATGCTGAGTACGCGGTTATGTTAGCGAGTTTTTACGAAGAGCGGGGAGATGCCGGAAGGGCCAATGATATTTACAGTGAGTTGATTGATGATATGCAGCCGAGTTCACACAGTGTGATTGGGCTGTACAATGTGTTCAAGGCACAGGGGAAATCGGACCTTGCCTATCGCACTTTAGTGGAGGGACGAAAGATGCTGAAGAAATCGTACCCGCTGAATTTTCAGTTTGCCGAATACTACGGATCGGTTGGTGATACAAAAAAAATGATGGAGGAGTACCTCGATATGATCGATTACCATCCATCGTACATGTCCAGCATCCAGCGGGTATTGTCAACACGAATCGACTTCTCCGAGAAGAGTTCCGAAGAATATGAATTCCTTCGTACGGCATTGATTGAGCGCACGCAGAAGAATCCGGATGACATGAATTATGCAGAGATGCTGACCTGGTTGTTCGTACAGCGCAAGGATTTTGCTGCTGCGTTGACGCATATCAAAGCGATGGACAAGCGTTCAGGAGCGGAGGGACGACAGGTGTACGAATTCGGAAATATCTGCGTCGAAAACAAGGATTTTTCTACCGCACGACGCGCTTTTCAATATGTGGTTGGGTTGGGTGAAGAAAGTCTGTTCTTCATGCGTGCCCAGAACGCGCTGTTGAATGTCAGCTTTCAGGAAATCACAACCCGTAGAAATTTTACGCAGCAGGAACTGAATGAAGTGATCGCAAACTATGAGAGCGTACTGGAGCACTACGGAAAACGCCATCGAACACTTTCGTTGGTGATGGAGTTGGCACATATTAAAGCCTTTTATGCCAATCAGGGGGCGGAAGCTCTTGCTTTATTGAATGAAGCACTGGAATTTCAGGGACTCACGGATATGCAGCGGGCAGAGGTAAAAATGGAACTTGCCGATATTCATGTACTGCACGGTGATGTATGGGAAGCATCGCTCTTGTATATGCAGGTTGACAAGGAGTTCAAATACGAACCGATCGGACACGAGGCAAAATTCAAGAATGCCCGGATTTTCTATTACGATGGCGAATTTGATTTTGCGCAATCGCAACTGGATGTCCTGAAACAATCGACTTCCAAGCTGATCGCCAATGATGCGTTGAAGTTGTCGTTGCTGATTACAGACAACTACGGATTGGATAGCAATTACACGGCAATGTCGCAATTCGCTCATGCCGATCTGTTGATTGAGCAGCACCGCTACGAAGAAGCCTTTGCGCTGTACGATTCGATCACGGATGCATTTCCTGCACACAGCCTTGGAGATGAGATTCTTCTGCGCAAAGCTTACGCGATGCAGTTAAGGGGAGAATGGAACAAGGCGATTGAACAACTGGAGAAATTGCTGAAGTTCTACAACGACGATATCCTGGCAGACGATGCACTTTTTCAGTTGGGTGATATTTATGAAAACCATCTGATGGACAAGGAAAAGGCTGCTGAGTACTACCGTACGATTCTGTTCGAATACAAGGGAAGCCTTTATTCTACGGAGGCTCGTAAGCGTTTCAGAGCTATCCGAAACATGCCGCCTGAAGAGGGGGATGAACTGGAACCTTAACAAATCTTTTGATTTTTCCTGTAAGGCTTTCGAGTGTGTACCGCTCTCAGAGGAAAACAGATTTCATGAGAAAGACCTTTTTATTCCTTACGGCTGCTTACTTGTTGCTTTCCTGTTCAACATCTTCTTCCGAAGCGTTTGTGCAGAATGATCCTCCGAAAAATCTTGACTCTTTGCAAACGGCTTACTTTGCCAGTGGATGTTTCTGGTGTGTGGAGGCGGTCTTCGAATCTGTGAGGGGTGTGGAAGAAGCAGTATCCGGTTATTCCGGTGGAACGATGAAAAACCCGTCGTATGAGTTGGTGAGTTCAGGAAGAACGCGACACGCGGAATCGGTGAAGGTCTATTACGATTCGACAGTGGTAAGTTATGAGACCCTGGTTGATGTCTTTTTTAATTCGCACGACCCGACCACACTGAATCGCCAGGGGCCGGATAGTGGTCCGCAGTACCGCTCCATTGCATTTTACCGGAACGAGCGGGAAAAGAAGATCATTGAACAGAAGATCGACAGTTTGCTAAAGGAGGGTGTTTTTCCGAAGATCACGACGGAAGTGGCACCTTTCAAAGTGTTTTATGAAGCGGAGGCTTATCATCAGAATTATGAGCGATTGCACCCGGACCAGTATTACGTGAAGAATGTGTCTATCCCACGATTGAATGAATTTAAGCGAAAAATGCCCTGGGTGCTGAAATCACATTGATGTTGTGAGGAATTCCGACGAACGTATGAAATCCTGATTTTCTTGAAATTTCTGAGATAGCTCATGTTTCTTTTATCCACTTTGGATTAACTTGGAAGAAACATTCAATATTTTCTATGAGAGTTGAGCATCTTATGAGTTCTCCCGTCGTGATCACACAGCGGAACGTTAAAATTAATAACCTGAAAAGCATGTTGGCACGGAAGCACATTGGTGCGGTTCCGGTTCTTGAAGACGACGGTACTATTTCCGGTATTGTCTCTGCGAGCGATATCATTGCAGCGAAGGGAGATGATGTGATCGTTGAGGATGTGATGTCTGATCGGGTTCACATCGTTTTGAAAAACAACCGGGTGAAGGATGCTGCAGGAATGATGGCGAAAAATAGTGTGCATCACCTTGTTGTGATGGAAGACGGAAAGGTTGTTGGGATTCTCAGCGCTTTGGACATTGTCCGGGTATATTCGGAAGAGTGATTATTTCCTTCTGTTCGGAAGCAGGGGAGGCGGTTCTCCGTTGAATGGATTGAAACGGCTGATGCTTTTGGCATTCATTCCGGAGGCCCGCATAATGGCACGGTCACCAAAGCGATCGCGGATTTTATCCATAGCCTGGTAAAGTTGCAATACGTTCGGGTCTTCAAACAGGCTGATCTGATGAGCGCCGTCGACAAGATGACTGAATCGGACACCGATCAATCGAACCAGCACTCTCCGGTTGTATAATTTGCGGTAAAGTTCCAGTACAATGGGGAGTAGCACATGGTCTGCCGCGCTGTAGGGAATCTTCTTTTGAAGTGTATACGTTTGAAAATCGGAATACCGGATCTTTACTGTGATGCAGGAAGTAAGCTTATTTCCCCTGCGCAATTGAAAGATAAGGTTTTCGGCCATGGCGGTCATAATTCCCTCCAGTTTGTGCACGTCAATGGTATCGCGGTCAAATGTCCGTTCTGTGGAGATCGATTTTCGTTCGTGGTATTGCACAACCGGTGAATTATCAATGCCCTGTGCTTTCTTCCACATCACAATTCCGTGTTTTCCGAACACACGCTCCATGAGTTCCACGGGAATTTCCTGGAGGTTCCGGATTTGACGCACGCCCAGGTTGCACAATTCCCGGTAAGTTTTGTCGCCGATCATAGGAATCTTCTTCACCGAAAGCGGAGCCAGGAAGGGTTTTTCGGTGCCAATATCAATGTTCAGCTCATTGTTGGGTTTAGCTTCACCTGTGGCAATTTTTGAAACGGTTTTGTTGATGGAAAGCCCGAAAGAGATGGGGAGCCCCGTTTCCCGGATAATTTTGGCACGTAACTCGGAGGCCAGTTTGCGGCAACCGAAAAAACGATCCATGCCACTCAGATCCATATAAAATTCATCGATGGAAGTTTTTTCGTAAAGCGGCACCGCTTCCCGGATGATCTCGGTCACCATGTTCGAATATTTGGTGTAGATGCCTGCGTTTCCACGGATAATAATTGCTTCCGGACAAAGTTGCCGGGCCATGCGCATCGGCATTGCGGAATGGATCCCGAATTTTCGCGCTTCGTAACTGCAGGACGCAACAACACCCCGGTCAGAGGTGCCGCCGATGAGCACAGGCCGATTGTTCAACCGGCTATCGATCAGTCGTTCGCATGACACAAAGAAAGTGTCGAGGTCCATGTGCATAATGGATCGTTCCATAATAGTAGCATTATTCGATACGATTGGTGCGTTTTCCGTAATCTTTACGTTTGTTCCAGGTAACGACGCCTGAAGGGTGATCGGCATGAGCAATTTCTGCATAACGGGGATCGGGGATCACGTCCGTTTTTCGCATGAATTTTACTTCCACGGAGGTCGCATCGTATTCCCGGGTTACTGTGCCAAAGACACTATAAACGCCTTTTCCCCGGAAATGAAATTGCCGCGCTACCGGCGGAAAATGAACGGTGTCCAGCCATTCGCCGTTTTTGTCGAGGAAGGTTCCGAAGAACATTTGTTTTCCATCGGAAGTGGTGGTGCGTTTGACGTGGATCAGGTACCCCTGTATCCAGACGTCTTTTCCAACATAATCCGGAAGTGCATTTGCAGGGACAGCTTCGATTTGTGCTTCTGCCAGCAGATCGAAAGGGTCTTGCAGGGGAAAGCCGAGTAATTCCAGTTGGTCAAAAGCGTCTTCGAGTCGGGCGTGATGGAGTGCAGGAATGGAATATTCCCGTGCCTGAATACGGAAAAGATCTGCGGAAGCCGTTGTATTGGCATGTCGACTGATCTTCATGTGTGCTTCCCACAGGAGACTGCGTTTGTCTTTTCCGGTAAAGCGGAAGGCATCAATTCGAATCAGAATGCTGACCTGTTCCAGGGAAATAGGAATGCGCTCAATGAAGTCGTCGAATGAGGCAAAGGTACCATGCAGGAAACGTTCGTTTTCAATGGCTTTTCCGACTTGCCCTTCAAATGATCTCAGCAGGTGGAAGCCCAGGAAAATATGTGTGTCGTAGATCGTTGTTTCCTGACAGCTGTTGTTGACGCAGGGTGGATGTACTTTTCCACCGAAGAGCGTACATTCCCGGACGTATAGTTCGGTGCTGTAAAACCCGCCGTAGTTATTGATCGTTGCCACAAGGAATTCCAGAGGATAATAGGTTTTCAGAAAGAGACACTGGTAACTTTCCACGGCATAGGAAGCTGAATGTCCTTTCGCGAAGGCATAACCGGCAAAGCTTTCGGTTTGTCGCCATACTTCAGCAGTCAATTCGGGAGAATGCCCCTTTTCGTTGATGCAATTGGAAAAGAAGGTTTCTTTCACGGCCTGGAATTCTTCCCGGGAACGGAACTTTCCGGACATTCCCCGGCGCATTTTATCAGCTTCCCCGAGGCTGAGACCGGCAAAATGGTGCGCTACTTTAATGACATCTTCCTGATACACCATCACGCCATATGTCTCGGGCATCAGTTGCATCAATACGGGGTGTGCTTCTTTCCTGCGTTCGGGATCCCGGAATCGTTTAATGTATTCCTGCATCATGCCCGATTGTGCCACACCCGGACGAATCACCGAGCTGGCAGCGACCAGTCCGAGGTAATCGCTTACGCGCAGTTTGGTCAGCAACATGCGCATGGCCGGTGATTCTACGTAAAAACAGCCGATGGGTTTGGCGTCCATCAATACTTCACGGATGCGTTCGTCGTGTTTGAAGCGTTGAATATCGTGGATGTCAATCGGTGGATGTCCGGGACGGTTGTAGTCGATAATATCCAATGCATCCTTGATTTTGCTGAGCCCCCGTTGGCTGAGAATGTCAAATTTATAGAGGCCCACATCCTCTGATACATGCATGTCGAACTGGATGGTCGGATAGCCTTTCGGGGGAAGGAAAGTCGCTGAAAAAGCCTGGATCGGTTTTTCGGAAATAAGAATTCCGCTGGCATGTACACTCAGGTGGCTGGGGAAGCTGTGAATGTAGGAAGCGTATTTCAGTACCAGTTCGGTAAGGTGATTTTGGTCTGCTGCCGGGAGCTCTCCTTCTGAAAGCCGGTCAATTTCTTCTTTGGGCAGCCCGAACACTTTTCCGAGTTCGCGCATCACGGCTTTTCGCTTGAAGGTGTTGTAAGTGGCCACCAGTGCAACATTGTCGAAGCGCTCGAAAATATAGCGGGTAATGTCATCCCGGTCGCGCCAGGAGAAATCAATGTCAAAATCGGGGGGATTGGTTCGGTACAGGTTAATGAAACGTTCGAAGTAGAGATCGAGTTCGATCGGGTCTACATCGGTGATGCGTAACAAATAGGCAACAATGCTGTTGGCTCCGCTGCCCCTGCCGACATAGAAATAGCCTTTTGAGCGGGCATAGCTGACAATATCCCAGTTGATCAGGAAGTAAGAAACGAATCCCATTTTCCGGATGGTGTCCAGTTCTTTGGTGATACGTAATTCGACTTCTTCCGTGAGATCGGGATAGCGGTATTTTACTCCTTCACGACAAAGTTTTCGCAAAAGGTCCATGTCCCTTCGTTCGCTGCCTGTGTATGTTTTTTGATTTTGATGCTCGGCGCCCTGCGAAAAGTTGAAATGAATCTCACAGCTGTTTAAAACGTTTTCGGTATTTCGGATCAGGTCGGGAAAAGCACCGTAAATACGGAGTAATTCCGGGGTAGGAAGCATAGTGTGATGCGGAGAAGCCTGCTCGGATTCCGGAAGTTTGCTCAGTAGCGTATTGTTGTCGATTGCCCGGAGTAAGCGGTGTGCATTGAAATCTTTTTTGTGCCGGAAAGTGACTGGTCGCAGCATGACCCCACGGGAAATGTCAATCTCACGGATACGGACAAATTCAAGATCTCCCGGCGGAATTCCGATGTATTCATTGGCTTTCAGATGGTAGATCTTTCCGCGTCGGAAAGGATAGATCACGATCACATTGTCCAGTTCCGGAGCTTTTTCGGGAACGGCTTCCTTGCGGTGAAGCAAAGCGGTCAGATAGGTGTTGATCTGCTCGAAACCGTTGTTGTTGCGAGCCAGCAGGATAAATTGCTGTTCGACACCGTTTCGGAAATCAACCCCAACTACCGGACGAATGCCATACTTTGGAGCTTCCCGGATAAATTCGATACAGGCCGATGTGGTGTTGATATCGGTCAGTGCCATGTGTGAAAGCTCATTTTGTTGTGCAAGTTCCAGCAATGTTACCGGCGAAAGAGCCCCATAGCGCAAACTGTAATAGCTGTGCGTGTTCAGATACATAACGATAAAATTGAGTGAGGCTGAAGAACAAATATATTAATTCCTAATCATAAAACGATTAAAAATTAATCAAAAAGAAAAGCTATTTAAATTCGTCTGATCTCTGAAAGCGAAGCGCTCCAAATTCTAACACCTAACGCCTAACATCTAATATCTAACATCTGACCTTCCCTCCCACACGAACCTGTATGGCAGCAGGGCATCTTCTTCGGCATAGTCGACCCCGATTCTGGGGGTACATCTAATTTCGTGCGAAGGAGGAAGGATGCCGTGGTCTTCCAGCCAGATTTGATCACCGTTCAGCGGTAGCCCGGTATGCGATGTGTGAATCCCCAGAGCCTGACTCAATGTACCCGGTCCTGATGCGAGTTTTCGGGGATCCTTTTTCTTTCGGCGTTTTAACATTTCATCAATGCCCTCCAAAGGTTCTATTCCCCGAATGAGGATGGCTGTTGGTTGGTCTTCTGATCCGGTAACCACATTAAAAAGATGATGAATGCCATAACAGAGATACACGTAAGCATGTCCACCTTTCCAAAACATGATCTCCGTGCGTGCAGTCCTTCGTCCTCCGAAAGCGTGGCATGCTTTGTCGACGATTCCGTTGTAAGCTTCCGTTTCCCGGATGATGCCTTGCGTCAGCACACCGTTAACACGTGTACAAAGGACTTTGCCGAGCAGGTCCCGGGCCAATGCCACCACGTCCTCCTTTTCGTAATATTCCGGAGGGAGTTTCACTTATTGGTGTTGTTCGATAAAGATGCGGTCGGAGCCGTCAAAAAGGGGAGACTGGATAGACAGTACCTTCAGCGGAACGTCAGACATTACCTGGGTGACAGAATGAGGGGTTCCCTTCGGAATGTTCACATAGTCGCCCGCTTTGATCATGAAAAATTCATTGCCAAGACTCATCATGCCTTCGCCCTCAAGCACGACGATGTTCTCCGAATGCGCTGCGTGAAAATGCTCCTTTACACCTTTTTTAACCCAGATCACAAAAGTGCTTTGCAGCGAATCCTCAGTCAGTTTCATGACATGAATATTGTCAAAATCAGCCGGCGCTTTGATGTCTTCGAGATGTTCAAAATGCTGTCCGAAAGCAGTCGAAAAAATGAAAATTGCTAAAACGGTCAGAAAACGGGATACGAACATGTTTTTTCGGTTAAAATTCAAAACGCTGAAGCGTACGTTAAAAGTACAAATTTTAAGATGCAATGTAATTTGCTGAGAACCCAATAGTTTTGTTTCTCAGAATGAGAATTGTGGCTCCGCCAGGACTCGAACCTGGATCTAAAGTTTAGGAAACTTCTATTCTATCCCTTGAACTACGGAGCCGAAACGATCGGTTGACCGGGTGTCAAAAGTATTATTTTTAGACAAAACATAAAACAGCCCTCCGAAGAAGGCTGTTTACTGACTATGAGATTTGCCCTTTCAGGCTGTTGTTTTGCGCAGTTTTGAAAGAAACAGCAGTGGTAAAAAACCAAAGTTGAGCAGGGCGATTCCCAGAATCAATAAAATTCCGGCGCCCGGCCAATGTTGAAGTTTAAAGAGAATTCCTGTAGTGCTGAGAGCGATGGCGAGATAGCCTAAAATACTGATACCTGGTTTCATATTTTCTTGATTTTAGTGAATATATATTGTAACAATGCACGGATTGGAAATGGTAACAACTTTCTTTGGGTGTGGAACGACATTTGATGGTTTCGGGGCCGACCGAAGGTTACATTTTGTGATCTCCGACATTATATGGAAAACCGAATTATGAAAACGTTACCATTCCTCTTATTGCTTTTTGTGTTTCCGGTAGTTGCTCAAACAAGTGTTACATACGACACGGTAGATGTCTATCAGCAGCGCACGGTTCATGCCGGACTCCGCACAATAACCATCCCATGTGATTTCGACAAACATGCGCTAAAGGTATCTGTGCCTGGAGATTTAAAATCGCTGACAATTGAACGTGTTGACCTTGTGTACTCACTGAACCGGGAAAATCCGGATTTTGATCAAAAGGCACTGAACAGGCAACGAATGGAGGCGCTCAGAAGTGCGTGGCCGGCAACAGTGGGAGATCTCGTACAGTGGCATATGATTGGGCAGGGGCAGACCACAAATGAGGAAACCGCACGTTCATTGTTTCATGGTTTTGTAGTGTATTATCGTCCTGCCCCCACACCGGAATCCATTGATGCCGAACTGAAGCAGATCGATGAATTTTTGAAGGGCGGAGTTTCAGATGTTCCGTTGGAAGGGGAATTTCTTGCGGAAGCCCTGACAGAGAGCGATGTCACAGAACCACGTTCCAAAGAAGAGGAAGTAAAGTCGATTATGGATAGATGTGAAGAAGAGGTGTCGGGAGTGTTCCACGGGACGGAAAAACAATTCAGCGCGTTTCGTGATAGCATTCAGCAGTTGGATAGGCTGGCCATGTATTCATGGAAATGGACGTGGGTGGATGCTGGTAAGAAAAAGCCTGTGGATTATGAATACACCTACTGTGTGATCTCGGCGGGTAGCGCATTACCACTTTACGGTGGCTTTTTCGATGCACGTGAATACGATGCGGTGAAAGCTACGTTTGAGCGGCACCCGAGCTGGGAAAATACACTCGTCGTCATGGACGTGACAGGAAGCATGTCACCGTATATCGCCAAAACAATGGCATGGGTGAAAGAAACCCAGAAGAAAAGTCAGGTGAGTGCTTTCACTTTTTTCAACGATGGCGACCGAAAGAGTGACCGTTCCAAGATCACGGGAAAGGTGGAGGGAATCTACATGACAGAGAACAGTTCATTCGATGATGTTTACAGGAAAATGCAGGAAACCATGCGCGCCGGAGGAGGAGGTGATTGTCCGGAGAATAATGTAGAGGCTTCCCTGAAAGCAATTCTCAGGTTTCCGGATGTGAATGAAGTAGTGATGGTTGCCGACAATTGGGCATCTCCACGTGATCTTAGTCTTACCTACGAACTTGAGCGTCCGGTTCACATCATCGTCTGTGGAAATCCGGATGGGATCAATGTTGATTATGTTCAACTGGCACTTGATACCGGAGGTTCTGTGCATACAATTGACCAGGATCTGGAAATGCGAAACATTGAACCTGGAAAACAATTTCGCCTTGGAAACAGCTATTTTACAACGGTTGACGGCAAGGTGGTAAGGGCAGTAAAAAAATAATTTTCAGGAAAGTTAAATTTTCAGGCAACCTTTTTTTTGGCGTATCCCGTTATGTTATTGTACGACTAAGAGTCTGACAATATTATTACGGATTAATTCCAGGTGAAGTCACACCGGATCGCCAGTTCTGCCTACACTGGCCTTGCGGTCAACGTCACCTGGAATTTTTGTTTTCCGGAGAATTCAAAAGGCGGGTACCGATCAATCAGTATCCGCCTTTTGAATTAGAAAAAATCGTAATTAAAGCGATAGAAAGTATTCCTTAGAAGGAAACGAGTCGTTGAGTTGCTCCCTGGAAATGGATCACATATACACCATGAGGAATTTCGATATCCACGGGGATAGCGTTCACTTCTCCTTCAGCAATCAGTCTCCCCTGTAAATCAACTACCTGAAATGTTCCCTTTGCTCCGGAAGGGTCCAGTGTACATTGGCCTTCCTGAGTAGGATTCGGGTACACCTGCCATGGGATGATCTCTTGTTCGTCCACAGACGCAGGATCATACACAATAAATTGTCCCATCATCCCTTCGTCTTCGTGCTGCAGCATGTGACAATGATACATGTACGGGATCTGATCGTTTGCAAAATCATTGAATTCGGTGATGAATCGGACGTTCCCCATTCCGGCCGGTACAAGAACAACGTCATTCAGTCCCTGAAGTTCCGGTGGTGGCGCTACACCGTTAATATCCAGGATATAGAACTGAACGTCATGAATGTGGAACGGATGCCCGATCGGTGTCTGATTGGTCAATGACCAAATTTCACGATTTCCCAGCGGAATGGAATAATTGATCACACTCATATCGAACGGTGCTCCGTTAATCAGGAATGGACCAAGAATGTTTTGCTGTGTAGTGAATGTGAGATTTCGTGTAATATCTGCAGTGGCCTCAGCCGGAATGTTGTGTGTGATTAATGTTGCAGGAATTGTTGTTACCGGCGAAGCAGTTGGCGCTCCGATCTGCAGGTCAAGGATCACAAAATCACTTCCGTTCAAGGGATTTGAAGCGTAGCCCGGAAGTGACATTCCAGCCATCATTCCCGGTTGGGAAGCACCATAAATGGCATTTGGGATCTCAGAACCGTAGTTCATCCATTGGATGTTTTGTCCTTGCATTCCGCTCAAATCTACCAGTACATCCGCACGTTGTCCGGGAGCTACCCGATAGCGGGTGAGGTTAACCGGTGCTTCGAGCAATCCGCCATCCGTGCCGATCAGATTAAATGCCTGGTTTCCGGAAAGACCAAGTTCGTAGGCGCGTTGTGATGATCCGTTCAGAATTCGGAAACGTACCACTTGAGCCGGCACATCCAGATATGGGTTTCGTGTTCCGTTCACCATGAGCGTGGTGTCAAGGTGCGACATCCATTCGATCTGGCCGCTGGCATCAAAGCCTTTCGTTTGAATGACCATTGGAAAATCATCGGTTCCGTAATCACGTGGAAGCGTAAGGGCTGCTTCGTCGTTATCTTTTACAATGATCAACCCGGCAATTCCCCGTGAAGTATGTTTGTTTGTCTGCATGTGCAGATGCGGGTGATACCAGTTGATGCCGGCCTGATCCATTACGGTGAACTGTGGATTCCAGGAGGCTCCCGGAGCAATTACCGTATGCGGTCCACCGTCATTTTCCGGGGAAACGTGCATACCATGCCAGTGGATGGTTGTGCTATCGGTAAGTTGGTTATCCACTGTAATACTTACAAAATCGCCCTGATTCATGATGAGTGTCGGGCCGAGCAGGCTTCCGTTCGCCCCCATCGTGTTGGTCATGACACCCGGATAAAATTGGGTGACGCCCTCCTGCAGTGTCAGCAGAATGTTGCTTGTTTCAATAGTGGGAGGGATGGTTAAAGGGTTTTGCCCAAAGGCAGAAAGTGTAGACAATAAAAAGACAGCCGGTAGTCGGTACATGTTGATTGATTTTGGCCGAAAGTGCCAATAAATACAGAGGGGAAATGTAACACGGGTTACATTGTCTGTCTGCGGTCAGTGCCTGTGCCCGAAATAAGAAATTATATGAGGCCTCCGATCCATGAAAATCCGGCAACGGTCAAAAGTACTGTTACGATAAGTACGGTAACTTTTTCGCGGAATCGAACGTTGTGTTTTGGTTGAAAGAGCAATCCGAAAGATGCGTGGACGAATTTTTCCATTTTAGGCGTTTGAGTAGGTGATCAGATAACTGATTTCAAGGCAAAAATAGGGTTTCAAGAGGCTTTTTCAAAACAATTGAAACTTTTCTGACGCCAGTAAAATCAGGCATCCGGGGAGATTAATTCGGATTTAAATCCTCGATTCGTTGAATTAAACGTTTTAGGAACGTTTTCCTTTTGATCAGATTCATCTGGATCGATAAAGAATTAATACAGCGATAACAAAAAGACTTTCGAAAAATAATAACGGGAAGGTTTTGTTTTGTTGGCTTTTTGCGCGTTCCGGCAAGGATGAGATCATTTGCACTACTTTTGCATGGAGGGCCTGACTTTTATGGGGTTGCACAACATGATGAGAATCCTTTTCTTTTTATCCTTTTTCCTTTCGTTCGCGGGACCCCGTGTGTTCGCTCAGTACACGAATGCCCTGATTCATGAGAGCAGTCCTTATCTGCAACAGCATGCACACAACCCGGTCAATTGGTATCCGTGGGGAGAGGAGGCGCTGGAAAAGGCCGGAAAAGAAAATAAGATGTTGATCGTCAGTGTGGGGTACGCAGCCTGTCATTGGTGCCATGTGATGGAGCATGAAAGCTTTTCGGATACCGCAGTTGCACGCATCATGAATGAACATTTCGTCTGCATCAAGGTGGACCGTGAGGAACGACCGGATGTTGATCAGGTCTTTATGAATGCCGCAATGCTCACCTCAGGAAGTACAGGGTGGCCGCTGAACGGTTTTGCGCTTCCCGATGGTCGGCCGTTTTACGGAGCAACTTATTTTGAGCGCGATCAGTGGATGCGTTTGCTCAATTATTTCATTTCCCTGCGGGACGAAGAACCGGGAAAAATGGAAGAGCAGGCCGAAAAAGTAACGCAGGGAGTCAAAAGCCTTGGAGGTGTTGAGCCGACAGAAAAAAGTAGTGGATTGTCCATGCAGGCAATCACAAAGATGGTCGACGGGCAGATCTCCGAACTGGATTGGCTGGCAGGAGGCATGAAGGGAGAACCAAAATTCCCGATGCCGGTCTTGTGGGAGTCGCTTTTGCATTACAGTGAAATTACCGGGACTTCTCAGGCCAGGGATTTGGTGACACTCACACTGAACAAAATGGTGTACGGAGGAATCTATGATCATGTCGGGGGAGGTTTTTCGCGTTATTCGACAGACCGGGAATGGAAAATCCCGCATTTCGAAAAGATGCTGTACGACAATGCCCAAATGGTTTCCCTGTACACGCATGCCTGGCAGCGCACCAAAGATCCGCTCTACAGGAAGGTTGTGTATGAAACGCTTGATTTTATCGCCCGTGAAATGACTTCAGAAGAGGGTGGGTTCTATTCGTCCATTGACGCGGACAGTGACGGTGAAGAGGGCGCATATTATGTCTGGACACCGGGAGAGATTGAAAGGCTGCTGGGCGACGACGCGGAACTGTTTGCGGCGTACTACAATTGTTATGAGTATCGAACCTGGCAGGATGGAAAGAATGTGCTATACCGATCACGATCGAACCAAGCCATCGCGGAGACCTTTGGTATTTCTTTGGAGGAACTGGAACAGCGTCTGGAAAGCTGTCGAAAAATTCTTCTGAAAGAGCGACAAAAGCGGGTTCATCCTTCAGTGGATCGTAAACAGTTGACTTCCTGGAATGCGCTGATGTTGCGCGCGTACCTTGATGCATACAGGGTGTTCGGTGAAGAATCATTTTTGGAGGCTGCGAAAAAAAATGCCGCCTTTCTTCGTAAACACGCTATTCATCGAAACGGGGATTTGACGCGCAGCTATCTGGATGGAAAATCAAATGTATCGGCGTTTTTGGACGATTATGCCTTTGTTGTGTCTGCATGGATCGATATGTATGAAACAACGTTTGATGAAAGTTGGCTGAAGGAAGCACGAACATTGACCGAATACGCACGCAAACACTTTCAGGATCCGGATTCAGGGATGTTCTTTTACACCAACAACGAATCCAAAGTCGTGATCGCGCGAAACATTGATCGCACGGATGGGGTTATTCCTTCCTCGGGTTCTGAAATGGCCGTCAATCTCTTCGTATTGGGACACTACTTTTACGATACCACTTATCTGCACTTGTCCGAACGTATGTCGGCAACCATGTCAACCCTTGTGGAAGAAGATCTGTTTCATTATGCCAACTGGGCCCGCCTCGAAATGTTACAGGCTTCGTCACCTTATGAGTTGGCGATTGTGGGCAAGGATGCTCTTCAGGTGCGGAAGGAATTTGACCAACATTACCTGCCGTCCGTTTTATTTTACGGAACTACATCCAAAGGAACTCTTGATTTGCTGGAAGGCAAGTACATTGATGGTCAGACCACTATTTATGTATGCCGGGACAGGGCATGTAAAATGCCTGTCACATCTGTCAATGAGGCCCTGGAGCAATTGAAGGATTGATCCCTTATTTTCCGAGTTTTACGATTCCGAGTTGGTCGTTGTTACGTCCGACAATAACCGCTGGTGTTTTCCCGATATGGATCAGGGCCAGTCGTTTGGTATTACCCGCTCCCCAGTTGATGTCTGAAGGAATTGCCTCCCGGAAAGCACCGTCTTTTCCTCCGAGAAGGATCAGCCCACTTCCGCCATCACAACGAGGTGTCTCAACCTCTGCTTCGTATAGGTTTCCGGCTGTGATAATGTCCTGAAATCCATCTCCGTTAACGTCGGTAAGCAGAATGTCATTCCACGGCGATCGTTGAAGATTATGAGGGAAATCCTGTCGCTGGAACATTCCATTTGTATTTCGGAAAACGCAGGATGCGTAATCGTACACGAGGTAATGCAGTGCAGGTTCCAGTTTCTCACCGTAAACTTCTTCAAGCGTTGCTTTCGCAAAGAGATCGTAGGTCGGAAAGTCCTTTTTGAGTTCAGGAATCTGTTCCGATGAACACTGACGACCCCGGAGCGGGAAGGTTTTTCCTTCCTGGTAATACCCGAGAACAATGTCATTCTTGCCATCTCCGTTGATGTCATCCGAATACACCTGAAAAGGTCCCTCCTGAGTGGCGTGGTATTTATAGTTCAATCCGAGGTTTCCGCCAATCAGGTCAATGTCGCCATCGTTGTCGATATCGCCGGCGGCCAGTCCATACCACCAACCATTGGATTCCCGGATACCATAACCTTCCGATTTGTCGATAAAAGATTTTCCGTTCCAGGAGAGGATGGTCATAGGCATCCATTCACCGCAAAGAACGAGTTCATCGGTTTTGTCTCCGTTCAGATCGGTCCAGATAGCCTGGGTGACCATACCGATGTTGCCGAGTACGCCGGCCTTTTCCGGAGTAACATTGACATATTTTCCATCCACATATTCGAGGAGTACACTTCCGGAAGGGTATGGATATTTTCCGGGAGTCTGGCGGCAACCGATGAACAGGTCAAGATCACCATCCTTGTCGAAATCACCCGGAGTGATGCAGCCGGTCGAAAAATTGACCGATTCCGGCAAAGCATCCACTGATTTGAATTGTCCTTTGGTATTCTGATAGAGGCGATCTTTTTGATGCGCGTCACCATTGTTGTATTCATTGCCTCCCATACCGATGTAGAGATCCTGATCACCGTCGTTGTCATAATCGAAAAAGCGTGCCACCACTTCTTCGTTGTTTTTGTTTTCATCCCAGAGTGTCTGCTGAACGGGAGAAAAAGTGCCGTTGCTTTTCTGAATGAAAAGACTGCCCGCCTGCCCGATGGCGCCACCAACATAAAAATCTTCAAGGCCATCACCGTTGACATCCGCCACTGCAAGTGCCGGTCCGAGATTGCTCATTTTGTGAGGGAGTAATACTTCCCGGTCAAAATCATTGAAATCATTTTCCCGGTGTGTAAATGGCAAGTCTTGTTCGGATGTTTTGATCGTAAGTACATCCCGTTTTGTTTCACTCTTTGAAGCCACGGCATCACTGTATTTAACAGTGATCGTCTGATTGGGCTTTACGTTGTTCAATCGGGTGATCTTACCATCGTGCCAGATCACTTCAATCAGGGCAATGGCGTCCCGCTTCCCGAGTCCGAAGTGCAGAACATCTTCCACGGAAGAAAGGTAGCCGCGAGAGAGGTAGTGATCGTTGCTTTGTACCAGATCACCACTGGTAACATGCACGCGCGCGCCGATACCGGATCGGTTGTTTGCAGGGCCCTCAAAGCGAATACGGATGTAATTTCCGGCTTTGCAGTCGTTGCGATAGATCGACGCTACCTGATCCACATTATTTACAACCAAATCAAGGTCTCCATCTCCATCAAGGTCACCGTAGGCAGCTCCGTTGGAGAAGGTTGGGCGTTCCATTCCCGAATTTTCCTTGCTATTGAATTTGAGGTTACCCTCGTTCGTATAGAGGTAATTCCGGATTGGTTCAGCCGGCATGATGTCGAGGATCTTACGCATGGTATACACAGCGCTGTCCGGGTTGTGAAGTTCAGCCATCATTTTTGCTTTCTTCTTCACGAAGTCGTTATTACGAGCTTCCTTTCGCAACCCGTTTGTAACGAAGAGATCTTTCAATCCATCCTGGTTGAAATCAGCAAGAAGCGGAGCCCAGCTCCAGTCTGTTTTATCAACGCCTGATAATTGAGCGATCTCGGAAAATGTTCCGTTTCCTCTGTTGCGTTGCAAGGTGTTGATCATGTACTGGAAGAAGAAGCCGCTCTCCACATATTTCCAGAAACGCTCCGGGTTCATTCCCGACATGTTGGTTTTTGATCGGTAATTGTCTTCCGCAGCCATATCTGCGATCATAATATCCAGGTGACCGTCGTTGTCAATATCTCCGATATCGGATCCCATCGAGTAATTCGAAATGTGATCAATTCTGGTAGTCAGTTCATCATTGAAGGTGCCGTTACCTTTATTTATGTAGAGGTAGTCGCGTTCCATGTAATCATTGCATACATAGATGTCCGGGAAGCCATCGTTGTTGACATCTCCGATACTGGCGCTCAGGCCGTAACCGATAGGACTTCCTTTGATACCTGCTGCTTCGCTGACATCCGTAAACTTTCCGTTGTCGTTGCGGTAGAGCTTATCACCTGCCAGGGCATCGCGGTCAAATTCCAGGCGTGCTTCGTTTTCGTTGGAAGGGGTAAATGGCTTGGTTTGATGATTCAGCATGAACATATCCAGATCACCGTCCTTGTCATAATCGAAAAAGTAAGCCTGCGTTCCCCAGCCTTCGTCGTCCAGGCCATACTCGGCGGCACGTTCGGTAAAGGTGAGATCGCCGTTATTGATATAGAGACGGTTCCTGCGTGTTTCCGGCGATCCGTTTCCGGATTTGATCGCATAGATATCCAGCCATCCGTCATTATTGATGTCGATCATGCAGGCACCTGTTGCCCATCCGCGATCACCATGTACTCCGGCCCGATCGGTGATGTCCGTAAATTCGAAGTTGCCTTTGTTCAGGTACAGCCGATTGGGCTCCATGTTGGAAGAAAAATAAATGTCGGGTCGACCATCATTGTTGATATCCCCGATACAGACCCCTCCACCGTTGTGATAATACTGGTAGGTGAGCACGTTGAGTTCAGGACTCTCGTACAGGTTGTTTTTATAATCGATATGGGTCTCGTCCAACGGCATTTCCCGGAAGACAAGCTGACCGAAGGCAATGGTACTCAAAAAGAAAAAGAAGAGTAGTAGTAATCTGTTGATCGTTTTCATTTTTCGTAGGCGATTGAGAATGCGAAACAAAGGTACAACAATTGAACCGATTAGAGGAGAGCTTGATAGCATAAGTAGAAAACAAAAAAGCCCCCGCAAGGAGGGCCTTTCAACCGAAAAATCACAGATTTATTCTATGACGATTTTAGTCGTTTCGAAGAAATCTCCGGCGGAGACTTTCACAAAGTAATTTCCTGCATAAATGGTTGCAACATCAAAGTAGCACATGGTGCTTCCCATTTTCAGCGTTTGCGTGGCCACAATGTTTCCACCCGCATCAATCAATTCCACTTTTCGATCAAAAAGTTGAGAAGTCGTGGATTGGATCACAAGAATATCGTTGACAGGGTTTGGAAACACGGTAACACCCAATTGCTCCTTTTTGATACTGTTCAGGTCGGCCGTTGAAGGATCATACGTAGTGACTGATTCTGTGATCGTAACATTTGTTGAAGTAGTGCCTCCCGGTGAGGGGAAGTTCGCTGCAACAACTTCGCCGTAGTATGTTTCGGCAATAATGTAAGGGAACACAGAGTTATTGTCATCATCAATTGTAGCAAAATAGGCATATGTTCCGTTCGGATATTCAGGTGTGACGCAGAAACGCCCGTTGTGCTCGTCCAGATCACCGGAACCAGCTACGTACTCGAAATCCTCGGCGTATGCTCCCAATGGAGTACTGGCAAGGCTTGGTCCATATTCGGAAGCTTGCAAAACGGTCCCGTCCGCAAGCGTGGTACGGTCAGTGATCTGTCGCAATTGATAGCTTGGTGTCATACGCGCAATTCCACCGGTCCCATTCGTGTTGGCATATCCGTATCCTCCGTAGATCGGGTATCCGTCGAATGCATAACCAATGAGCGGAGAGTGTTCACTGGCATTCGGAACGTACAATCCGTCTGCAAGATATACGTCGCATACATTTGACATTTCAACCGTTGAAATATTGAACGCACAGGGATTTTGATGGTGGTGATATGTCCCTCCTACAAGTGTTCCTCCCGGAGGCGGTCCTCCCTGGAATACTGGTGAAGGATGTCCTTTGGCGCAATCGAAACCGTCATTTTCAAAGTAAACGGCATTGCGATGCCAGATGTCCATGTCGTTGTAGGACATGGCGTCCGAATAATTGTAGGCAGGAACCCCGTTGATAAATACTGCAATCTGACCCAGGCCTACGGTAGTTGGAGTAGGGTCCGCGACCGGATGACGGGGAATCTTGAACAGGTGAGAACGATCGGTAGCCTGAGCCGGGTTTCCATCGAGGTAAGGTCCAACGATGTATGAAGGCAATCCGGTACAGCTGATGTACACATAATCGTTGGAATATTGAACTGTTTGTACGTTGGCCTGAATGTTATCGGTAATAGGAGTTGGGTTGCCGCTTACGTAATGCTGGGCCATAGTTCCTGTCGTATTAATGATCCAGGAGGTGATCTCAGGCGACTGCGCCATGGTATACATACCAAAGAGGCTGAAGCTAAGTAGGACGAGAGTATTTTTCATAGTTTTTATTTGAGGTATGGTCAATAAGTTGTTTTTGCTTTGAAAAACTTGCGTTCGTCTTGAAAAAAAACTAGCGAGGGAAACCAAAAGTCGGATTGAAAAGGAATTCCCGGTCCGTCAAGGTGTACAAAAAGGCAATGACATCTTTCTTTTCGTCGTCGGTAAGAACGATTCTATTTTGAAGTGCTTTGCTGAGATGCGGCATTTCGGTATCGATACTGGTGTAATGTTCCAGTACCTCTTTGAGTTTCCTGAAACGGCCATCGTGCATGTAGGGAAAGGTTACTTCAATATTGCGAAGTGTCGGGACTTTGAACTGAAGAGAATCCTGTGAAAGGTGTGTGATGGCATAGCGTCCCACGTCCCGGTAGGCAGTGTCCATTGGAAGTCCGTTGCTGGCAAATCCCGGCACACTGAACAATGGTTCTTTGTGACAGGCGACACAGTACTGACGAAATAGGCGCAATCCATTCTCTTCCTGAGGGGTAAATTCGATTTCCTTACGGATGTATTGATCGTATTTTGAATTGGAAGAGATCAGAGAAGTTGTGAATTGAGAAATGGCTTTTAGCAATGTTTTGCTAGTTGCAAGCGAGTCTCCGAAGGCATCAAAAAAGAGCAATCGGTATTGCGGGGAATTGTGCAGGTATTTCAATACGGCTTCAAGCGAGTTGTCCATTTCTGCAGGATGCGTGATGGGATTGATCGCTTGTGCATCCAGATGGTTGACACCACCATCCCAGTGAAACTGTTCCTGCCAGATGAGGTTGATGAGTGCCGGTGCGTTTCGCGTGCCTTTTCGTCCGTCAATGCCGTGGCTTACATTATGATCGACGTGTGTAAAACCGGTGTACTGCAAATGACAACTTGCGCATGAAATGGTGTTGTCCCGCGAAAGTCCGGGGTCATAAAAGAGCTTTCTACCGAGTTCGAAGCCTTCATCCGTTACCGGGTTTTGAGAAAAATCATAATTCGGTTCGGGCCATCCTTCCGGTATTGATGGAGTTTGAAACGTATCCGAGGCCTGCCGGAAACCGAAGAGGAGGAGCCCCGCGGCCAAGAAGACGTATAAATAGAGCTTACTCATGCCCGGCTGTCAGAAAAAGAGATGGGAACTCGTCGGCAAGGTTGGAAGCCTTTTCTCCAGGGATCAGCACAGAAGGAGTCCGATAAACATCCGCAGCTTGCAGCCATGGAAAAGGATTCAGATAAACGGTCATTTCCAGACTGTCATTAACGGGAAGTCTTACCAGACGATCCGTGGTATACGGTGGAAGATATCCCCCGATGTGATATTCGAAAGGTTGTTTGCCAGCTTTTCCTTCTATTTTGAAATTGATGTAGCCGGTATTCCAGGCCCAGTACATTCCTTTAATCGGATCAAGGGCCCCATCCAGAATACCTGCCACGTTTAACGAGCTGTCTGTTCCAACGCGGAACCGGAGCTCTGCAGGAGTCTTTTGCGGAGCATCGGAAAATCGAATGTCGAGCGAGGAAGGCTCTTCGATGTCCAGAAGGTAAGCAGTCGTCGGATCTGTATAAGTACTTCCGTC
Source organism: Crocinitomicaceae bacterium (assembly GCA_050300995.1). GTDB lineage: Bacteria > Bacteroidota > Bacteroidia > Flavobacteriales_D > Crocinitomicaceae > UBA4466. Next base: position 2,444 of record JBNKYR010000001.1, on the reverse strand, counting down.
CACATAATATATCTCCAGATCTGTGAGGTACATGCGCAGAACATCAATCTCTACTGTGTCATTGTTCAGCATCGGAACAATGTGCAGCGATGTTTGTCCGAAGAGTTGAAAAGCACTTACGAGAAAAAGGATCTGAAGGAATTTGCTCATAGTTAATGGCGCGGAGGCGGTGGAGGTCCCATTCGTGGCAGACGTCTGCTGATAATTTCTTTGAGTCGCGCCTTTTGTTCCTCCGTACAATATCCTGCTACTTGATCAAAAAAGTCGAAGGTCATTTCCTCAATATTTTTGTTGTTTGCCTGAATTTCAGCGAGGATACTGTCTGTACTTTCTCCTGACCCGATCATGGAGAAATAGGTTTCATGCAATGCATGATCTTTATCCAGTAGTGCGCGTTTTTCCTTGTGATGTCTGACTTCCAGTGCATCAACTTTTCGTTTTGCATCACCACTTATGCCAAGATCGTTGGTCAATTCAGGGTGTTCTCCGGGGTGTGGAGGCATAGGAGGACGCGTAAACCACAGATAAGCCAGTGTGGTAAGATTGATCACTACCAGGAGCGCGATGGTTACTTTATAAAAGCGCGTCGAGTTCATAATCAGAGTTGTTTCAGGTATGAAAAGTAAATATCGTCTGTTTGAGAAATCTCCTGTCGGTCAGAAGCTTTTTCATAAGATTTTACGGAAAGCAGGTTCAGGCTGATCAGCAATGCCAATCCGGCGGCGACCATCCAAATGACCCTTTTGGGAACCATATTGACCACTTTCGGCACGTTGCCGGGAATCGCTCTCAGGCGGTTCATCAGGTCCGAACCGGGCTCCGTCCGATGAATGAATTCACCGGTATTCAGGTGTCGTTCAATCCAATGTTCCTTCTCGTTCATATTTGCTAAGTTGCTCATTTTGATTCTACCTTGCGCTCATCGCTCATTTTTTTCATAATAATCGCTCAAAAGTTCCTTCAGGCGTTTCTTGGCACGGAACATCAGGGATTCGATGGAAGAGACAGAGGTTTCCAGAATTTCAGCGACTTCCTGATAACTAAGTCCTTCCACTTTATGGAGCCGATAAGCATTTTGTTGAGATTCGGGCAATTTATCCAGGGCTGAAAAGAAAACTGCGGCCCGCTCCTTGTTTTCCAATTGTACTCCCGGATGTTCAAAATTGATAGTTTGAACAGGGACAATATGACTGTCTTCCCGTTCAAGTTCCGTTTGAAAACCGGCTCGTTTCTTTCGGCTTTTATTCCGGAGAAATTCTTTCGATTTGTTGAGGGCAATGGAGTACATCCAAGTGCTGACCTTTGATTTCCCTTCAAATTTGTCGAGGGCCAGATACGCTGCTGTAAAAACTTCCTGTGTTACGTCTTCAGCGTCTTCGCGGTGGAGTACGATGTTCAGGCAGACATTGTAAACCATTCCGGAACAAGCGTCTACCAACGCCTGAAAAGCACGGTCTTTATTCTGTCCGACTAATTCAATAAATGCCTGATCATCCAGTTGCATGCGCTACCAAGATAGGATAAATAGTTTCAATCCGTTCCTATCGTTCTAAACGTTCGACTTCCCCGATTTCGTCCAGGGTGTGGTAAATAAAGCTGACAAGGTGAAGCATCTGATCCCTTCCCTTGTGTTGTCCGATCTTAGAAGTTATGAAGATGCTGAGCGTGAGGATTACGCCGATCGGAAAGATCCATAACCAGCCGCTTGCTCCCGTTTCCGAGTAGTTTACCCAGGCGAAAATCCCACCGAAGGTGGATGCGATGATGATCGCGGCATACATGAAGGTGAACAATGCCCATACGGTCTGACGAGGACCGACCAGGCAGGACACGGTGGTGTAATCCGTAAATTCTTCAACTTCGATCCTTACGGTCATTTCGGGCGACCAGTAATGACGTTGCCAACTGGGTGTTTTCAGGAATAGCAAATGATCGGAGCGTTCACCACTGACCGTTTTATCATTGTAAAGCCGTTGAGCAGCATGATCAAGCGCCTGTTCCGGTGGAACGGAGATCTTTAGTTTAAAGCGGGGACGTATTTCCCCCAGGATCGAATGATTAAACCGATTGAATGGCATAGCCGAATATTACGAAATATCCTGTTAAGAATATTTCTAAATATCCCTGTCCATCAGGTAACTGGCTAATGCAAGCAGGGGGGCTTTCTTTTCTTCGGAGACCTGAATGGATTGAATGGCTTCTTTGGCTTTGGCGTAATGTTCTTCCATGCGTTCCTGGCAGTCCTGTCGCACATTCAGGTGGTCGAATACTTCCCTGGTTCGGCGAATTTTCAGGTCGATGTCCCTCGTATTCTGAAGTTGTTTCAGGATCTCCTGCTGTTCTTTGGTGGCTTTGTTTATGGCGGTGAGATACAGCAAGGTTTTCTTGTTCGCGATGACATCACCACCAACCTGCTTTCCGAATTTTTCAGGATCGGCATAAAG